>NZ_JAMQOL010000087.1:0-34979 GCF_023717965.1 Paractinoplanes hotanensis | reverse complement strand
TCGCGGCCGGCACCAAACGGTCCTAAACCCCGCCCGATAAAGATCCAACCAACGTGTTATTTCTCGGCGAGCCCTAAGGCTTGCGGGCCACGCCGGCCCAGTAATAGGCGGCCTCGGGATTGTCGACCGGCTCGTCGGGGCGCCAGTTCGACACCGGCACCAGCCCGGGCTCGAGCAGCTCCCAGTCGCCGAAGAAGCGCCGGACGTCGGCCTCGGGCCGTGCCACCAGGGTCATGCCGGCGGTGGTGGCCGCGGCCACCGCCGCGTTCACCTCGTCGGGGGCGAAATCGGCGGTGGGGTGCGTGATGGCCAGCAGGCTGCCCGGAGGCATCGCGTCCCGCAACGCGTCGACCTTGGACCAAGGGTCGTCCTCGTCGGCGATCAGCATCAGGATCGCGATCAGGGTGAGGCCGACGGGCCGGCCGAAGTCGAGCGTGTCGCGCAGGACCTTGTCGTTGAGGATCGACTCGGAGGCGCGCAGGTCGGCCGAGATGTATTCGCTGCGGCCCTGCTCGGTGCTGATCATGAGGGCCCGGGCGTGGACGAGCACGATCGGGTCGTTGTCCACATAGACCACGCGGGTCTCGGGCGCTATGCGCTGAGCGATCTCGTGCAGGTTGGGCCGGGTGGGGATGCCGGTGCCGACGTCGAGGAACTGGCGGATCTGTTCCTTCTCGACCAGGTCGCGGGCGACCCGGTGCACGAACTTGCGATTCTCGGCGGCCATGTAGCGCATGCCGGGGATCGCCTTGATCATGGCGTCGCCCACCGCCCGGTCGACCGCGAAGTTGTCCTTGCCGCCGAGCCAGTAGTCGTAGATGCGGGCCGAGTGCGGCACGTTGATGTTCACGCCGGGCGGCGCGACCTCGGCCGTCGGGAATTCCTCACCCACGTACGCCTCCTCGCCGACTGTCGCCAGTGCGGTAAAGAGTAGCGGTCGAAGTCGATCAGGATCACTTTCGATCTTGAAGACGAAGCCGCAGGTCAGGCCGCCGAGGCGCGGTCGCGATAGGAACGGCTGCTGTCCGGACCGGGCACTCCGCACACCACGCGGTCGCGGCCACCGTGCTTGGCGGCGTACAGATTGCGGTCGGCTGTGGACAGCAGGCCGGGCTGGGTTGCCTTCTCCGACTCGCTGACGCAGGCCACGCCGATGCTGATCGTGACGGGCAGCCCCTGGGTGATGCCATCCCACTCGTACGCGCCGACGGCCCGCCGGATGCTGTCGACCGCACGGCCGGCCCGCTGCGTCGGACAGCCCGGCAGCACCATCAGGAACTCCTCGCCACCCATCCGGGCGACGAAGCCGTCGGGCGACACGGCGGCCAGTTCGGTCTCCAGGATCTTGGCCACCTGGACGAGCACCTGGTCGCCCACGTCGTGCGAGAGCTGGTCGTTGATCCGCTTGAAGTGGTCGAGGTCGACCAGGGCGACGGTCAGGTCGGCGTCGGTGCCGATCAGGCGGGACAGCTGCTCGTCGATGAAGCGGCGGTTGCGCAGGCCGGTCAGCGGGTCGCGCCGGGCCTGCTCGCGGAAGCGTTCCGCCTCCTGCCGGGCCTCGGCCGTCTCGAAGAGCGCCTGCCTCGTACGGGCCTGGGCCTCCCGCTGACGAGAACGCAGGCCCATGTAGGCCGCGAAGAAGGACTTGTGAGCCTCGTACGCCTCGGCGAACTCGCCCCGGGCGGCGTGCAGCTCGGCCTGTTCCTGGTGCACCTGCACAAGGAAGTGGCCCAGCTCGCGGTCGGCGCAGAGCCGGCGGGACTCGTCGAGGCTGTGCTGGGCACGCTCGTACGCCTTGAGGCCGCGCTGGGCCCGGGCCAGGTTGAGCAGGTATTCGGGCATGGCGTCGGCGTCGTCGCGCCGGATCAGGCTGTACTTCTCGATGCACTGGAGCATGGTCTGCTCGGCCGCGGCGTAGTGGCCGTTGCCGAGCTCGATGGCGCCGATCGTGTCGAGCACGGTGGCGTCGAGTTCGAAGTTGTGGGTGGTGGCCAGCACGCGCAGCCGCTGCGCGACCAGCTCGGCCTGCGCGTAGTTGCCGACGGCGTGCTCGGAGTAGGCGTAGTTGTTGAGCACGTAGAGCTGCAGGAAGGGCCGGTCGAGCTCGGTCGTCAGCCGCTCGGCCTGGTCGAAGCGCTCGCGGGCCGCGTCCATCGAGCCGGCGAAGGCGAGCGCGTCGGCCAGCTTGGCGCGGTGCCAGATTTGCATGTGGCCGGTGGCGGTGTCGTCGAGCAGTTCGACGCTGAGGACGGCGTGCTCGAGGCTCTGGGCCGCGTCGCCGAGGTGACGGTGGATGGCCGACCAGATCAGGTGCGTACGCGCCGTCAGCTTGCGGGCGTCGTTGTCGACCGCCCACTGGTGGATGTGCCAGATGCGCTGCGCCGCCTCGGCGACGTCACCGGAGCGCATGCGCATGTTGGCCTGGCTGAGCTGGGCCCGGGCGACGAGCATGTCGTCGCCGAGCAGGTGAGCCAGGCACTCGTAGCGTTCGGCGCGCTCCAGCATGGGAACGGCATCCCAGTGGATGTCGTCCTCCAACTCGAGCAGGGCGGCGTCCAGCCACTCGGCGTCGAGCACGTCCCGGTCCGGATCCACGTGGCCAGCCCCCTTTCTCGCTTCTGGGCCACTGATCGTCAGCGCCGGTCCGGGGTTGAGGAAAACCACCATGATCAGCGCTCCGCTTCCGAAGGTTAGCTCTGCGTAAGACTGTCATTCCATGTTCACGAGCGTGAGCAATCTCGCCCCACCGGCAACAAACGCGGCGCCCGCAGGGAGCGGACGCCGCGTTTGGAGGTGTGTTGATCAGTTGCTGAGGGCGGGAACCTTCTCGGCGGCGGAGTCGACCGGAGCGGAAGCGGGCGCGTCGACCGTCGAGCGCAGCGGGGCCGGCCGCATCAGGGCCGCCGCGATGACGCCGACGACCGCGATGGCCGCGCTGATCAGGAAGATGTGCCCGGTCGCGTCGCCGTAGGCGGCCCGCACGATGTGCTGGATCGAGTCGGGCAGGGCGGCCAGGTTCAGCGTGCTGCCGCCGGTGCTGCCGGCCGGCACGCCGGCGTCGGCCAGGTCGGTCGTGATCTGGTCGCTGACCCGGCGGGCGAGTACCGCGCCGAGAACCGAGACGCCGATCGTGCCGCCCAGCGAGCGGAAGAACGCCACCGTCGAGCTGGCCGCGCCGATGTCCTTGAGCGAGACGGTGTTCTGCACCGAGAGCACCAGATTCTGCATCGACATGCCGACGCCCGCGCCGACCAGGGCCATCGCGACACCGACGTACCAGAGCGGGGTTTCGTGGTCGAGCATCGAGAGCCCTGCGAAACCGGCGACCAGCACGATCGTGCCGGCCAGGATGTACGGCTTGATCCGGCCGCTCTTGGTGATCATGCGGCCGGTGACCGTGGAGGACACCAGGATGCCGGCCATCATCGGGATGGTGAGCAGGCCGGCCTCGGTCGGGCTGTAGCCGCGGCCGATCTGGAAGTACTGGCCGAGGAAGACGGCCCCGCCGAACATCGCCATGCCGACCGCGAGGCTCGCGATGATGGCCAGGGCGGTGTTGCGCTGCTTGATGATGTCGAGCGGCACGACCGGCTCGGCGACCCGGGTCTCGACCCAGACGGCCAGGGCCAGGAGGACCACGCCGGCGCCGACGAACGCGCCGGTCTCCCACGAGAGCCAGGCGAACGAGCTGTCGACGAACGAGACCCAGACGAGCAGGGTGCTGACGCCGGCCGCGATGAGCCCGGCGCCCAGGTAGTCGATCTTTACGTCGGCCCGGCGGATGATCTCGAGGTTGAGCGTCTTCTGGAGCACGACCAGGGCGATCACCGCGATCGGGGCGCCGATGAAGAAGCACCAGCGCCAGCCCAGCGTGGAGTCGACGATCAGGCCGCCCAGCAGCGGGCCGCCGACCGTGGCCAGGGCCATGACGCCACCGAGGTAGCCGTTGTAGCGGCCGCGCTCACGGGGCGGGATCATCGCGGCGATCGCGACCTGGACCAGCGCCTGCACGCCGCCCATGCCGAGGCCCTGGAACGCCCGGGCGGCGATCAGCTGACCGGCGGTCTGCGAGAAGCCGGCCACGATCGAGCCGAGCACGAACACCACGATGGCGATCTGGACCAGCAACTTCTTGCTGTAGAGGTCGGCCAGCTTGCCCCAGATCGGGGTGGAGGCGGTCGCGGTGAGCAGGGTCGCGGTGACGACCCAGGTGTACTGCGTCTGGCTGCCGTCGAGAGCACCAATGATCTTGGGCAGCGCCGTGGAGACGATGGTCGAGCTGGCCATCGCGACGAAGAGCACCAGAAGAAGGCCGGAGAGCGCCTCCATGATCTGGCGGTGGGACATGGCGCCCGGCCGGGTGCCCGTGGTGGTCGAGGCGCTCATCGCGCAGCCTCCATCGTGGTGAAGCAGAAGTAGTTGCCAGATACAACTATCGAGCGACCTTGCCCATTGCGCAAGTTTGCACATCGAGAAGGGAATCACACGCCGGTACGCTCAAGTGATGACCACCGCTGCCGAGCCCGGACTCCGCGAGCGTAAGAAGGCAGCGACCCGGCAGTCCCTGCATGCGGCAGCGATGCGACTGGCGATCGAGCACGGGCCCGAGCGCGTCACGGTCGAGGCGATCGCCGATGAGGCCGGCGTCTCCCGGCGTACGTTCTCGAACTACTTCGGCAGCAAGGAAGAGGCGCTGCTCTACGGGGACTACCAGCGCATCCACCTGCTGATCGAAAAGGTGCGGGCGCGTCCGGCAGGGGAGCCGACATGGGCGGCACTCACCGCGGCGGCCGAGCAGTTCTACCTCGAGCTGGGTGACCTCGACCCGCAGTGGGTCGCGCAGAGCCGCCTCGTCCGCGCCCAGCCCAGCCTGGTGGCAGCGCAGGTGCAGACGTTCGCCGCGCTCGAACGTGAGCTCTCGGCCGAGATCGCCGCCCGCTCCGGGGCGGACGCGACGAGCGTACGGGTCAAGATGACCTCCGCCGCCTTCCTGGCTTCCCTGCGGGTGGCCCTGCACATCTGGCTCGACAATCCGCCCGGCACCAACCTGTGGGATCTGGTGTCGGAGGCGCTGGCCGAAGCGGGCCGGGGATTCGCCTGAAACGGCGCGACCCCGGGTGGGGGCCCAGGGTCGCGCCTGTTTTGGGGATGTGATCGAGTGTCGGCCGCCGCCCGTTAAACAATCCTTAAACAGCTTTAAAATCGCCGGATTTCACCGAGCGCCCAGGCGGCCGGATTTCACCGGGCGTCCAGGCCGTCCAGCACGAGCGCCAGCTGACGGCGCCACGCGCCGGGGTCGGCCGAACTGCGCAGCACCCCGGCATTGGCCCGCATGAGCAGGCTGATGTCCTGCCGGGTGAAGTCGGCGCGCAGCCGGCCCGCCGACTGTGCCCGGCGGATCACCTGGGTGGCACCGCGCTGCGCGGTCGCGAGCAGTTCGGCCAGCCGCGCGTCGTCGTCGAAACCGCTGGTCACCAACAGTTCCGACAGGCCGCGGTCGGTCGCCTGGATCTCGAACAGCCGGGTCAGGTAGGTCACGAAGGCGGCCCACGGGTCGGGCTCGGCCAGGGCGGTTTCGGCCAGGTCGACGTACCCGGTCATCTGCCCCGCGAAGACCTCGGCGATCAGATCACGGCGGGTCGGGAAGCGCCGGTAGAGCGTGGCGTTGCCGACCCCGGCCCGGCGGGCGATCTCGTCGAGCGAGGCGTCCAACCCGTGTTCGCCGAAGACCTCGCGTGCGGCGGCGAGGAGCGCGGTCCGGTTACGCTGCGCGTCGGCGCGCAGTCGATCTGCCATGGGTGACAGGGTACGACGGGACCGGGGATGCTTCCCCGGTTGGTGCTACGGTCGCTCCCGGAGGTGCGCCAATGCAGATCAACACCGAGCAGATCCCCACCGCGGACGGCACCGCGGACGCCTACTTCGTGCGGCCGGACGGCGACGGTCCGTTCCCCGGCGTCCTGCTCTTCATGGACGCCTTCGGGCTGCGACCGCGGATCGCCGAGATGGCCGGGCGGATCGCCGAGCGCGGCTACGCGGTGCTCGCGCCGAACATCCTCTACCGAGGCGGCCCCTCGCCGCTGGTCGAGCCCGAGGAGCTGACCGACGCCGAGAAGCGCGACGCCGCCTTCGGCCGGCTGATCCCGCTGATCCAGGGCCTGACGGCCGACCGCGTCGCCACCGACACCGGCCACTACCTCGACTTCTTCTTCGGTCAGGACGCTGTGGCCGACCGGCCGGTGCTGGTGGTCGGCTACTGCATGGGCGGCACGAACGCGCTGCGAGCCATCGAGGCGCACCCGGACCGGATCGCCGCGGTCGCCGCCTTCCACGCCGGCCGGCTCGTCACCGACCAGCCCGACAGCCCGCACCGGTCGGTCGGCGCCATCACCGGCGAGGCGTACTTCGGTCACGCCGACAACGACCCGTCAGCCACGCCCGACCAGATCCGGACGCTCGAGGCCGCGCTCGACGAGGCCGGCGTGAAGTACACATCGGAGGTCTACGCCGGAGCGCCGCACGGCTTCACGATGTCGGACACGGCGATGTTCGACCGCGAGGCCGAGCAGCGGCATTGGGTCAACCTGTTCGCGCTGCTCGACCGCACGTTCTCCTGATTGGCCTAGAGGCCGGCTCCTGATTGGCGTAGAGGCCGGCTCCTAATTGGCGTATAGGCCGGGGAAGAACTGGTCGGTCGCCGTCACGTCGTAGACCTGGCGCACCTCGGTGATCCGGCCGCCGGCGATGGTCAGGAACTCCACCATCCGGGCCGTGCCGAACGGCGCCTCGAGGTCGTAGACCAGAGCCGCGCCGTCGTCGGCCCGGCTCTGCCCCACCACGGTGACCGTGTCGGCGAAGACCGCGATCCGGTGCAGCACCTGCACCAGTTCCTCGTCGTCGACCGGTGCGTCCAGGTTCCACTCGATCTCGGCGTCCGGGGCCAGCATCTGCCGCACCGCGACCCGGTCGTCGCTGGTCCACGACTTCGTCCAGAAATCGGCGACGTCCATCGTGCTCTCCTTCATCGGGCGACCCCCGCGGTGGGCTTGGCCGGCATCGGGTCGGGGAACTGCCCGTGGCCGAGCAGCGCCGCGGTGGCCTGGGCGACGCGATAGGCGGCGAGACCGTCGCCGTACGGGTTTCCGCCGAGCGCCATTGCGTCCCGGCGCACCCGGTGCTCCAGCAGATCGGCGGCCTCGCTGCTGATCGCGGCCGGGTCGGGGTCGACCAGCCGCGCGCTGCCCGCGTGCAACGCCTCGGCGTGCCGCGCCGCGAAGCCGATCATCAGCACCGGGCAGTAGGCGGCCAGGGCCTCCTCGACCAGGTCCTCGTCGTCGGTGACCACGAGGTAGGCCTGAGCGAGCAGGGTGGCGAGCTCGAGCCCGGGCGCGAAGTCGGCGGCCCGGACGACCTCGAGGTCGGGGTAGCGGCCGCCGAGGTACCGCAGCGCCGGGCCGATCGCGTCGGCGCGCTCGGCGGGCATGCCCAGCACGATCGTGCGACGGCCGCGCGACGGTGCGGCCAGGGTCCGCGTCGCGAACAACTGCGCCGCGTCCTGGGCGGTGCCGCCGGTCAGCAGCGTGTCGCCGGCGATCACCCGCTCGTCCAGCAGGTTCATCGCGGCCAGCGGAGTGGCGGCCAGGTGCACGGTGGTGACCTGGGCCAGCAGGCGCCGCTGGGACTCGAGGACCGAGGCCGAGCCGAACTCGCCCGAGCGCCGGCCGGCGTCGATGGTGAGCACCGGGACGCGCCGCCAGAATGCCGCCAGCGCGGGAGCGAGCCCGTCCCGCACGATCACGGCGGCCGGCGTCCGGGCGGCCCACAGCTCGTCGAAGCGGCGCATCGTCGCGGTGTGACCGTCGCCGGACGGCAGCGTGATGCGGGGAGTGATGCCGAGGGCGGTGAGGACCTGGCCGACCGTGTCGGGGTCGGCGCCGGTGGCCACCGGGACGGCGGTGAGCCGGCCCTGCTCGCGCATGGCGAGCGCGACCGGGGCGAGCCGCAGGGCCTCGCCCACGGTGCCGGCGACCAGGTGGACTTCGGGCAGCGACATCGACATCTCCGAGGCGTACGCAGGTGGGCGGCGAAACCGGGGGAGGTTACGCGCCGTAGCGGGAACGCCTTGGACGCTATTTCAGTTACACAGCGTGATACAAGGGCCGGAGTCGTGATCTGGCTGAAAGGCCCAGCCCAGACAACTCAGGCGGGCTTTTCGGGCGCAAACCACCCACGGCTTCGGTGATGGTTTACATTACGCAGCGTCAGCTGCGGGGCTGATCGAGCAGTGAGGGATCGTCACGCAGCAGCGCGGCCAGGCGGCGTGCTGCTATCTCGGTCTCCTCCGGGCGTTCGACCTGGAGCGGGATCGGCTGGGGCAACGGCGTCGGCATGCCGCGCTGTTCAGGCACCTGTCCGCGGTCCGGCCCGCCACGCTCGGCGGCCGACGGCTCGGCCGGCGCCTGGTGCTGCTCGGGCTGGATGCGGCGGGTGGCGCCGCCGGACGTGTCGGAGGAGGGTGACTGCGGAGGCACGGGCGGCGGGGGCGTAGCGGCGAACGGATGCGGCGGATAGGCCGGCGGCGGTTCGCTGGAGGCCATACCCAGGTCACGCAGGCGGGCGCCGAGGTCGCGGGACGACTCGCCCGGGTCACGCTCGGGATAGCGGGAATCGTCCGCCGAGGGCGGTGCGTCGAACGAGCCGTAGCGGCGCTCGGCCGTGTCGGACTCGGCGTAGTAATCCGGCGCGGCGGGGGGTGCGTGGTCGAACGAGGCCGGGCCGAAACGATCCTGATCGTCCTGGCTCAGCCGGCGGGTGTCACCGCCCACCTGGTCAGCCGGCGGGGCCGAATACGGTGCGGCCGAATAGGGGCGTTCGTCGGCGTCGAGGTCGAAATCGGCGTGCCGCGGGCCGGTCGCTTCGGGGGCCAGGACCGCCGCGTTCTCGGCGTTGACCTGCACCTGGCCTTCGGCGAGATAGAAGTGCAGCAGGAGCGGATCGCCGGCGCCCTCGACACCCACGCTCACACCCAGCTCGGGATGACGCCCGACCACCGCCGCGATCGCCTCGACCAGCTCGGTCACGGCCGCGGGCGTGCCGGGAGACTCCCCCGTCGCTCGTCGGCGCAGCTCGTCACGGCGCGCGAGCTTCTCGAGAGCGTCATCCAATCCGCCTCGCACGTGATCGTCCTTCCGTAGCGGGTCTCGCCGATTACCACTCTGCCCGCTCCGAGGCCGATTTGGGAACCTCGATCTCAGCGACCCACCGCACACCCGCCGTCAGGACTATGACGATTTCTGGCGGATCGCCTTGTCCAGCGCCTGATCGAGCACGACGAGCAACGCGTCGCGGACCGACCCGCGGAAACGCGCGTCGAACGACAGCACCGGCACATCCTCGCGGATGGCCAGCGCCCAGCGCACTTCGTCCAGGCTGTAGCTCATTTGCCCATTGAAGGTGTTGACGCCGACCACGAACGGAAGCCCGGCGCGCTCGAAGTAGTCCACCGCGGGATAACAGTCGTCGATCCGGTTGGTATCGACCACGACCAGCGCGCCCAGGGCGCCCTTGACCAGGTCGTCCCACATGAAGGCGAAGCGCGACTGCCCCGGCGTGCCGAAGATGTAGAGCTTCAGCGTCTGGTCGATCGTGAGCACGCCGAAGTCCATCGCGATGGTCGTCGTCGTCTTCATGGAGGCCTGGCCGGGGTTGTCGATGCCCACGGAGGCCGACGTCATCTCGGCCTCCGTGGTCAGCGGCGAGATCTCCGAGATGGCGCCCACAGTGGTGGTCTTGCCGACGCCGAAGCCGCCCGCAACGATGATCTTGACCGGAACCGGCGCCTTCTTCGGATGGCCACCGTTGCCCACGGCGGCGGTGCCGACGACGCGGTCAGGTGATTGCTCGTAGTCCACGGATCACTCGCATGATGGTTTCGGGGTCGGGGGTCTCGTTGTCCAGCACGTGGACGTCCAGTTGGCCGGCGGCGCGCAGGTCGCCGACGAGGATGCGTGTGACGCCGAGATGCAGGCGCAGCCGGGCGGAGATCTCCGCCACGGAGACGGGTTCGAAACAGAGGCCGACGATCGCTCGCATCTCGGGGGAGAGACGGACGGGGCCGGCGCCGGGGGTGACGGTCACCTGGGTTTCCATCCCGATGTCGGGATCGGCGCCGTTGGTGCGCCCGGACGTGATGACGAACGGGCGCAGAGCAGAGGACTGCTCGGCGACCGGTGGTTGCTCGTCCGCCGGGGCGGGACGGTAGCCACCGGCCGCGAGCGGGCCGGACTGCAGGAACGGGCGGACACTCGGCCGAGCCGGGTGTGCCGGGTCGTCGGGGTCCGGGTAGGTCATTGCTGAACGGCGTTCTTCAACTCGGCGATGAGGCGCGGGCTGAGGGCGCCACCGGCGCGGGTGGCGAACAGCGTCATCTCGTACGCCAGGGTGCCGAGATTGGCCGACCGGTCCGCGATCACACCGAGCACCGAGCCGGCGCTGATCGCGGTGACAAGCAGGTATCCGTCCGCCATGTCGATGATGACGCGGTTCAGAGAGCCCAGTCGATACCAGCTCGCGGCCCCGCCGGCCAGGCTCGTCAGACCCGAGACCACCGCGGCCAGACGCTCCGCGTTGGGCCTGTCCTTGATCGCCGACATCGCCATGAGCAGACCGTCGGACGACACCGCGATGGCCTCGATCACGCCGGCCGTGCCAGAGGTGAAGGAGTCCAGCAGCCAGTTGAAGGTCTTGGCCTCGGCGCTCAGTTGTGACTGGGCGTAATCGCGGCCGTTACCGGTGTCGGTGCTGTAGGGGGAAGTCATCGCGGTTGTCCCTCGGGTTGTGGCTTCGTTTCGTTCAGAGCGAGTGCGACGCCGTACTCGAACTGTTCCATCAGGGCTCGGGCGGCGTCCGGGTCCAGGGGAAGACTCGGCGATGCCGGCGGCGGGTAGTTCGGCTCGTCACGCGGCAGGGTGGCGCCCGGCACCCGGCGAGCCAGGGGAGCGTGGCCGGCGGAGGGCGGTGAGGACATGTGCGTCTCGGCGACGTCCCACTGCGCGCGGCTGACCCCGGCCTCGAAATCGTCGAACGCGGCCCTCGCGGCGACCGCGTCGTCCTGCGACGGTGCGCGGGCGGGAAGCGCCCGGCCGCCCTCTTCCGGCAGTTGGCTGCCGGGGATCCGGCGGCGCAGCGGGCCGGTGTTGCCCTGACTCGGCAGAGCCGGCGTCTCGGCCGGCCGCTGCTCGGGGCTCGACGGCTGCTGGTACGCCTGAGGCGCGTACCGGTAGTCCTCCTCGCCCGAACGCTGGTGCGGGATGGCCGGCATGGCCGGCGGCGGCTCGACGGCCGGCTGTGACCAGGCGACCGGCGCCGGGGTTCCCACGACCGGCTGCGACCAGGTGGTCTGCGGCGGCGTCGAGGGCTGCTGGTGCCAGGCGCTCGGCCCGGCGGCCGGCAGTTCCGGCATCGCGGCCGGCACCCGCCCGGCGACCGGGGCGTTGAGGTCGTAATCGGGCGTGACGACCGGCTGCTGGAACGCCACCGGCTGGCCGGGGGTGTAGACCGGCTCCGCGTCGTAGATCGGCTGCCCGGCGTACGGGTCGACGTGCGGCCCGGCGACCTGGGCGGTGGCCTTGATCGGCGCGAACGCGTTCCACGACTGTCCGGTCTCGAGCGTCTGAGTCGCCCGGTGCAGCACGTTGGCGTCGAACGGTTGCTGGCTGCCGGGGACCCCGGCGCGGGCCGCAGAACCGGCGATGACCTGCGCGAACTCCGACGTGTGATAGCTCGCCTGAGCCGGGGCGGCCATCGACGGGAACGGCGGCACGTCCGGCGCCATCGTGCTGACCAGGCGCGCGATCAGGTGTGACGGGTTCAGGTCGACCCAGGCGGTGATGCCGCCGCCGGGCGTCTCGGTCAGCGTGACCTCGATGCCGTGCCGGCGGGCGAGCCGGCCGACCACGAACAGGCCGAGCACCTCACTGGGGGCGAGGTCGAGACGCTCACGACGGGTGAGCCGCGCGTTCTCCTCGGCGAGGCGCTCGGGCGGCATGCCCAGGCCCTGGTCGACGATCGCCAGCCGCGCGCCGCCCCGCAGCTCGTTCGCGGTGATCACGACGCGGGTGTGCGGGGGCGAGAACGCGGTCGCGTTCTCCATCAGCTCGGCCAGCAGCAGGGTCAGGTCGGCCAGGACGGCCGGCACGACCACGATCTCTTCCGGGACGTCGACGTCGACGCGGGTGTAGTCCTCGATCTCACCGAGGGCGAGACGCACGACGTCCTGCAGCGGGAGCGGGGCCATGTGCTCGTTGGCGCCGGTGGCGCCGGAGAGAACGACGAGGCTGGACGCGTTTCGGCGCAGACGGCTCGACATGTGGTCGAGGCGGTACAGCTCGGCCAGACGGTCGCTGTCGGTCTCCCGGCGCTCCAGGTTGTCGATCAGCGCCAGCTGGCGGCCGACCAGGTTCTGCGTACGCCGGCCGACGTGCGCGAACATCTGGGCGGTGTTGCGCCGGCCGAGCACCTGCCGCTCCACCAGCCGTACGGCGGTGGTCTGCACCCGGTCGAACGCGCGGGCCAGGTCGCCGATCTCGTCCTGGGCCTCGACGTCGACCGGGTCGAGGCGGATCGGGCGGACCGACTCGGCGTCGTCGTCGGCCACCCGCTCGAGCTCGGCCTCGGCGGCGCGGGCGATCCGATCGGCCGAGACGGTGAGGCGGCGCAGCGGCCGGGCCACCGCGCGCGCCATGAACAGGCTCAGCCCGACCACGATGAGCAGCAGCAGGAACGAGCCGCCACCGATGAGGAAGGCGTCGCGGATGGCGGTGTCGCGGTTCTTGGTCACGATCGCGTTCACGTCCGCCGCCACGCGCTTCTCGACGAAGCCGCCGAGGACGAGCACGGACTGCAGCGACGGGAACAGCGTCTGGATCTGCAGCGAGGCGATAGCCGTGGCCGGGTCGGTCGCGGCCAGCGCGAGGAACTGGGTGCCCACGCGGGACTGGAACGCGTCCTGCGCACCGAGGTACAGCTTGTACTGGCTGTCGGTGAAGAACGACTCGGCATTCAGGATGATCTGCTGGAGCTGGATCAGCGACTGCGAGAACAGGCCGATGAAGCCGGGGTTCTTGCTGACCACCGCGGCGGTCAGGTAACCGGACGCCTGGCTGATCAGGTCGTCACTGCGCAGCGCCTGCTCGAGGGCGAAGAGCTGCCGTCCGACACCGGTCTTGAGGTCCGCGTTCGACGACAGCGCGAGCCCGTTGATGATCGGCGTGATCCGGTTGGTGAACTCGAGAACCAGTTCGTTCGGCAGGATCGCCCGGTTGAGCACGTTCTGCCGGGCGTTGTCGAGGCGGGAGGCGTTGCGCAGCGCCCGGGAGAGTTCCCGGGACACGGCGTCGCCGCCGTCGTCCACGGCGTCCACCGCGTCGCGCGCGGCGGCGCTCTGCACCACCAGGTCGGACTGGCCGACGAGCCCGAAAAGGAAGCCGACCGAGAGCAGGCGCTCTTCCTGGAGCTCCTGCACGGCGGTGCCGACACGGGTGGCCAGCGCCACGGTGTCGGACGTGTTCTGCGCGTCGGTGGCGGCCTGGACGCGGTTGATGATGATCGGCACGCTCAGCGCCACGACGCCGAGCAGCGGCACGAGCACCAGCAGGGCGAGCTTGCCCAGGATGCGGAACTTACCGAACAGCACCGGACCGCTCCCCCCGCCGTGTCGGGTCGAGGTCGCCGTAGCCCGGCGCCTGGTTGTACGGGGCTCCGTACGGAGAGCCGGGACCAGGGCCGGCGCCGGGCCGGTTGAGCGCGACGTCCCGGGTGGACTCGCCGACACCGGCCGGGCGGTCCGGCGTGGCTTCGGCCTCGCGGCGCCGGGTGAACGCCGGCCAGATGACCGCGCCCAGCACCAGCAGCAGCGCGAGCGCGCCCATGATGACCGCCTCGGTACGCCGGTAGTCGAGCGAGCCGAGCCGGTCGTCGAGCAGGCGCTCCATCTCCTTGAGCGTGATGCCGGCGAGGTTGCTGAGCGCGGTCTGCAGGGTGGTTTGCGCTGTCGACATGGTGGCGGCGTTCGGCGTGCCGGCCGGGTTGGCGCCCCGGTTCATCGCCTCGACGCCGCGGCGGAACGAGTCGAGCGAGCTGACCAGGCTGCCGCTGAGCGTGTCGCTCTCGGTGTTGTCGACCGCGGCCTGCAGGTTCTCGGTGAGCTGCTTGACCGTGTCCTGCACAGTGAGCACCTCGTGGGCGAACTGCGCCTGCACCTGGGGCCGGCTGGCGGCCGGCAGGCCCTGCAGAAGGTTCGCGTAGTCGCCCATCCGGTTCACCCGGGTAACAGTGGTCGGCATGTCGATCGCCACGGCTTGCTGGAGGTTCGAGATGTCGCCGTCGGGGTCGCGGTTGAGCTCCGCGTTGCGCCGGACGGCGGCGTAGAGCGCCAGCGTCAGATCGCTCGCCTCGACGTGGGCGTTGAGGATGTTCACCGCCCCGGTGACCTTCGGCAGCTTGCTGATCTTGTCTTTGAGGTCGGCCCAGCGTGGCTTGGTGCTCAGGTCGTCACCGAGCTTCGCGTCCGCGGCCGAGACCCGGGTGACCGCCGCGGCCAGGGACTCCGGCGGCTCGCTGACGCCCTGGATGCCCGTCGACTGGGACTCGGCGAGGGCGCTCACGAGCGGAGTCAGGGCGGAGAGATACTCAACGCCCTTCATCTCGAGCTCGGTGCTGTTCCGCTTGTCGGAAGTATCTGTCCAGACTCGACCGAACAGCACCGCTGTCGGCACGAGAACCAGGACCGTCAAAATCACCGCGAGCGCGGAGCCTAAACGGGTTCGCCGGCTGTTCATTGCTTTCGTCCTCCGCCATGCACACGCCATGAGCCGTAATTTTGGCTACGTTCCGTAGCCGTCAGGCGCACGATCCGGGCCAATCTATCCGAGAAAACCTCAAGAAACCCCTTTCCAAGGGCCCGAACTCTCTCGGCTGATCGGGGGATACAGGGTGCCGTTGTCGTCGTTGTAACGAGCGTTAAGTTCCGTTGCCCGGGTCGGAAGCCCCAGCCCAGACCGGTTCCGGAAGACGGGTTGGTTATCGCGGCGATGGTAACGGCAGAGTGGCCGGACGAAAAGCCACAAGATCCATAATCGTTGACCGATAAGACTCGTATCGATTAAGCGAAAAGTAGTCGCGTCATAACTCTCAGCAATGACATGGCTGAAAGTGCTGGACTGATCACTGCTCAGCGAAGTGGCTTCGGCCCCACTGGGGCTTTCCCGCGGCTTTTCCCCGGCGCGAACCGGGGAAAAGCCCGAAACGGGTCAGATGCGGGCGAGTGCTTTGCGAAGGGGATCGAGGCCGAGCGCGCCGAGGTTCAGGGCGTCGCGGTGGAACGTTTTCAAATCGAAATCCGCGCCCTTGCGCTGGCGGGTCTCCTCGCGGGCCTGGAGCCAGATCCGCTCGCCGACCTTGTAGGACGGCGCCTGGCCCGGCCACCCGAGGTAACGCTTCCACTCGAAGCGCAGCGTCTTCTCCTCCATGCGGGTGTGCGCCCGCAGGAAGTCCCAGCCCAGCTCCGGCGTCCAGCGCTCGCCCGGGTGGAAGCCGAACGGGTTGTCGCGCGGGATCTCCAGCTCGAGGTGCATGCCGATGTCGACGATCACCCGGGTCGCCCGCAGGGCCTGGCCGTCGAGCATGCCCAGCCGGTCGCCCGGATCGGCGAGGTAGCCCAGCTCGTCCATCAGGCGCTCGGCGTACAGGGCCCAGCCCTCGCCGTGCCCGGAGCACCAGCACAGCAGGCGCTGCCAGCGGTTGAGCAGGTCGGCCCGCAGCAGCGTCTGGCTGATCTGCAGGTGATGGCCGGGCACACCCTCGTGATAGACCGTCGTGACCTCACGCCAGGTGGAGAACTCGGTGACGCCCTCCGGCACCGCCCACCACATGCGACCGGGACGGCTGAAGTCCTCGCTCGGGCCGGTGTAGTAGATGCTGCCGTCGCTGGTCGGCGTGAGGCGGCACTCGATGGTGCGGGCCGGCGGCTCGATGTCGAAATGGGTGCCGTTGAGCTCGGTGATCGCCTTGTCGGCCAGCTGCTGCATCCAGTCGCGGAAGGCTTCCTTGCCCGGGATGTTGCGGGCCGGGTCGGCGTCGAGAACCGCCACCGCCTCGTCGATCGAGGCACCCGAGCCGGCGATCTGAGCCGAGGTGGCCCGCATCTCGTCCTCGAGCCGGTGCAGCTCGGCGAAGCCCCACTCGTACGTCTCCTGCAGGTCGACCTTCGCACCGAGGAAGTACTGCGAGGCCAGCTCGTAGCGCTCCAGCCCGGCCGCCTCCTTCTCGCGCCCGCGCGGCGACAGGTCGCGCCGCAGGAACTCGGCGAAGTCAGCCGTGGCCGCGGTGGCCGCCTCCGCGCCCCGGATCAGCTCGGCGGCGAGCGCCCCGCCGGCCTCGAGCCGTCCCGCCAGCCCCCGGTAGAAGTCGTCGCGGTCGGGGTCGGTCCAGGCGTCGCACTGCTCGGCGACCGCCAGCAACTGCGCGCGGGCGCTGACGCGGCCGGCGTCGGCTTCCTCGAGGAGGGTGCGCTTGTACTGCTCGAGGGCCTGCGGCAGGTCGTTCAGCCGGGCCGAGATGTTGGCGACAGCCTGTTCGCCCTCGGTCGGCATCACGTCGAAGACGCCCCGCAGCGAGTGCAGCCCGCTGGTGATGACGCTCACCCCGCTCCGCGCGAAGCCGGCTTCGTCGGTGGACAGCTCGAGGCCGAGCCGCTCCATCATCGCGTCCTTGGCGACCGCCTCGGACTCGTGCTCCGGGTCGATCACGTCGAGTTCGTTGAGGGTGCGCCGGGTCAGTTCGGTCTGAGCGGCGAAGCCGTCGGGCGAGAAGTCGTCGGTCGAGGCGTCGTGTCCGGCGATACCCGCGTACGAGGCGCCGATCGGGCTGAGTTCCGCCCACTCGTTGACATAGCGGTCGGCGAGGTCATCAATTCGTCCCACCGCCCGACCCTACGGCCTTTCACGCGTGTCCGGCGGCCCACTCCAGCAGGTGCTCCATCGACCACGTGTTGACCACCCGTTCCGGTGGCACACCGCAGAGCGCGGCCCGCTCACAGCCGTACCGGAGCCAATCGAGCTGCCCGGGCGCGTGCGCGTCGGTGTCGATGCTGAACAGGCAGCCCGCCTCGACCGCGACGGTCAGCATCCGCTTCGGCGGGTCCAGCCGGTCGGGCCGCGAGTTGATCTCGATGGCCTTGCCGTGCTCGACGCAGGCGGCGATCACCTTGTCGAGGTCGAACGTGCTGGGCGGACGGGTGTGACCTTTGCGGTGGCCGCGGTCGCCCGCTCCCTCGGCCGCCACCTTGCGGCCGGTCATGTGGCCCAGGATGTCGAGGTGCGGATTGGCCAGCGCGTTGACCATCCGCCTGGTCATCCGGGGCGACTCGTCGCGCAGCTTGCTGTGCACCGAGCCGACCACCACGTCGAGCCGGGCCAGCAGCGCGTCCTCCTGGTCGAGCGAGCCGTCGTCGAGGATGTCGACCTCGATCCCGGTCAGGATGCGGAAGCCCTCGGGCAGGGCGTCGTTGAGCTTGGCCACGTAGTCGAGCTGGCGGCGCAAGCGGGCCGGGGGCAGGCCGCGAGCCACCGTCAGCCGGGGCGAGTGGTCGGTCAGCACGAGGTATTCGTGGCCCAGCTCGACCGCGGCCAGCGCCATCTCCTCGATCGGGGAGCCGCCGTCCGACCAGTCCGAATGGGCGTGGCAGTCGCCGCGCAGAGCCTCCCGCAGGCGGCGGGCCGCGCCCTGCAGGTCGGTGCCCTCGGTGCTCTCGAGCCGGCGCAGATAGACCGGCTCCTCGCCCTCGAGCGACTCGGCGATGCAGCGGACAGTGACGTCGCCGACGCCGGACAGCTCGCCCAGCGTCCCGGCGGCGGCCCGCTCGGCCAGCTCGGTTACGGGCATGCCGCCGATCGTCTTCGCGGCCGCGCGGAACGAGCGCACCCGATAGGTCGACTCGTTCGCGCGCTCCAGCAGAAAGGCGATGCGCCGCAGGTCGGCCACCGGATCACGAGACGCCATGCCGATCAGCTTAGAGACCGCCCGCGGATACCATCGCCCGCATGCGGACGATCGACTGGGTGGACGGCGCGATCGAGATCATCGATCAGACGATGCTGCCGGGCGAGCTGAGGATCCTGCGGCTGCACACCGTGGGTGAGCTGGTGGCGGCGGTGCAGTCGCTGGCCGTACGGGGTGCTCCGGCACTCGGGGTGGCCGGGGCCTTCGGGGTGGCGCTGGCCGCCCGGGTGCACGCCGACGATCCGCAGGCACTGGCCCTCGCCGTACGCAGGGTCGAGACGGCCCGGCCGACAGCGGTCAACCTCGCCCGCGGCGCCCAGCGGGCCGCTTCCCAGTTGAACCGGGGGCCTCAGGCTGTGCTCGAGGAGGCCTGCCGCGTACGCGATGAGGAGATCGCCGCCTCGGCCGCGATGGCCACACGCGGCGCCGACCTGCTGACCCAGCTCTGCGGCGCCCGCGCGCGTCTGCTCACCCACTGCAACACCGGCGGGCTGGCCGCGGTCACCGTCGGCACCGCCCTCGGCGTCGTCCACGAACTGCACCAGCGGGGCCGGCTGGCCGGCGTGATCGCCAGTGAGACCCGGCCGCTGCTGCAGGGCGCGCGGCTCACCTCGTGGGAGCTGACCCAGTGGGGCATCGAGCACCGGGTGGCGGTCGACTCGGCGGGGCCCTTCCTGATGGCGCGGGGCGAGGTCGACGCGGTGATCCTGGGCGCCGACCGGATCTGCGCCAACGGCGACGTGATCAACAAGATCGGCACGTACGCGCACGCCCTGGGCGCCCGCCGGGCCGGCATTCCGTTCGTCGTGGTGGCGCCCGAGTCGACGATCGACCTCGACACCCCGCACGGCGGGGCGGTGCCGATCGAGGACCGGGGCGCCGCCGAGATCACCCCCTGGGCCGACGCCGTCAACCCGGCCTTCGACGTGACACCGCACGACCTGGTGACGGCGATCGTGACCGACCGCCGGGTGATCACCGGGTCGCCGGCCGCCACGGCTTGAGCCAGTCCGTCTCGGGCCAGCCCTCGGCCGCGGCCATCAGCGGATATGCCGTGGCCCCGTCCACCGACTCGCGGACGATGTCGGCGTGCCCGGTGTGCCGTGCCGTCTCCTGCACCAGGTGCAGCAGGATCCACCTCAGCGTCCAGTGCGTCATGTCCTTGCTGTTCCACGGGACCGAGTGGTCGACCTCGATCAGGTGCTCGAGGTCGTTCAGTTCGGTGACCGTCTTCTCGGTCTGCTCGGCCACGCGGTCGTAGCGGGTCAGGACGTCATCGATGGTCTCGCCCTCGGCCAGGCGGAAGTTGTCCGCGTACTGCTGGTAGTCGAGGACCTGCGGCTCGCCGCGCACCTGGCCCATCCAGCCGGCCTCGGTCGAGGCGCAGTGCTTGATCAGGCCGCCGACGCTGAGCTCGCTTGCCGACGGGCCGGCGCGCAACTGCTCGTCGGTGAGGCCGTACGCGGTCAGCTTCAGCACGTATCGCATCTGGGCGAGGTAGGCGAGAAGGCCCTGCTGTTCGTTCTCGATGGCGCCGACCTGACCGGGCATTGCGGGCTCCTTGGATTCGCGGTTTTCCTGCGAAACCCACGTTAGGGGCGATTGCGGCCAGTTTCCGGCCGCATTGCGGAGACCTTTTCTCCGGTAACGGCGGTCACCCAGCCCCCCGATCGGCCCAGATCCAGCAGTACGGACGTGTCAGCGACCAGCTCGACCGGAGCGCCCGGGGCCGGGGGCCAGGCGAGGCGCAGCTCCACGGCCGGGCGCAGCGCCGGGATCAGGGCGGCCACCGGGTCGGGCGCGTCGAGCAGAGCACGCAGATCGTGCAGCTCAGCCAGCAGGTGGTCCAGTTCCTGGCGGACCGCGGCGGCGTTGCCCCCGCACATGGCGGCGATCAGCTCGGCCCGGGTGGCGGCCACCCGGGTGCCGTCCCGGAACGAGCCGGCGGCCAGCGTGGCGGCCGGCGGGTTGTCGCGCAGCCGGCCGGCCAGCGCGGCCGCGAACAGGTGCGGGACGTGGCTGACCTGGGCGACCACGCGGTCGTGCTCGGCAGCGGTCAACGGGACCACCCGGGCGCCGAGCCGGGTCAAAAGGGCGGCCAGGGTCAGCCAGCCGGGCAGGGAGGTCTCGCCGGGCTCGAGGCACAGGACCCAGGCGCAGCCCTCGAACAGGCCGGGATCGGCTGCCGGGAAGCCGGAGGTCTCCTTGCCGGCCATGGGGTGGCCGCCTACGAAGTGGGGTGGGGCGAGATCGCGTACGGGGCCCTTGACCGAGGTGACGTCGGTGACCAGGCCGGGGTAGCCGGCCAGCTCGCCGACCACCGCGGGGAGGGCGGGCAGGGGGACTGCGAGGATCGTGAGGTCGGTGCCGGCGATGGTGGCGGGGATCGAGCCGGCTACCCGGAAGCCGGCCGCGGTGGCCTGGTCGCGGGTGGCGGGGTCGGCGTCGTAGCCGGTCACGCGGTGGCCGTGGGCGGCCAGGGCGTGGAGCAACGAACCGCCGATGAGGCCCAGGCCGACGACTGCGATATCCACAGCGGGGACTTTTCCACATGCCCTGTGGACAACCGGCTCCCGCCCCGGCCGGAAAGTCGTAGGCTGCTTCCTCTTTCCCTTGGGCGGGCGGGGGAGGCGGTGGCACCCCGGCACGCGTACTCCGGCAGCACGGGGCCGCACCCATCGGGCGAGGGTGCGGCCCCGTGCGTACGTCCGGAGTCCCTACGGCTTGCAGTTGTGCGAGCGCTTCCAGGCTGCGACCTCGGCCACCGGGCTCTTCTTGCCGCCCTTGCGCCACGAGGCCAGGTAGGAATACGGCCACACGACCCCGCGGCGGACCTTCCAGTCGCCGACCTCGGCGCACGGCGGCGAGATGCCGTAGTGCAGGTGGCACACGTTGTTGGCGTTGCCCGTCCGGCCGACCTTGCCGAGTTGCTGGCCGGCCTTGACGCGTACGCCCTTGTTGACGCCCGCCTGCACCTTGCTCAGGTGCGAGCCGTAGTAGCGCACACCGTCGTCGCCGAGCAGCGAGACCGACAGGCCGCCGTTGTTGGGCCCGTCGGGCGCGCCCTTCACGTACTTGTCGGTGCGGCTGACCTCGAGCACGACCCCGCTCGTCGTGGCCACCACCGGCTGCCCGCAGTCGGCGAAGATGTCGGTCGCCTTGTATTTCGAGTGAGTGGTGTGCCAGTCGACGTTCGACGCCTTGACCGGGAAGGCGTACTTCACAACCTTGCGGACCGGACTGGGCGTCACCTTCACCGGTGGCCGGGTGCTCGCCAGGCCGCTCGCCGTCGAGGGCGCCGGTGAACTGGGCGTCACGGGCACCTGGGCAGCCGCCGGTGTCGTCGCGGCCGGACTCGTCGCGGGCGGCGGGTCGACGAACTGCGGCGTCGGGGCGGCGGAGTCACCCCCGCCAGTGCCGCCGCAACCGGCCAGGCAGACGGCCAGAACGGTCAAACCGGAGAGGGTACGGAGCAAAGGCACCGAGCCATCGTGGCAGAAGCAGGCGGCTCCCGCCGACCCGTGCTGGCTAGGCTGGCCGGTACGAGCACGCTCGGCTGAGGTGGAGGTGGGGCCGCGATGAACCGGCACGACGTCTGGCAGACGAGCGCGCCGCCGCCCATGCGCGCGCCCTCGGGGCTCTTCCCGGGGCCGTCCCGGCCGACCTACCGCGAGCCGCACCCGATCAGCGCCGGCCCGCTGCTGGCCGGCCTCGGCGCGGGCGTGGCCTGGCTCGCGCTGTTCGGCGCCCTGGGCCGTGACCTGGCCGGTTACACGTGGTGGACGCTGTTCGCCGCGGTCAGCGCGTGGGCTGTCGCCCTGGTCCTGACCGCGATCGGCGACCGGGCGGTGGCCGTCGGGGTCGCGCTGGCGAGCGGGTTCGGGCTGTCGATCGCGATGCTGTTCGTGGGCAGCCGCTGGATCACCGCCCAGGATTGGCCGCTGTGGTGATTGTCCGGTGATGACCGCCTTGTCGGCGACCCGATGTGCCGTACTCGTCGCAGTGCGCACTTGCTTCTGATTTAAAGAACACTGGGCCTTGACTTAAAGACTTGAAAAGGTTCAACCTCGGCTTCATGCCCCCCACATCCCCCCGGCTCGATCCCGATCGTCGCCGGCGCCGACTCGAGCTGCTGGCCGCGCTGTCCAGCGCGAAAACGGCGCGGGAGACCAGCCAGCCCCAACGGCTGCGCCGGGCGCGACTGCGCGAGCTCATCGCGATGCGCCGTCGCCTGGTCAACTGACTTCCTTCACCTGCCGAAGGCGTGGCGCGCCGCACCCGCCGTTTCTGCCGCTACCGTCACTCGCGAGCACATACGTCGTGGGGGGAAAGTTGTCGACATTCGCTGCCGCCGTGGGCCGGGGCAAGAACGGGTGGACGGCGTCCGAGGTGGACCTGAGTAGCCTGGCCGACATCGACGAGGTCGTCGACGCGATGCGGGACGTGGAACCGGACGCCGACGTCACCTTGCTCTTCGTCGAGAGCGACGATCTGTATCTGGCCATCCTGCGCCTGGACGAGGGGGAGGACCTGCGGGTCTTCGGCTCCGACTCGGCGTTCGCCGACGAGTCGCGGATCGGCGCGATGCTGCTGGGCGAGATCGAGGCGCCGGCGCTGGAGATCGACGAACTGACCGCGGGCGACGACGAGGACGACACCGATCGTCCCGCGGTCGACCCCGACGCGGATCCGGTCGGCGACGCCGAACTGCTCAACGACCTCGGCATCAACGCGCACCGGCTGCTCGGCCTGTGCGGTCAGGAAGGCACCATGCCGGCCGACGTCACCGCCGAGATCTGCGGGCGCATCGGCTGCGGCGACGAGATGGAAGAGCTGCGCGACGCGTGAGCCTGGTCGCCCTGCCGCGCCACGAGACCTGGATGCGACGGGCTCTCGAGGTAGCTGCTGCGGCCGGTGAGGACGTGCCGGTGGGGGCGGTGCTGCTCGATGCCGCCGGCCGAGAGCTGGCCGCGGCGGGCAATCAGCGCGAGGCGAGCGGCGACCCCACCGCGCACGCCGAGATCCTGGTGCTGCGCCGCGCCGCCGAACAGGCCGGCACCTGGCGCCTGGACGGTTGCACGCTGGTGGTGACGCTCGAGCCCTGCACGATGTGTGCGGGGGCGCTGGTGCTGGCCCGGGTGTCGACGCTCGTCTTCGGGGCCTGGGAGCCGAAGACCGGCGCGGTCGGGTCGCTGTGGGACGTCGTCCGGGACCGCCGGCTCAACCACCGGCCGGAGGTCTATGCCGGCGTGCTCGAGGACGAGTGCGCGGCGATCCTCCGCGATTTCTTCCGCTGACTGCGGCGTCAGGGCTTCTTTCCCGTACGGCGGGAAGCCTTGACGCCGCAGGCAGTGCTCACGGTCTTTCCCGTACGGCGGGAAGCCCTGACGCCGCAGGCAGTGCTCACGGTCTTTCCCGTACGGCGGGAAGCCCTGACGCCGCAGGCAGTGCTCACGGTTTCTCGTGCGGGGCGCCTGCTCAGGCGATGGCCGTCTCCAGGCCGATCCGGACCATGTCGCCGAAGCCCTGTTCGCGCTGGGCCGAGTCCATCTTCGCGCCGGTCTTGATGTGGTCGCTGACCGTGAGGATGGTCAGCGCCTTGGCGCCGTAGCGGGCGGCGATCGTGTAGATCGCGGCCGATTCCATCTCGACCGCCAGCACGCCGTAGTCGGCCAAGGCGTCATAGAGGTCGGGGCGGTCGGTGTAGAAGGCGTCGGCGGCCAGGATCGGGCCCACCCGCAGCGACGTGCCCTGCCGCTCGGCCACCTCGGCCGCGGTGCGCAGCAGGCTGAAGTCGGCCACCGGCGCGTAGTCGATCAGGCCGTCGAAGCGGGACCGGTTCATGTTCGAGTCGGTCGCCGAGCCGATCGCCGCGATCACGTCGCCCAGTTGCAGGTCGGGCGCGAGCGCGCCGCACGAGCCGATCCGGATGACCGACTTCACGCCGTACTCGTTGATCAACTCGTGGGTGTAGATCGAGGCCGACGGCATGCCCATCCCGGAGCCCTGCACGGACACCGGGACACCCTGGTAGGTGCCGGTGAAGCCGAGCATGCCGCGGACCTGGGTGTAGCACCTGGCGTCCTGCAGGAACGTCTCGGCGATCCACTTCGCCCGCATCGGGTCGCCCGGGAGCAGGACCCGCTCGGCGATGTCGCCCGGCTGTCCGCCGATGTGCACGCTCATCGTCCTGTGTCTCCTCGCTCGTTCGTACCGCTCATGCCCTCGATCCTGCCAGGTCGGACCTGGTCGGTCGGGGTGGGAGCGGCAAAGGGGAACCCGGCGTCGGGCGCTGATCGGGGTCCGGTAACGTACTTACCGGTGGTGTGTCCGAGCGGCCTAAGGAGCACGCCTCGAAAGCGTGTGAGGGTGCAAGCCCTCCAAGGGTTCAAATCCCTTCACCACCGCCAAGTGCCCGTCGGCTCCGTGTCTGTGGAGCCGACGGGTTTTTTCGTGTGACCCGGTCACCGTTGGTCATCGCCTGATCGGCGATCCTCATGATCAAATATCGGGAAGGTAACGCTACCGTTTCGGCGTCCGACGATCACGATCGCTGCCTGGTTCGATAACGGAAAGTAGCGGCAAGGGGACGGCTCAAAGACCTTCGCTGTAGCGCAAGTCACGCAGGCAAAAACCACCGGATCAGACAATGCGCTTTTAACCACCTGGTGAGAAACTTTCACAAGATAGCCCTGCGCCGATGGCTGTTAACTGTCCTAGATTTGACTCGTGAGAGTTGACAGTCACTGGTGGAATGGTGACGTCCGGCTTGCGCGCCGTGACGTCTACGTCCGCACCGACGGTAAGGCCTGGGAAGTGGAAGCTCAGATGGGCGGACCCGAAGGCAAGTCGAAGGTGCAACAGTGTCCAGGGCGGGCCTCGGCCATGATCCTGGCGGACGCGTGGCGTGGACCACGCTGGCAGTGGCGCAAGCTGTAATCGCGCCAGGAGCCCAGGCTGCGCCGCCAGCTCGTCTTCATCGGCCAGCCGACTTTCCTGTAGGGGTCAGATCCTTCCAGTGGATCTGACCCCTATTGCGTTCCCGTTCCCGGCCGGACCGTTTGTCCGGTGGCAATTGTTGACGCGGATCTAGCCTGAGCTGCCATCAACAGCGCCAGGAAGCGATTCCCATGCAGGCCACTGTCACCGATCACCGAAGCGACATCGCCGTTCTCCACCTGCGGGGCGAACTCGACTCGGATACCGCCGGCCAGCTCCATGCGACCATGGCGGACCTGCTGGAGCGGCCGGTCCCCCGCATCGTCGTAGACCTGACCGACCTCAAGTTCTGCGACTCGGTAGGACTCAGCACCTTCATCACCAGCAAACACGTCATCACTGCGCGTGGTGGCTGGCTCAGCTTCGCCGGTGCCAACCCGTTCCTCAGCCAGCTGATGGAGACGGTCGGCCTGAGCCGTTACTTCGCCATCTTCCCCGAGGTCGACGACGCCATCGCGGCCGCCCAGCTCTGACCACCGGTCGGCGTGGCCTGAGATCTATCGCCCCGCTTGTCTACGCGAGGGCTGGCCGTGCTGGCCGTGCTGGCCGTGCTGGCCGTGCTGGCCGTGCTGGTCGGATATCGGCCGGTGGAGCCTTGGTAGGTCTGAGCGCAGCCGTCGGCTGCCGCTCGGCAACCCGATCGTGACCACATAGACGAAGGGCCGGACCTCATGGTCCGGCCACTTTCGTGTTTACCCTGCTGGTGCTGGCGGAGGATACGAGATTCGAACTCGTGAGGGTGTGAACCCAACACGCTTTCCAAGTCTGCGCGTAGATGTTCGCTGGCGGTCGCCGAGCACCATGACCAGCGGGACATGAGGAATCTGGTGACCCGTGGACACCCCTGGACCGTACTGAACGAGACGGCAAACGAGACGGCTGCCCCGCGTGCCGAGAGGCATCCAGAAGGATCCTGCGCCTAGGTGAGGATGGTGGACTTGGTTGGCGAGGGTTCACTGAGGTAGCCGAGTTGGATCATTAACGCGCGCACAACTGCCTTGCCAAGTTCGACCGGAACGGCGTTGCCGAGTTGACGTTGCACGTCAGCGCGAGTTCCGGCGATCTTAAAGTCATCTGGAAAGGACATCAGGCGTAGCATTTCGGGTATGCGGAGGCGGCGGGCACGGTCGGTTCCAGAATCGGTTCGAACATTTTCCCAGTGAAACGGTCCCACCCAGGGGCCAGGCTGCGCTTGAAGGGTCGACGAAGGTCGGTCGGGGTCTAGACGCAGAAGAAAAGTCCAGTACCGACTTCGCCAGACGAAACGGTTACGTCCTCCGTAGCGGTCGGTGTGCCACAGATAGTTTTGGCCTGGAGGAACCTCAGCGGCCAGTTCCCCATACTCTCCGTCCACAATCTCGTCTGGAGAGATTGCCAGAGGGTCCGGAAGTCCGGTGAAGGCTTGTGCAGCCGTCACGTGAGGGATCTTAGAATGGTCAATCTTCGTATCGCGCTCACTCCATCCAGAGTGAGTGCTTTCGGGGAAGATGAACTCCTTCCCGTCTCGTCGTCCGACAACGAACACGCGACGCCGAAGTTGAGGAACGCCGTAATCGGCTGCGAGGAGAACGCGATACTGGGGATTGTATCCAAGTTCAGCCAAACTTCTAATGAGTCTGTCGAACTGTTCTTTGTGAGTTTTGTATGTCAAGCCTTGAACGTTCTCCAGTACAAACGCTTCGGGCATGGAATCCCTAACGACGCGTACGTACTCATCCAGGAGTGACGCATTTGGGTCACGACTCTCGCGCTTCTGTTCGAGCCAGAATCCGGACTTGCTGAACGGGGTACAGGGCGGTCCACCAACGACCAGGACAGGTTCCCCGCGCTTAAGGCCTGCGGTATCCAGCAATTGTTCGGTTGGAAGGTCTGTAATGTCGCCCGGGAGGGTCTTGGCGCTGTCGAAATTGGCTGCTAGCGTTTCGAGTGCCTGCTCGTTATGATCAGTAGCCACTGCGACGCGCAGTAGCCCGTTTCCTAAGTCTTCAGAGACGAGAGGCTCCGCATCACCGCGTTCGACGGCGATATCCAGCCCGCCAGCTCCGGAAAACAGGCTTACAACCGGAAGCTCCTCGCCCATAATTCACCTCTTGCTCTCGATGCACCCCGTAGGTCGTCCGTTGACCAGGCATCGCCGACCAGTATCGTCGAGTCTGGTTTGCTGGAGGACGCCGACATGCGGGTGTCCTGCGGTTCCATTTGCAACCCCCGTTGAGCGGAGGACGATGGAGCGAGAGCTGGTCGCCGGACGAAACTTCGGCGAAGTCTACAGGGTGACAAATCGTACAGACCTGCATGCATTCCTCATAACGGCCGCGGAGGCGTCCGGAGGGCGAGTGCTGTACGCCAGTGATCCTGGGCGTGCACCGGTCTACCTCGGTGTGCAGTTGGATTCCGATGAGCGCATGGGGATGCTCTTCTATCCTTTCCGTGTCACTAGGAACACGATACGTAAACGACCTGCCGATGAGGTGCGTGGTCAACTCCGTTATGGATCGGAGGAAACCTGGAAGCGCGTTCACCCGGTCGGACGGGATGTCGCAGGCGTGGATTCCACCATGATCGTCGGAATTGATATAGAGGACGGAATCTTTATCGGACTGGACGCTAACCTCTGGGATCCGCTCCCGATGGGTATCTCCTTCTATATAAAGGACGCCGATGTAGCGGAAGCCCAGCGATCCGGCTGGCACGTTTGGGAGAAGGCCAATAAGCCTGGCACGAAGAGGCAGCAGCCCCGCTCTCCGACCAGCCTTGAGACAATCGTGGCCTTTCGTCCTGAAAGGCTTCTCGACTATGCCAGACTTGAAAGGCGTGCCACCTCGTTGCGCCTCGATCCGCCTCTACGGTATTCGGCGGCGGTTGCTATGGCCAATCAGGTCGCTGTTGGGAAGATTCAGCAGCGGCACGTGCTGGAGGAACAATTCGCGCTCTCTAGTGAGCAAATCCTCAATATTATCAACGGCCGAAACAGGCTATCGGTAGCCGTTCGCGGCGGCGTCGCAGAGCATCATTTGGAACAGCTTCTTCGAAATGATCCGAGTGTCGATCGAGTTGATCGGCTCGACGTAGACGCAATGCATGACTTTGATGTAAAGATGGTCTCAGGCAAGACGTATAAGGTCGAGTGTAAGAACGCCAGCCCAAAGAGATATCAGGGCGGTGAGTATAAGGTGGAAGTGCAGAAGACCCGAGCCTCTAAAGGTGACCCCGCATCTCGCTTTTATGCGGTGGAAGCGTTCGACGTTGTTGCGGCTTGCCTGTTCTCGCCCACGGGGCAGTGGGATTTCGTGTTTGGCCGAACCTCAGATATGCAGAGGCATAAAGATTTTCCGGATCGCCTTGCTCCGGTTCAACCGATCACCTCGGCGTGGGTGGCTGATCTCAACAACATTGAGTGATTGTATTTCGTCATTGCTGGTCTGCACTTTCTGGATTTTAAAGTAATAGAATTCTAGATCTTCAAGAATGGCGGGGTGAATTTACGGCGGTTTGTTGGGGATGCTCGATGCACGCAATGTGGCGTGGGGTACGCTTCGATGCCTGCTTACAACTGGAGTGTTGATATGGCTACTGTCGAGCGGACCCTGGTTCTGCTGAAGCCTGATGCCGTTGCCCGTGGACTCATCGGTCGCGTTGTTCAGCGGTTCGAGGACGCCGGCTTGAAGGTTGTCGGAACGAAGATGGTGCAGATGGACGCTGAGTTGGCGAAGAAGCACTACTTCGACCTCGAAGAGCGGTTCGGTAAGGAGGTTTTCGACCTCACGGCGAACTTCATGCAGATGGGTCCGGTCATCGCTCTCGTGCTTGAGGGCGTCGACGCCGTTGCCAACGTGCGCCGGCTGGTTGGCGCTACCTTCCCGAACGAGTCGGCTCCGGGGACCATCCGCGGGGACTTTGCGCACGTCTCGAAGGCGTACTCGCAGTCGAACAAGATTGTTGCTGCGAACCTTGTGCACGCATCGGGTAAGCCGGACGAGGCCAAGTACGAGATCGACCTCTGGTTCGACAGCGCCGAGCTGTTCGACTACCAGACCGTGGCTGAGAAGTACACGTTCTGATGATCGAGGAGAGCGTCTTGTCTCGGCCGCCGATCGACGAGGTCATCGAGCAGTACCGGGCTGAGCTACCTTGGGGGGATCTGCGGGTAACTGCTGAGTACGCCTATGCGGTTGCCGTGCGGCTTCGTGAGGTTGGCCGGGCAGATGAGGCAGAGCATTACGCGCGGCAGTGTCTCCAGCTCATGGAGTCTCTGCCGGCGAACAGCCTCGACGACGTCGTATCTCAGCGACAGTCTGTCGGCGGGGTGCCGCTGCCGGACCACTTCCATGACGGTGTGGTCCGGTCCCGACTGGCTAACCTGCTCGGTCTGATCTAAATGCCGCTTCGGACGTCAGCGCAGGTTGGCGTCTAGGTGCTCCTGCACGGGGCCGAAGAACGGGTATGGGACGTACGTAGTGAGGGTGGCGCGGTCGGACCACGCCACCTCTGCTAGCTCTTCCTCGTCGGCCACGTACGCCGTGCCGTCCACGACTTCGCAGGCGGAGTAGAGCATGGTGCGGCCGGTGTTCGGGTGAACTCGCTCGCCTAGATCGGCAACCGCGCGCACGGTCAGGCCGGTTTCCTCCTTGGCCTCACGGACGGCCGCCTGGTCGCCGGATTCCCCCTGCTCGACTTCGCCGGCGGGGAACTGCCAAGAGAGCTGACCCTCCTTTGCCCGGCGGCGGACGAGCAAGACCTGGCCGTCCTGGACGATCACGGCCGCTGCGATGGCGGGGCGCTCGGTGTTTGTGGACTCGCTCATTGTTCCCCTCCCAGGACGCGCAGGATCGGCGCGTAAATGCGTTGCTTCGGGATGAATCGGGTGACTTCTGCCGTCGGCGCCCAGAGGGCGCTCGTGTTCTCGAAGACGTCGCGGTTCTCGACCTCGCCGGCGAGGTAGTCGCAGAGGAAGTAGGTCGCGCTCACGCCGGTCAGCGGATGGATGCGGCTGCCGAGCTCGGCGCGCACCGAGCAGTGGACGCCCGTCTCGGCGAGGGTTTCGCGGATCGCGATCGTCGCGGGGACTGCGCCCGGCTTGACGATGCCGGCCGGGAATTGCCAGGAGATACCGCTCGGGTCAGCGTCACGGCGGCAGACCAACAAGACCTTGGTGTCGTCCAGGACAACCGCGATCGCCACGGTCAAGGCGACGGCATTGCCGGCGGCCGCGACGGCTGCGTCATCGTCGGCCTTGAGTTGACGGGCGAATCGCAGCTTGGCCGGCTCGTCCGCGCGGCTGTATGCGGTATCGAGTGCTCGTTGGAGCTCAGGGCGAATGACAATCTCGGGCCGCTCCTCCACGACGCAATGGTTCGCTTGGCAACCCCGATGAGTGCGGCCATCTCGTCCTGCGACATTCGCAAGGCCGCTTGAAGCGCGATCGCGTGTCGACCGGTCCACTGGTCGATGACGGTGTGGCGGGCTGGCTGATTCATGAGGCAGCGCGCCCGGCCGCAGAGAGCGGACCCGTCCTCGCCGGTTGGCGAAGATGCGGCCTGACCTGCATCGATCAGTCGACCGCCGTGGCGATCGTGCCTGCCGGATAGATCTCTGTCTCTCCGCTTGCGCGGGTGATCGTGATCGCGGCCGTCGAGGTTGCCGTGTCGCCGGGCTTAAGTTCGACCCGCTCCGGCATTGCCGCGACGAACGTGCCGTGGCCGTGACGAATGTCGATCAAGCCCTCCGAGCGGAGGACCGCCATCGCGCGGCGCACGGTCTCTCGTGCCAGGCCGAACTCGTCGTGGAGATCTTTCTCGGACGGCATCCGCTGGCCCGGGTGTAACTCTCCGCTACGGATGCGGTCGCGAAGAATGCCGGCGAGCTGCCGGTAAGCAGCACCTTCGCGATCCGGCGTAATCACACCCTCACGCTAGGTGTAGACGAGTCGGCATTTGGTGGTGTATGCGTCTAGACGTCTGTATCGTTTTCGGCAAGCCCGTCACTTCGGCCCCATTGGACTCATCGGGCACTGGGGCCACCCGGAGAAGGAGTCATGGCAATGTCCGTCACGCGTCTTGCTCGGCCTCGGAATCGGTGTCCCCTGTATTGCACGATTGATCACCAACATCAGGGTGCTCAGCACTCTCACCTCATCGCCGAGGTGGACGTCGAGTGCGAACAGGCTCTTGTTGCTGTCAACCTGGTTCGGCCCGATGAAGAGGACGAGATCGCGCTGGCGATCGGCAAGGGCTGGGGTGAGCCGACCGTCGCCAACCTGACGGCGAGCGAGGCGCGAGAACTTCGGGACGCGCTCAACGTTGCCGTGGCGGTGCTCGACCGGCGTTGACCTGTTCAGTAGCGACGGAGCCCCGGTGGCCATGAAGGCCGCCGGGGCTTCTTCATCGGCATTGCATCGCAGATGCGTCAGGCGTGGGTGGTTGCCTCATCGGCAGCGCATGGCTTTCCGGGTTGACTGGGGCTCACCAGGAAAGCGGCGCTACTGAAAGGAGGTGAGGAACGATGTTCGGTCAGGATTCGACCGACCCGCGACGCGGTCGTGAGGCTTGCCAATCGCGAATCGAGGTGGGCCGCCAGGCCGGAGAGCGACCGAACATGCGATCTGCGGCCGGCGCCTGGCCGCGCGAGACGTAGGCCGCCCATGTGGCGCGGCTGATCGGCGCTCCCGCTGACCGCAAGAACGCCAGAACATCTTCCGTCGTCCACCAGTCCTCGGGCAGCTCACTGCTCGTCTCGGCCATCACGGCGAGGGTACGCGATTGCACTTGCAACTTTGCAAGTGCAAGACCGTGCATCACGAAAGCCAAATCCAAGTAACTCTGCCGACAGGCGCACGCTTGCTCGAATACAACGTGGCGTTGTACGGTCGCGCCGTGAACACAACTAGAAGTTGTATTCAGCTCGAATCGCCTTCGGTCGTCGTCGACCCGGAAGGATCCCTGTGTACCGCGACCTTCTCCCTGACGAGCCCACCCCGGCTCACCTCGCCGCAATCGAGCGCGAACAGCGCCTCCTCGAAGCCGAGATCGCCCTGGTCGACGCCGAGATCCGCTTCCTCACTGCGGAGCCTGCACCGACCCAGCTCGACTGGCGCCGGCTCCGTCGCGCTCAGAACCGCGTGCTCCGCGAGATGGTCACCCTCGTCGAGCGCTACCTCCGCTCGATCGACGAGGTGGCCTGATGCCCGGATTCATCGACCCTGTCGATCGGAGATCCGCATGAGCCTCGGAATCTTCTCCCTCGTCCTCATCGCCGTCCTGGTCATGCTCGCCATCGACCACAAGACGCGCGGCCGGATCGTCTTCGCTGCCGTGTGCGCTCTGATGCTCGGCCTCGTCATCGCCGGGAGCGACGGCGTGCTGGCGCAGCCTTCCCGGGCTCTGGTCGACGGCGTGCGGTCCGGGCTGACCGCCGTCGGGCAGTCACTGGGCGGCGACAAATGACGGACGCTCAGCTCAACCGGGTGCGGTGGGGCGTACGGGGAGCGCTCCTGCTCGGGGTCGCGACCTCGGTAGCGGCCAACATCCTGCACGCTCTGCCCAACCCGATCAGCCAGGCCATTGCCGCTTGGCCGCCGCTGGCCCTGCTCCTGACCGTCGAGCTGATCTCGCGCATTCCCGTGCATCGCCGGTCGCTGGCCGTCGTCCGGATCGCAGCTACGGCCTCGATCGCCGCGATCGCGGCGTGGGTTTCCTACTGGCACATGGCGGGTGTGGTCAGCCGCTATGGCGAGGTCGGGGCGGCGCCCTTCCTCATCCCTCTCTCTGTTGACGGTCTGGTCGTAGTCGCCTCGGTCTGCCTGGTCGAGCTGTCCGGCCGGATGCAGCGCGAGGTCAAGGAAGTGGACGTCCGGACGGCCGTGGAAGCGGTCACGGCGCCGGACATAACGGCGGACATCGAGGCGGACACGGCATCACTCAAAACCCGTACGCCGCGCAAGCGGGACACCGGCAAAGCGGTCGCAAGGCTCCGCGCCCGGCATCCCGATCTGCCTTCCCGAGAGATTGCCCGGCGGCTCGGCGTGACCGACCGCACCGTCCGGCGGCACCTGTCCGCCGCAGCCTGAACCAACGGAGATCCCATGCCTGACAACGCCGAACGTCGGCTCAACAAGATCTTGGATGCGCTCGGCGATAACGCCGAGGACATCGCCCACCTTCTGGAGTACGGCGGATGGCGCGGCCAGCCGCACGACGTGAACTCCTGCCCGGTCGCGCTCTACCTGCGCACGGTGGTGACCGACGTGACCGACGCGTCGGTCAGTTCCGAGCAAGCGAAGGTCCACACGGCCGACGGCTCGGACATCGCGGTCAATCTGAACCCGGCCGTGGCTGGCTTCGTCCTGGCCTTCGACCTGGGTGTCTATCCCGGTCTCGTCGCCACAGCCACCGACGACAACGGCGACGTGATCGACGAACTCGACCGATAGCTCTGCCCGGGGCGCGGCCAACCGGCCTGCAAACCATCAACCGCGCCCCGGCTCCCCGTTCGGCCCGCAGACCTCCCGGAGGAATGTCCATCATGACAACCCCGAACCCGGACAACGAGTTCGATTGGAAGGCCGCTGAGGCGGACGTGGTCGATCTCAGCACCCGCCGGCCCGCGAACTGGTCGGCCGATCTCGACGACGAACGAGACGAGATCGGTGACGCGCACGTGCCGGTTGATGTGCCCACCCCGCGGGCGCCCGCTACGCGCCGGCCGATCGTCCCGGCGTGGCTGCGGTCCAAGGCTGAGGCGATTGCTTTCGCTCGGTGGTTCATCGGCCATTACACGTACGTCTTCGCCTACCACCTCACACGGCTACCGCTGTACGTCGGACGGCTGCTCGTCCGGGCGCCGCGCGGCGTGGTCCGGTCCATCAGCGGGACGTCGCACTGGGTGTCCGATGCGGAGGGTCGGCCGGTCCGGCTGGCCGCGGTGCGGCGCGAGGACGCTGCCGACTATCTGCGACTCTCGCGACAGCGTGACGACCGCGTACGGCTGCGGACGGTCATCCTGCTTCTCTCGGCGATGTTCGGCCTCGTCAGCGGGACATTTCTGTTGACTGCGGCGCCCCGGGCGGTTCTGTACGCGTCCATTGCGGTGCTTGTTGGCGTCCTGGGTGTGGTCGGCTCGCCGGCCGACAAGCCGCTGTTGGACGTTGCAGCGGTCAAGCCGCGAGTGCGGAAGCTGACCGCTGACGTCCTGATGCGCGCCTTTCTCGCTGCCGGGCTGTGCAAGTCAGACGACCCGATCGTTTTCCCGGCGCCGATCATGCGTGATGGCCCTGGGTGGCGTGCGGTCATCGACCTTCCGTATGGCATCAAGGCCGACACGGCGATCAAGAAGCGGAACGACCTGGCCGCCGGCCTCGACCTCGACGAGGTGCAGGTCTGGCCAGAACGGGTGCGCGGTACGGCGGGCTCGGCACGGCGACTCGCGTTGTGGGTCGCGGACGAGGACCCGTACGCGAAGGAATCTGGTCTTTGGCCTTTGATTTCCAAGGGGCAGGTGGACGTGTTCGAGCCGTTCCCGTTCGGCGAGGACCAGCGCGGTCGGCTCGTGTGCCTGCAACTCATGTTCACGTCGCTGTTGGTCGGGGCCATTCCGAGGATGGGCAAGACCTTCGCGGCTAGGGTGCCGGCGCTTGCGTGCGCACTCGATCCGATCGTCGAGCTGCACATTTACGACGGGAAGGGCGGCCAGGACTGGCGCGCGTTCGAGCGCGTCGCGCATCGGGTCGGTTTCGGCGTACGCGATGAGGTCGTCCTGGCGCTGGTCGAAGATCTGCGCACCTTGGTCGCGGAGATGAACCGGCGGTACGACACGATCGCGACCTTGCCGCCGGACATCTGCCCCGAGTCGAAGGGCTCGCCGAGAAATAACACGTTGGTTGGATCTTTATCGGGCGGGGTTTAGGACCGTTTGGTGCCGGCCGCGAG
>NZ_JAMQOL010000086.1:0-36326 GCF_023717965.1 Paractinoplanes hotanensis | reverse complement strand
CGGGGGGGGCGGGGGGGGGGTGGGGGGGGGGGGGGGGGGGGGGGTTTTCGGGGGGGGGGGGGGGGGGGGTGGTGGGGGGGGGGGGGGGCGCCCCCCCCCCGACCCTGCACCATACGTGTTGTAGTGAGTTCTGTCGATCAGTCGCGGTTGGGGAGGCGCTCGGTCACCTGTTGCAGCAGCCAGCCGTTGCCGTCGGGGTCGGTGAAGGAGGCGTAGCTGCCGTACGAGCGGCCGTCGGGGTCGGGGCCGGGGCGGCGGGTGCTCGTGTCGAGACCGCGCAGGCCGTGCCAGGCTTCGCTGACCTTGATGCCTCGGCTCAGCAGGTCCTCGCGGGCTTCCTCGAGGTCGTCGACGATCAGCATCAGGTCCTGGGAGGAGCCGGCGGGGGCGGCGGTCAGGCCCACGCCGAACTGGATGGACGCCTTCGAGCCGGGCGGGGTGAGCTGGACGATCCGCAGGCTGTCGTTGATGGGGAAGTCGGCGTCCAGACGCCAGCCCAGGGTCTCGTAGAACTGCTTGGCGCGGTCGACGTCGGACACGGGCAGGACGGTGACCTCGAAGCGGTAGTTGATTGTCATGTCCTCAGGCTCTCCCGCGGGTGGCCGGCCTCGCCCCAGGGTCGGTCCCTGGTGCGTACCCGGGGCGCCGGTCTTGCCTTGAAGGGCCGCGGATTGAATACTGTCGATTGGGAGCGCTCCCATCGTCCGCTCCCGCCTTTGCTCCGCCACCTGTCCTCATACCCGCTCTCACACCGACTCCGATCCCCGGGAGTGCATGTGTTCCGTGCTCGAGTGACCACCTGCCTGGCCGCGTTGCTGGGCCTGACCCTCGCGCTGCCGGCCGTCGCCGCCTCGGCCGCCACCAATTCCCCCGCAAAAGCGGCCGCCGCCTCAGCGAAGGCCGCCATCCCGGCAAGAGCGGCTGCCGCGGCGCCCGGTTCCGACTGGCTGCACGTGAGCGGCAACCAGATCGTCGACGCCGCCGGCAACCCGGTCTGGCTCACCGGCGTCAACTGGTTCGGCTTCAACGCGTCCGAGCGCGTCTTCCACGGTCTCTGGTCGGCCAACATCACCGAGATCACCCGGTCGATGTCCCAGCGCGGCATCAACATCGTCCGGGTGCCGATCTCGACCCAGCTGCTGCTGGAGTGGAAGAACGGCCAGGCCGCGGCGCCCAACGTCAACACGTACGCCAACCCGGAGCTGGCCGGCCTCGACAGCCTCGAGATCTTCGAGTACTGGCTGGACCTCTGTGAGACGTACGGGATCAAGGTCCTGCTCGACGTGCACTCGGCCGAGGCCGACAACTCCGGGCACATCCACCCGGTCTGGTACAAGGGCTCGGTCACGCCGGAGCTCTACTACCAAGCCTGGGAGTGGGCCGCGACCCGCTGGAAGACCAACGACACGGTCGTCGCCTTCGATCTGAAGAACGAGCCGCACGGTACGGCCAACGACACCACCCGCGCGAAGTGGGACAACTCGACCGACATCGACAACTGGAAGAACACCGCCGAGGTCGCGGCCCGCCGCATCCTCGCCATCAACCCCGACGTGCTGATCCTGGTCGAGGGCAACGAGGTGTACCCGCGCGAGGGCAAGACCTGGAGCTCGCCGAACACGAACCCCGACCTGTCGCCCAACTACTACTACAACTGGTGGGGCGGCAACCTGCGCGGCGTCAAGGACCATCCGATCAACCTGGGAGCGAACCAGGACCAGCTCGTCTACTCGCCGCACGACTACGGCCCGCTCGTGTTCAACCAGCCGTGGTTCGACAAGCCGTTCGACAAGGCCTCGCTGACCGACGACGTGTGGCGGCCGAACTGGTTCTACCTGCACGAGAACGGCACCGCGCCGCTGCTGATCGGCGAGTGGGGCGGCCGCCTCGGGCAGGACGCGCGGCAGGACAAGTGGATGACCGCGCTGCGCGACCTGATCGTCGAGAACAAGCTGCACCAGACGTTCTGGGTGCTCAACCCGAACTCGGGCGACACCGGCGGCCTGCTGCTGGACGACTGGAAGACCTGGGACGAGCAGAAGTACGCGTTGCTCAAGCCGGCGCTGTGGCAGCACGGCGGCAAGTTCGTGAGCCTCGACCACGAGACGCCGCTGGGCGGTACGGGCAGCACGACCGGCATCAGCCTGGGCCAGCGCTACAGCGACGGCGGCGGCGAGGGCGACACTGCGGCGCCGAGCGTGCCGGGTCAGCCCACCGCCACCGCGGTGACGGCGACCGGGGCGACCCTGAGCTGGGCCGCCTCGACCGACAACGTCGGGGTGACGGCGTACGACGTCCTGCGGGGCGGGTCGGTCGTCGCGACCGTGTCGGGGACGACCTACAACGCCACGGGGCTGACCGCGTCGACCGCCTACACGTTCAGTGTCCGCGCCCGCGATGCGGCCGGTAACGTCTCCGCGGCCTCGACCGGACGCACCGTGACGACCACGGCGGGCGGCGGCACCGGCCCCGATCAGGGCTGTTCCGCCACGTACCGGACCACCACCTCGTGGACCGGGGGCTTCCAGGCCGAGGTCACCGTACGCAACACCGGCACCACCGCCGGCAGCCGGTGGACCGTGGCCTGGACGTACCCGAGCGGCACCACGGTCGGCTCCCTGTGGAACGGCGTGCTGACCACCCCGGCCGTGACCGTGCGCAACGCCGACCACAACGGCGCCCTGGCCGCGAACGCCAGCACGTCGTTCGGCCTGGTCGGTTCCGGGGCGGCCGCCACCCCGGCGCTGAGTTGCACGCTCGCCTGACGCGCTGAGGGCGCGCCCCGAATTCGGCCACCGGATTCGGGGCGCACCCCGTTGTGCCGGGCGCGGGACGGATCAGTGCGGCATGGGCACTCGTGAGTGTTCGGGGACGGTGAACCAGAAGACGCTGCCGCCGGACGGGTTGGCATCGACGCCGACGTCGCCGTGATGCCGCTCGACGATGCGATGCACGATGGCCAGCCCCAGGCCCGTACCCGGAAAGTTCTCGCTGCCCCCGACCCGGATGAACGCGTCGAACACGGCCGCGCGGTCGCGGTCCGGGATGCCGATGCCGTTGTCGCTCACCTCGCACCGCCACCGCCCGCCCTCGGCCGGCAGGCAGCTGACCCGCACCCGCGGCTCCCGGTCGGCCGGCGTGTACTTGATGGCGTTGCCGATGAGGTTGTCCAGCACCTGGCGCAGCAGCGTCGGATCGCCGGAGACGGTGGGCAGCTCGCCCACCTCGACCGCGGCCGGCCGGTCGGCGGCCCGGTCGCGGGCCACCTCCTCGGCCAGGCGGCGCAGGTCGACGGGGACGGTGGCCATGGGCCGGTTCTCGGCGGTGGCGTAGTCGAGCAGGTCGTCGATCAGCACCCGCATGTTGTCGGCGCCCTTGCGCAGCCGGGCCAGGAAGTCGCGCTGGGTGCTGTCGAGCCGGTCGAAGGCCTCCTCGTGCAGGAAGTCGGCGTACCCCATGATGCGGGCCAGCGGGCTGCGCAGGTCGTGCGCCACGACGCCGGCGAAACCGACCAGCTCGGTCTCGCGCTGCCGCAGCCGCTTCTCGATCACCTCACGCTGGGCGATGTCGTTGCGCAGCGCGGCCGTGGCTTCGTCGACCCGGCGTAGCGCCCGGTTACGGGAGCCCACGATGCTGCCGGTGAGCGCGACCAGCAGGGCGGTGAGCACCAGGCCGATCAGCCAGGCGATCCGGTAGAGGCCGCGGTCGGTGCCGACCAGCAGCCGATGGGTCGCCTCGACGCGCAGATTCCAGCTGCGCTGGGCGACCGGCACGGTGGTGTCGATCGACCCCGCCGCGGGATCGAGCCGCGCGTCCGGCTGGGATCGGGCCATCGGGATGGGGTCACCGGAGTCGCCGTCGAGCAGGGTGACCGCGACCGTGTCCCCGGCCGCGCCGTCCACCGCCTCCTGCAGGAAGTCGCCACCGCGAGTGCCCAGCGTCAGCCACCCGCGGAAGCGGCCGTTGTCGGGCGCGGTGGGGGAGGCGGCGTAGACCGGGGCGACGAACACGAACCCCAGCTGGCGCTGTTCGGGCGGCAAACCGGCGTCCTTGAGCAGCCGGTAGGTGCGGCTGACGGCCACCCGGCGTTCGCGTTCGGCGAAGTCCATCGCCTCCACCGCCTCGGGCGACCTCGACAGATCCAGTCCGACCGAGGAGTCCGTATCGTCCAGCGACTTGGCCAGGACTACGAAACGGTGCGTGCCCGCACCGGTTGGGCGCAACGTCAGGCCGGGCGAGCCGAGCGCCCGCCACTGGTTCTGCCGCGCCGACACAGCTGATTGCGGGGTGCGAACCACGAAGGCCAGGCCGGTGGCCCCGGGCAGGCGCTGACGGTCGACGGCGGCGGTGATCGCGGTGAACTCGGCCGTTTCCAGCTGGGACTGCGCGCCGATGGCGGCGGCCAGGTCGATCAGCGACGTCGCGTAGCGGTCGATCTCGGCCTCGATCGCCTGGGAGACGGTGGACGTCCGCTGGGTCAGGGCGCGGGTGAGGCGGTCCTGCTCGATCCGGCTCAGCGCGAGGGCGGCCAGGCCGGTGCCGACCAGCCCGACGACGGCGACCAGCACCAGCGCGACCACGGAACGGTTGAGCCCGGTCCACCGGGGCCGGCCGTCGGTGGCGCTGCGGATCACACTTTCCGACGTTACGCCGGATATGCGGGCCGCACGGCGGGTTCGGTCAGGCCTTTGCCGGGTATTGCCGCTCCATGGCACGACCGATCTGGACCGGCGCGATCACGTTCGGCCTGGTGTCCGTCCCGGTGGCGATGTACTCGGCCACCCACGAGCACGAGGTGAGCTTCCACCAGTTCGAGAAGGGCACGGCGGACCGCATCCGGTACCGGCGCGTCAACGAGCGTACGGGCAAGGAAGTGGACTTCGACGACATCGTCAAGGGCGCCGACGTCGGCGGCGGCGACTACGTCATGCTCGACCAGGACGAGCTCGACTCGGTCGCGCCCGGCCGCTCCCGCAGCCTGGACATCCACCGCTTCGTCGAGCTCGCCGAAATCGACCCGCTCTACTACCAGAAGACATACTGGCTCGGGCCCGGAAGCGAAGAAACCGCCAAGGTGTACGGCCTGCTGCGCGACGCGATGGCCGACACCGGCCGGGCCGCCATCGGCACGCTCGTCATGCGCGGCAAGGAGTACCTGACCACGATCCGCGCCGAGGACAACCTGCTGGTGCTCCACACGATGTACTTCGCCGACGAGGTGCGCGACCCGCAGGAGCAGATCGACGACCTGCCCCGCCGCAACACGGCCAAACCGGCCGAGAGGCACATGGCCCAGCAGCTCATCGACTCCATGGCCGGCCCGTGGAAGCCCGCCGACTTCCGCGACACCTACACCGACCGCGTCAACAAACTCATCAAGGCCAAGCACAAGGGCAAAGAGATCAAGACGGCCGCCCCCGCCCCCGACCCCACGGCCGCTTCCGACCTCTTCGATGTTCTGCGCCGCAGCGTCGAGGCCGCCTCCAAGCGCCGCAGCACCAAAGCCTCCAGCACCAAAGCGAAGCCGGCCGACCTCAAATCCCTGTCGAAGACAGAACTGAACAAGCTGGCCCGCGACCTCGGCGTGCCCGGCCGGTCAAAGCTCGCCCGCCCCGATCTGGAAAAAGCCGTACGCAAGGCCCAGCGCCAAGCGGCTTGATATCAGCGCTCGGTCAGCCCGACGCCCGACTCGGTGTATTCGGCTCCGGTCTCGGGGCAGATCCAGATGCCGTCGCCCTTGGGTGTGAGCGGACGGCCCGCTCGGCCCACCCAGCCGACGCGCCGGGCCGGGACGCCGACGACCAAGGCGAAGTCGGGCACGTCCTTGGTGACGACCGCGCCGGCGGCGACCAGGGCCCAGCGGCCGACGGTGACCGGTGCGACGCAGACCGCCCGGGCGCCGACGGCGGCGCCCTCGCCGATGGTCACGCCGACGGCCGTCCAGTCGTCGCCGGACTTCAGGCGGCCGTCGGGGGTCACGGCGCGCGGGTACTCGTCGTTCGTCAGGACCGCGGCCGGGCCGATGAAGACGCCGTCGGCCAGGCGGGCAGGCTCGTAGACGAGGGCGTGGTTCTGGAGCTTCACGTTGCGGCCGAGGGTTACGCCGGGGCCGACGTAGGCGCCGCGACCGACGTTGCAGCCGGCGCCCAGGCTGGCGTTCTCGCGAATCTGCGCGAGATGCCAGATCCGGGTGCCGGTGCCGATTTCGGCGCGTTCGTCCACGTCGGCCGTCGGGGCGATCGTCACTCCGTCGCGGTTGGTCATGCGCTGTCCTTTCCGGACATTCGGCGGCGTGTCAGCCTAATGACCGCAACGCCTTTCGCGACACCGGAACATCGACAGATCGGCTCACTCTGACCGATGGTCGTCGGCCGGCCCGGCCGAGAGGCGGATCGCGGTGTCCGAAGGTACCGGGCCGCCTCCCGGCTTCCGACGGATTTCCGGCAGTGCTCTGGCGGCGGACCGCGACGCATCGATAGCTTTCTGTCGAGCACGCCGTCCATCGTGCACCGAACCGTGCCGTTCCCGCAGAACCCAACGAAACGGGATGTCCGTGACTGTTCGACCACCCGCACCGATCGGCGTAGCCGTCGTCGGAGCCGGTTACTGGGGCCCCAATCTCGTCCGCAACTTCCAGGGCACGCCGGCCTTCCGGCTGCGGTGGCTGTGCGACCTGGACGTCGACCGGGCCCGGCGGGTCCTCGGCGGCTATTCGACCGTGCGGGTCACCGCAAGCCTCGACGAGGTGCTGGCCGACCCCGAGGTGCACGCCGTCGCCGTCGCCACCCCGGCCGGCACCCACCTGCCGGTCGCGCTGGCCGCCCTGCGCGCCGGCAAGCACGTCCTGGTCGAGAAGCCGCTCGCCGCCACGTACGCCGAAGGTCTGCAGCTGGTCGAGGCGGCCGCCGAGCGCGGCCTGACGCTGATGTGCGACCACACGTACTGCTACACCCCGGCCGTGCTGCGCATCCGCGAGATGCTGCACGCGGGCGAGCTGGGCGAGCTGCACTTTCTCGACTCGGTGCGGATCAACCTGGGCCTGGTGCAACGCGACATCGACGTGGTCTGGGACCTCGCGCCGCACGATCTGTCCATCCTCGACTTCGTGCTTCCCCCGGGCGTACGACCCGTGGCCGTGGCCGCCCACGGGGCCGACGGCATCGGCGCGGGCCGCGCCTGCGTCGCGTATCTGACGCTCGAGCTGAACAACGGCGCCATCGCGCACATCCACGTCAACTGGCTGTCCCCGGTCAAGATCCGCACGACGATCGTGGGTGGCTCGAAGCGCACCCTGGTCTGGGACGACCTGAACCCGAGCCAGCGGATCGCCGTCTACGACCGCGGCGTCGACGTGGCCTCGCCCGACGAGCTGGGCGACGAGCAGCGCCGCGACATGCTGGTCTCGTACCGCTCGGGCGACATGGTCGCGCCCGCCCTGCTCGAGCGCGAGGCGCTGCGCACCATGGTCGACGAGTACGCGCGGGCCATCACCACCGGCACGCCCGCGCTGACCGACGGCCGGTCGGGTCTGCGGGTGCTGGAGATTCTGCGGGCCGCCTCGGTCAGCCTGGCCGAGGGCGGCACGATGATCAAACTCGACGAAGGGCGGATGGCGTGACGGGCGTGGAAATCGAGGGTGCGCGGGTCCTCGTCACCGGTGGGGCGGGCACGATCGGCTCGCACATCGTCGACGAGCTGGTCCGCGGGGGCGCGGCCGAGATCGTGGTGCTCGACAACTTCGTACGCGGGCGCCGGGAGAATTTGACCTGGGCCACCGGGAACGGGCCGGTCGTCACCGTGGACGGCGACATCCGCGACCGTGACCTCGTGCGGCAAAGCACCGAGGGCAAGGACTTGGTGTTCCACCTGGCCGCCATCCGGATCACGCAGTGCGCCGAGGAGCCCCGGCTGGCCAACGAGGTGCTGGTCGACGGCACCTTCAACGTCGTCGAGGCGGCGGCCGAGGCGGGCGTCAGGAAGCTCATCGCCTCGTCGTCGGCGTCGGTCTACGGCCTGGCCGAGCAGTTCCCGACGACCGAGCGCCACCACCCGTACAACAACGACACGTTCTACGGCGCGGCCAAGGCGTTCAACGAGGCGACCCTGCGCAGCTTCCACGCCATGAGGGGCCTCGACTACGTCGCCCTGCGCTACTTCAACGTGTACGGGCCGCGGATGGACATCTACGGCCTGTACACCGAGGTGCTGATCCGCTGGATGGAGCGCATCGAATCCGGCAACCCGCCGCTGATCCTGGGCGACGGTCTGGCCACGATGGACTTCGTGCACGTGGCCGACATCGCCCGGGCCAACATCCTGGCCGCCCGGGCCGACGTCACCGACGAGGTGTTCAACGTGGCCAGCGGCGCCGAGACCAGCCTGTGCGAGCTGGCCCAGGCGCTCAGCGACGTCATGAAATCCGACCTCGCACCCGAGTTCGGCCCGGCCCGCGCGGTCAACGGCGTCACCCGCCGCCTGGCCGACACCAGCGCCGCCGCCGAGCAGCTCGGTTTCCGGGCCGAGCTGTCGCTGCACGAGGGCCTGCAGGGCCTGGTCGACTGGTGGCGGGGGTCGCGATGATCCCGGTCATGATTCCGCTCCTGGGCGAGGAAGAGGCCCAGGCCGCGGCGGACGCGGTCCGTTCCGGCTGGGTGGCCCAGGGCCCGCGGGTGAAGAGCTTCGAGCACGATTTCGCGGCGACCGTGGGCGCCGCCCACGGCGTGGCCACCAGCTCGTGCACCACCGCGCTGCACCTGGCGCTGGTGGTGCTCGACATCAAGCCGGGCGACGAGGTCATCGTGCCGTCGCTGTCGTTCATCGCCACGGCCAACGCGGTCCGCTATGTGGGGGCGACGCCCGTCTTCGCCGATGTCGAGCCGGCCACGGGCAACGTCACGGTCGAAACCCTTGATGCGGTACGTACGCCGAGGACCCGGGCGGTCATCGCCGTGCACCAGGGCGGCGTCCCGTTCGACACGGCCGCCGTGCGCAAGGCGGCCGACGGCTGGGGTGTCCACCTGGTCGAGGACGCCGCCTGCGCGGCCGGCTCCACGGCGTACGGCCAACCCGCGGGCGCCGGAGCAACGGTGGCCGCCTGGTCGTTCCACCCGCGCAAGCTGCTCACCACGGGCGAGGGCGGCATGGTCACGGTCGACGACGCCGCGCACGCCACGCGGTTGCGCCGGCTGCGTGAGCACGGCATGAACGTCTCCGCCGCCGACCGGCACGCCAGCTCCCAGCCGGTGCTCGAGGCCTACCTCGAGACCGCCTACAACTACCGGATGACCGACATCCAGGCGGCGATCGGGCTCGTGCAGCTGGGCCGCCTGGCCGGCCTGGTCGCCCAGCGCCGCCGGCTCGCCGCCCGCTACCACGAGCTGCTGTCCGGGATCGACGGTCTCGTGCCCGTCCGCGACCCGGCCCACGGCCAGACCAACTACCAGTCGTTCTGGGTGCTGTTGGACGACTTCCCGGTGGGTCGCGACGAGGTGCTGGCCGAACTGGCCGCCCAGGGTGTCTCGGCCCGGCGCGGCATCATGGCGGCTCACCTCGAGCCCGCGTACGCCGATGTGACGCCGGCGCCCTTGCCGGTGACCGAGCGGCTGACCCGCAACTCGCTGATCCTGCCGCTGCACCACGCGCTGACCGCCGACAACCAGGAGCACATCGTCTCGGTCCTGCGTGGGCTCTCCCGGTGAACAGCCTCGTCATCGTGGGCGCCGGCGGCTTCGCCCGGGAGACCGCGGCCGCCGCCGGCCATGACCGGAAGGTCGTGGGCTTCGTCGACGACGACCCGGCGCTGCACGGCGCCCGCCGATCGGGCCTGCCGATCCTGGGCCCGGTCGACAGCGTGCGCGACATGCCGGACGTCGAAGTCGTGGTCTGCGTGGGCAATCCGCGCAACTTCACCGCCCGCCGCGGCATCGTCGAGCGCCTCAGTCTGCCCGAAGACCGGTACGCCACGGTGGTGCACCCGCTCGCGTCGGTCGGCGCGGGCAGCCGGATCGGCCCCGGCAGCGTGCTGCTGGCCGGCACGGTGCTGACCGCCGACGTCACCGTCGGGTCGCACGTGGCGATCATGCCGCACGCTGTGCTCACCCACGACGACCGCGTCTCCGACTACTGCACCATCGCCTCCGGCGTCCGCCTCGGTGGCGGTGTCGTGCTCGATGAGGGCGCGTACGTCGGAGCCGGCGCCCTCATCCGCGAGAGCCTGAAGATCGGCGCCTGGTCGCTGATCGGCATGGGTTCGGTCGTGCTGAGTGACGTGCCGCCCAGCGAGGTCTGGGCCGGCAACCCGGCCCGCCTACTCACGAGGAGCTAGAACATGTCCCGGATCCCGCTCGTCGACCTCGCCGCCGCCCACGCGGAGGTGGCCGAGGAGGTCGAGGTCGGATTCAAGCGTGTCCTCGCGGCCACCGCCTTCGTGGGCGGCCCCGAGGTGGCGGCGTTCGAGCAGGAGTACGCGGCGTTCAGCGGCGTGCGGCACTGCGTCGGCGTGGCCAACGGCACCGACGCCCTCGAACTCGCCTTGCGCGCCGTCGGCGCAGGCCCCGGCAGCGAGGTGATCCTGCCGGCCAACACGTTCATCGCCACGGCCGAGGCGGTCGCCCGCACCGGCGCCCGGCCCGTGCTGGTCGACTGCGACCCTCGTACGTACCTGATCGACACCGAGGCCGCCCTGGCCGCGGTCACCCCTGCCACCAAGGCGATCGCGCCCGTGCACCTCTACGGCCAGATGGCCGACGTCGAGCGCCTGCGCGCGAGCGGCGTGGCGATCGTCGAGGACGCCGCCCAGAGCCAGGGCGCCACCCGCCACGGCCGTCCGGCGGGCGCCGGCGGCATCGCGGCCACCAGCTTCTATCCGGGCAAGAACCTCGGCGCGTACGGCGATGCCGGCGCCGTGGTGACCTCCTCCGGGGAATGGGCCACCACGGTGCGCACGCTGGGCAGTCACGGCGGCCTGGCGAAGTACCGCCACGACCTGATCGGCGTGAACAGCCGCCTTGACGCCTTACAGGCGGTCGTGCTGCGGGCCAAGCTGACCCGCCTGGCCGACGGCAACGCCCGGCGTCGCGCGGCCGCGGCCCGTTACGACGAACTGCTGGCCGGCCTCGACGTGGTGACTCCGGTCACCGACGAGGGCAACGAGCACGTCTGGCACATCTACTGCGTGCGCGTCCCCCGTCGTGATGAGGTCGTGACCCGGCTCAACGCGGCCGGCATCGGTGCGGGCATCCATTACCCGGTCCCGGTGCACAGGACGGGCGCGTTCGCCCACCTCGGCGGCTCGTTCCCGCACGCCGAGGCGGCCGCCACCGAGATTCTGTCGCTGCCCATCTACCCACAGATCACGCCCGGCCAGCAGGCCCGGGTGGCCGAGGCGCTGGCCGCCGCCCTCGAGGCCTGACCTTCGTGTACGTCACCCTGCGGGACCGTCCCGGCGCCGGCCAGGCGCCGGCGACCGGCCGTGTCGTGCGGCGGGTCTCGTCGACGGTCGTGCTGCTCGGCACGGTCAGCCTCCTGACCGACGTGTCGTCCGAGATGGTGGCGTCGGTGCTGCCGCTCTACCTCACCGCCGTGGTCGGGCTCAGTCCGGTCGCCTACGGCTTCCTGGACGGCGTGTATCAGGGTGTGAGCGCCTTCGTGCGCATCGCCGGCGGCTACGCGGGTGACCGTGGCGGGCGGCCCAAGTGGGTCGCGGTCTTCGGGTACGGCGTGTCCGCGATCAGCCGCATCGCGATGCTGCCGGCCGTCGGCTTCGCCGCCATCACGGCGGTGGTCACCGGCGACCGATTGGGCAAGGGATTGCGTACGGCTCCTCGCGACGCCCTCATCGCCGAGGCGTCCGATCCGAGCATGCTGGGCCGGTCGTTCGGCGTGCACCGGGCGCTCGACACCGTCGGCGCCGCGCTCGGCCCGCTCGTGGCGTTCGCCCTGCTGGCCGCCGTGCCCGGCAGTTACGACTCCATCTTCGTCGTGTCGTTCGCCTTCGCGCTGGCCGGTCTGGCCGTCCTCGTGCTGTTCGTGCCCGATCTGCGCACTGCGGCCGGGACCGCCCGCGTCGGCCTGCGCCGGGCCCTGCGCGAGGTCAGCGGTCGCCGGCTGCGGCGCCCCCTGCTCGCCGCCGGCCTGCTCGGCCTGCTGACCGTCGGCGACGGGTTCCTCTACCTGTCGCTGCAGGAACGCGACGACTTCGCCGCCATCTACTTCCCCTTGCTCTACGTCGGCACGAACGTCGCCTATCTGGCGCTCGCCGTGCCGCTGGGCCGGTTGTCCGACCGGGTGGGCCGCGGACGGGTGCTGGTCGCCGGGCACGGTGCGCTGCTCGCCTGCTACCTGTTGGCAGCGCTGCCGGCCGGGGGCGCCGGCCTGACGGTCGTCGTCCTGCTGCTGCTCGGTGTCTTCTACGCGGCCACCGACGGGGTGCTGCCCGCCCTGATCAGCCGGCTCGTGCCCGGCGAGACACGGGGGAGCGGCATCGCGGCGGCCCAGACCGTCGTGGCGCTGGCCCGCTTCGCCTCCTCCGTGCTCTTCGGTCTGCTGTGGGCGTTGCAGGGTCCGAGCCGGTCGCTGGTGGTCTTCGCGGTGCTGCTGACGGCCGCGGTGCCCGTCGCCGCTTGGCTGTTGCGGGGAATCGGCCGCGTGGAGGCCGCCGCATGATCGACTGCACCGGAGCGGGCGCCGGGCCGCAAGAGCAAGCCCAGGAGGTTCGACCGTGACGCTCCGCGTCCGGGTGGCCCTGCTGGTCGCCCTGCTGGTCGCCGTCGGGCTCGGGGCCGGTGGCTACGTCTGGAACGTCCGGCAGAGTCAGGCCCAGACCCGGGCCGCCGCGCCCGTGGTGGGCCAGGGCGGCGATCTGGCGTCCTTCCGTGGCACACCACATCTGGTGTTCCGCAGCACCGCGCTGGGCAACGAGTACGGCCGGGTCGCGGTGGTGCCGCTCGACGCGCCCGCCGGGCCGCGTGCGTTCACCCCGGCCGCCTGCGAGCGTGTCTACGCCACCGCCGAGGACGCGATCTGCCTGTCGGCCGAGCGGGGCATCGTCACCAGGTACCGGGCGCAGCTGCTCGCCGCCGACTGGTCACCGGTGCGGGATCTGCCGTTGACCGGGTTGCCCAGCCGGGCCCGGCTCTCCCGGGACGGCTCGCTCGCTGCCACCACGACGTTCGTCTTCGGCGACTCCTACGCCGATCCGGGACAGTTCTCCACCCGTACGCTCGTGACCCGCACCGACGGCGAGGTCGTCGGCGACATCGAGAAGTTCGCCCTGACCATCGAGGGCAGGGCAGTCACGGCAGCCGACAAGAACCTGTGGGGTGTCACGTTCGCCGACGACGACCGTTTCTACGCCACCGCGGCCTCGGGCGGGAAGACCTGGCTGGTCGAGGGCAGCCTCAGCCGTCGTACGGTGAAGGCCCTGCGCCGCGACGTGGAGTGCCCGTCGTTGTCGCCCGACCGCACCCGCGTCGCCTTCAAGAAGCGCGGTGATCTGCCGCCCGGCCGCTGGCGCCTGGCCGTCCACGACCTGCGGACCGGGACCGAGACCGTCTCGTCCGAGCAGCGCAGCGTCGACGACCAGGTCGAGTGGCTCGACGATTCCACCCTCATCTACGGACTGCCGCGCACCGACACCAACGGCGCCGCCACCAGCGACGTCTGGCAGGTCCCGGCCGACGGCAGCGGACCCCCGCGGGTTCTCGTGCCCGACGCCTGGTCGCCGGCGGTCGTGCGATGACGAACGGAGAGACCGTGCCGCGACTGGCCATCATCACCCCGAGCTACGCGCCCGACTTCGAGCTCTGCGCCGACCTGCACCGCTCGGTGCTGCGGCACGCGTCCGAGGGCGTTGAGCACCACATCATCGTGCCCCGCCGCGACCTGCCGCTGTTCGGGCGACTGGCCGGGCCAAGGACGGTTCTGCACGACGAGGCGGAGTTCCTGCCGCGCTCGCTCGTCGCCGTGCCGGGTACGAAATATCGGGTGAACCTGCGGCGACCCGCGCTGCCGGTGCGCGGCTGGATCCTTCAGCAGATCATCAAGCTCGCCGCCGCGGCGCGGTCCGAGGCCGACGTGGTCGTGCTCGTGGACTCGGACATCGAGTTCGTGCGTCCCTTCTCGGCCGAGACGTTCCGCCGGGACGGTGTGGTCCGCTTCTACCGTAAGCCCGGCGATATCGACGGCCGCCTGCCGCGCCACGTCCGGTGGCACGAGGTGTCACGCTCGCTGCTGGGACTGCCCGCGTCGCCGCCGCCCTACCACGACTACGTCTCGTCGCTGCTCGCCTGGGATCCGGTCATCGTGCGGCAGTTGCTGGAGCGGATCGGTCCGCGGTGGGCCGACGTGGTGGGGGCGCAGCTGCACTTCTCCGAGTGGACGCTGTACGGCGTCTTCGTCGACCACCTGCTGCCGGAATCCGTCCGGTCGTTCGCGACCGACGACACACGCTGCCACGCCTACTGGGACGAGACACCGCTCGACCAGGCCGGCCTGCGGGCCTTCCTCGGCCGGCTCCGGCCCGAGGACATCGCCGTGATGATCTCCGCCAAGTCCCGCACGCCGGTGGCGTTGCGCCGTGCCCACCTCGCGGCCGTCGCGTGACCAGGCCGCTGATCGTCGTGGGCGCCGGCACCGCCTGGGACGGCGTGCCCGGCACCGACCGGCGCATGGCGACCGAGTTGCTCCGGTACGCGCAGGTGCTCTGGATCGACCCGGAGTTCTCCGTCGTGACCAAGCGGGAACTGCGGCAGGGCGCCGGCCGCCGGTTGCGGCCCACGATGGACGAGCCGGCGCCGGGCCTGCATCGGCTGATGCCGATCGCCCCGCCGCTGCACAGCCGCCCCCGGATCCGGCCGGTGAACCGCATCCTGCTGCGCACCCAGGTCGAATCCGCCTTACGACGGCTCGGCCGGCGACCGTACGCGGTGCTCGACTGCCGCCTGGGCCGGTTGCTCAGCCGCTGGGAGCCGGGCGTGCGCCGCGTTCTCTACGGCACCGACGACTATGTGGGCGGCGCTGAGCTGATGGGTCTCGACGCCGGTCGGGTACGACGCGACGAGCTGATCTGCCTGGCCGACGCCGACCTCGTGCTGGCCGTGTCGCCGCTGCTGGCCGAACGCTGGCGTGGTCTGGGCGCTCGTGACGTCCGGCTGCTGCCGAACGGCGTCTCCGCGCTACCCGTGGTCGAAGCGGGCGACCCCGGACTTCCGCGCCCGGTCGCCGGAGTGGTCGGCCAGCTCTCCGACCGGATCGACATCGGCCTGCTGGAGGCTCTGGCCGACCGGGGCATCTCGCTGCTGCTGGTCGGCCCGCGCGATCCGCGCTGGGAGCCCGGCCGGTTCGAGCTGCTGATCGCCCGGCCGCACGTGCGCTGGACCGACCGGCAGCCGCACGAGTCGCTGCCCGGCTGGTTCGCCCAGATGGATGTCGGAGTCACCCCGTACGTGAAGTCCGATTTCAACCGGGCCTCGTTCCCGTTGAAGACCCTCGAGTATCTGGCCGCAGGACTGCCGGTGGTCACCACCGATCTGCCCGCCACCCGCTGGCTCGACACCGGCCTGGTGACCATCGCCGACGAACCTTCGTCGTTCGCCGACGCGGTCCACCAGGTGGCCGGCCCCCGCCCGGACCTCGTAGCCGCCCGTCGCGCGTTCGCCGCCGGGCACTCCTGGCAGGCCCGCGGCGAAGTGCTCGCGACCGCGCTCGGACTGCTCCCGTCCCGCACCGAGGAGACTCCTTCATGGCAGAGCTGAACATCCTGGTCTACCCGCACGCCATGGAGGTCGGCGGCAGCCAGCTCAACGCGATCGAGCTGGCCGCCGCCGTGCGCGACCGGGGCCACGGCGTCGCCGTCATCGGGGAGGACGGCCCGCTGGTCGACCGCATCCACGCGCTCGGCCTGGAACACCTGTCGCTGCCGTCGAAGCGCCGCCGCCCGTCCCCGTCGGTCGCGAGCCATCTGCGCTCGCTGGTGCGCCGCCGCGGCCTGAACGTCGTGCACGGCTACGAATGGCCCCCGGCTTTGGAGGCGGCAGCCGCGGCGTACGGCACCCCGGGCACCGCCGCCGTCTGCACCGTCATGTCGATGGCCGTGGCGCCGTTCCTGCCCGCCACGATGCCTCTCGTGGTCGGCACCGCCGCACTCCAGAAGCACACCGCGGCCCGGCGGCACGGCCCGGTGCATCTCATCGAGCCGCCCGTCGACGTCCGTGAGAACGCGCCCGACTTCTCCGCCGGTGATTTCCGGGCCCAGTACGGCCTCGACGGCTCCCTGCTGCTCGGTGTGGTCTGCCGCCTGGTGCCGGAACTCAAGCTCGAAGGCTTGCTGACCGCCATCGAGGTCGTGGGGCGGCTCGCCGCGGAGCACCCGCTGCAGCTCGTGGTGGTCGGCGACGGCCCGGCCCGCGACCAGGTGGCCGGTCACGCCCGCAAGGCCAACGCCGAGGCCGGAAGGACTGTGGTCGCGCTCACCGGCCAGCTGATGGATCCCCGTCCGGCGTATGCGGCGGCCGACGTCATGCTCGGCATGGGTGGCTCGGCGCTGCGGGCCCTCGCTTTCGGCAAACCCCTCGTGGTGCAGGGGGAACGCGGCTTCTGGGAGTTGCTCACCAGGGAAAGTTGCCCGCTCTTCCTGGAACAGGGCTGGTACGGGATCGGCGACGGCGCGGGCGGTCCGGAGTTGCTGACCGCGATCCTGCGGCAGCTGTTGGACGATGCGGCGCTACGCGAGCGGCTCGGCCGTTACGGGCGCGAGCTGGCGGTCGAGCGCTTCAGCCTGCACCGCGCCGCCCAGGTGCAGGAGGAGATCTACCGCACGGCCGTGGCCTCGGCCGCCGACGGCGGCCAGACCCGGGCCGGCCTGCGCTCGGCGGCCGGCCTGATCAGCTACAAGATGCGCCGCCGCTACGAGGGCATGCGCGGCACCGCGGCCCGCGACGATTTCAACGCGGCCGTCCTGGCTCAGGCCGCAGCGGATGGCAAGCGCGAAGCCGCCCGCTGAAACTGCCCGCTCCGTGTCCGACGGCGGCCCGCTCGGCGGCGGCCCGGGTCTCCGCGCTCAACCAGGCAGTCACGTCGGCCGCCCGGCTCAGCTCCCGCGAAGGCCGCGAAGCGTGGTCCGCATGCGGTAAACGAGCGCGGCGATCGCCGCCAGGCTCGCTGTTCCGGCCACCGCCAGCGCCAGCAGGTCGGTCGGGATCATCGCGGCGGCGGCCCACGCGACCGCGCCGACCACGGCGGCGGCGGCCACCGGCAGGAGCAACTGCCGCCCGAAGGCGGCCGGGGGCACCGACACCCGGCGTAGTTCGCGCAGATAAAGCGGCAGAACCACGGCGAGCGCGACCGCGAACTGACCGGCCGCCGCGCCGGGAGCGCCCGCGTAGTGGGCGCCGGCCACGACAGCCGGGATCAGAACGACCAGCCAGACGACCTGGACGGTGAAGACGACCCGGGTGTCGGCCAACACGACGAAGTAGTCGTAGACCAGTTCGAACAGGATGCGCAGCATCGCCAGGAGGCCCAGCCACGGCAGGACCGCCGCTGCCGCCTGCCACGCTTCGCCGTAGACGAGATGGATGAGCGGATCGGCGGAGGCGGCCAGCAGCACGCAGACCGGAAGCGTCACCGAGGTGAGCAGGCCCGTCGTCGACAGGAAGGTGCGGCGCATGGCGGGCGGGTCGTGCTGCAAGCGGGCCAGGGCGGCCGGCGCGACGGCGCGGACCGGCTGGGAGAAGACCGAGATCGGCCAGTTGGACAGGTTGCTCGCCAGCACGTAGAGGCCGAGCGGCACCGGGCCGAGGAGCACGCCGACGATCAGCCGGTCGATGTTGCTCACCGCGAACACCACGATGCTCGAACCGGCCAGCGGCAGGCCGAACTTCAGCAGGGCGGCGGCCTTCTGCCGGTCGAAGCCCGGCCGGACGGCACGCGGCTCGAACGCTACGAAAAGCACGGCGCCGGCGATCGAGCCGGTGATGTGGCCGACCGCGAGGCTCATCGCGCCCATGCCGGTCAGCGCGCAGCCGATCGAGGTGAGCGCGCTGGCCCACGTGGTGACCTGGTCGGCGATCATCTTGCGGCCCTGCTTGAACTCGCGCTGCAGCATGGCGACGGGCGTGGCCACCAGGCCGCTGAACACGACGGCCAGGGTGAGCAGCCGCACCACCGGCACCGCCTCGGAGTCGCCCATCGCCGAGGCGAACGCGGGTGCCCCGAGGTAGCAGCCGAGGTAGATCAGGGTACTGGCGCCCAGCGAGAGGGTGGCCACGGTGGGCGCGATCTCGCGCGGGTCGCCGGGCCACCGCACGATGGCCAGACTGACGCCGAGCTCGTTGAAGCTGAGCACCGCGATCAGCGCCACCATCGCGACGGCGTACGTGCCGAACTCCGCCGGACCCAGGATGCGAGCCAGGGCGATGCCGATGGCCAGGGTGCTGAGCCGTCCGACCGCGGTGCTGGCGAAGCTGAAGCCCAGAGCCCGGCCGGCCCGCGAGATCAGGGTCGGATCGTCGACCGAGGAAGACATGGGTCAGGAGCCCTCCGGCTCGAAGAAGACGTCCACCCAGAAGTTGTGGTTGGCCGCGCCGTTCGGGAAGTCCCTCGCGCCGTACCTGTAGACGGCGCCGCCGGCCGGGACGTGAAGGGGCGGCTTGTCGACGCCGGCGTGGTAGAAACCGTTGATGTCTGCCGCGTAGTTGCCCGTCGTGGTGTGGTAGGACGCGACGTAGGTCACGCCGGCCGTCACGTCGATCGGGGTGGGGAACCGGACGGCCTGCCACCCGGTCGAGGTCTCGTCCTGGAAGACCGCCGAGGCCATCTCTTGCCCTGCGGGTGACCACAGCGTGCCCGTGTGGGTGCCGCTGTTGCCCGCGCCCTTGTAGAACCGCAAGCCGGTGATCTTCCCGTCGACGTCGGCGGTGAACCGCGCCCCGACCTCGATCTCGGACGGGTCGGCCCAGGCCGCGTTGGCCGGCGTGGCGCCGGCGGCGAAGATGTTCACCCCGCTGGGTGGGTCGGCCGGACCGGTCGGCGTGGGGGTCGGTGTGGGCGTGGGTGTGGGTGTCGGTGTCGGTGTGGGAGTCGGCTCGGGGCCGTCGCCCGGGCGGAACAGCGGATCCACCCAGTAGTTCGTGTTGTGGTACGAGCTTTCCGGGAACCCTGCGCCGCCGTACCGGAAGACGCCGTTCCCGCCGCCGGGAGCGCTCAGGGTGCCGGTGCTGTTGGTCCAGGCCGAGTCGAAGAAGTTCTCGTCGTACGCGTAGTTGCCGTTGGGGGCGAAGTACGACAGCACGTAGGTCGTTCCCGCGGCCACGTCGACCGGCTCGTCGAAGATGGCGGTCTGCCAGCCCGAGCCGCTGCCGGCCGGGAACGTCACCTGGGCCATCGACGTCCGGTCGGCGTTCCACAGGGTGCCGGTGTGGATGCCGGTGTTGCCCGGCCCCTGATAGAACCGCAGGCCCACGATCTCGCCGGCCACGGCCGGGGCGAAGCGCACGCCGAGTTCGAGCGGGCTGGTGTCGCCGAAGGCCGCCGGGTGGGCGGGCACGGCATCGGTGGCGAACAGCTTGTGCACGGTCGGGTCGAGCTCGGTCCGGAACGACCAGGTCTTCGGCTCCTCGGCCGGGTTGCCACCGGTGTCGGTGGCGGTCACCGAAGCCGTGTAGGCCTGCGCGGCGGCCAACGGTGCGGCCGGGGTGAAGGTGGCCGTCCGGGTCGCGGTGGCGTAGCTGGTTGAGCCGTCCACAGCAGCGCCCTCGGCGTCCTTCAGCGCGAAGGCGATCGACGATGTCGTCACCGCCTTCGAGAACACCGCCTTGAGTGTGGTCGAGACCGGGACCCCGTTGGCGTTGGCCAGCGGCGTGGTGGCGACGACGACGGGCGGGGCGTCGGCGCTGGGCACGAAGCGGACGTCGACGTAGTAGTTGGTGTCGTCCCACGTGCGGTCGGGGAAGACGCTGCCGTGGCCGAAGACGCCGTTCGGCTCGTCCTGTGCCGAGCGCCGTGCGGTCAGCGGGCCGGCGTCGTGGTCGGCGGCGCTGAAGAACCGGGCGTCGGCCGCGTAGTGGCCGTTGGGGGCGTAATAGGAAGCCACATATCTGGTGCCGGCGTAGACGTCGACCGGCTGACTGAAAACGAGGGTCTGCCAGCCGGTGGCGGTCTCCCCGACGAACGTGCCCGACTCGATCTCGGAGCCACCCGCCGTCCACAGCGTGCCGGTGTGCGTGCCCGTGTTGCCGGCGCCCTTGTAGAAACGGATCCCGGTGACGATGCCGTCGACCTTCGGCTCGAAGCGGACGCCCAGTTCGGTGCTGCCGTCGTCGGCGGCGGCAGCGGTGCCGGGCACCCGCGAGCCGAACAGCGTATTCGGCCCGGTCAGGGTGAACTGCCGGATGACAGCGGCGCCGACGTTGACGCTGTCGTCAATCGCGCGCACCTGGACGACCTGAGAGCCGATGCCCTGGGTGAAGAACGAGTAGGACCAGGCCGTCGTGCCGTCGGCCGGATGCCACTTCTGCCCGCCGTCGGTGGACACCTCCACCCCGGCAACCCGTCCGTCCGTGTCGGCGGCGGTGCCCGTCAGCGTGACCGCGGCGCCGTTGGCGGCCGTCGTGATCTGCGCGGACGGTGATGTGACCGTGACGACCGGGGCGGTGGTGTCGGTCGAGGCCGACGCCGGATCGAGCTCGGTCATCAGCGTGCCCGGCTGCACGCCCATGTCGGCCAGCAGGTTGACGGTGGCCTGCTGCATGCGCTCGTCGACCGGCTCGACCTCGCCGTCGTGGTAGGTGTCAAGGGCCCACGACCACTGGACCGAGCCCGCCGAGAACACGAGCGCACCGCTGGCTGCCCGGTACATCGTCGTGTGGTGCGTGGTGGTGCCGGCCGCGACGTTCCTGCCGAAGTCCTGCAGATACTCGGCGGTGGGGCCGGTCGTCGTGGACAACCGGATCAGCCCGGCCGGCCGGAAGCCGTTGTCGAGATCCTCGTTCGACTCGTAGCCGACGGTGTGCGGGGCCAGTGTCGTCGTCTGTGTGGTGGAAAGTCCGGCGTTGCGCCACAACCTGTAGCGACCCTGTTCGGCCGGCACCCGCAGGGGCATGTCGACCGAGTTGGCCATGTAGGCCGTGCCGGTCAACGCGTTCTCCGGCCGGCCGCCGCCGTTGGTGGGTGTCATGTGACGCGGGTCGCGCCACGTGCCGGTCCACTCGGCCGGCACCTCCTCGATGCGGTCGTCGGCCCACGTCTCCTTGTAGCAGACCAGCGTTCGATAGGCCGTGTTGCTGCCGTCCTTGGCGGCCTCCATGCGTGTACGCCAGTAGACCTCGTTACCGCTGAAGAACGCGAGATTGACGCCCGCGTCGCGGGCCGCCTCGACGTTGGCCCGCGCGTTGCCCGACCAGTACTCGTCGTGGCCGACCGACAGGAAGACCTGATGGTTCTTGATGAGAGTGCCGCGCCGGTCGGAGTCGACATTGGTGGTGTAGCTGACGTCGTAGCCGTTGCGCTCGAGGAACCGCAGCATCGGGTATTCGTTGCTGAACAGGAAGTCACGCCCGGACATCAACCCGCGGGTGGCAAACGGACGGTTGTAACTCACCTTGTAGGCCCGCCCGTTGTCACCGCCCTCGTAGAAGTTCGAGCCGCCGTACGTGTTGTAGGCGTGCCACGTCGCGTCGGAGGTCTGGAGGAACAGGTCGGACGTGCCGGCGTCGTTGCGCACCACGAACGGGACGTGGCTGCTGCCGCCGCCGGTGCGGTTGAGCTTGGCGATGTAGACGCCTGAGACAGCCGTCGCCGGGACGTTCCAGAAGGCGGAGACGGCCCAGTTGCCGCAGTCGTAGAGCTCGACGTCCGTCTGCCGCACGCAGGAATCCGGCTGTGTCTGGGGGAGCGGCGCCGAGGGGATGACGTCGGTGATGAAGCGCGCGCCGTCACCGCCGTAGTAGCCGAGACGGTAGACCTTGATGCCGTACGTGGAACCGGGCGCCTTGATCTTGAAGTTGATCCGCTGGCCGGCGTTCACGCTGATGTCGGTGCCGAAGCCCTGGATCTCTTCGTCGCCGGCTCCCGAGATGTCCCACTCCTCGTTCGACGTGCCGTCCTTGCTGTTCTCGCAGATGATCGGGTTGACCACCGGGTTGCACGGGTCGGCGGCGGCCGACGTGCCCGGCGTGGCGACCAGACCCAGACCGGTTGCCAGCAACATGGCGGTCGCGGCCCGCAGGAGCCGCCTGACCCGAACGTTCATCTCCGTCGCCTTTCCGCAGTTCAGCCACTGTGGACGCTATTGACGCGGGGCGGCGCCGACGCTCGGCTTCTCGGCCGGTTGTTTCGCCGAATGTGGCTCACGTCCGACGAAGGTCTGGATGCCTAAGACCGGACGGTGGATCGTGCTCCGGTCTCCTGCCCGAAGCGCCGCGGCGCGGACGTCCGCACCGTGCGCTGAGGGTGCGTGAAACGCCATACCGCGGCGCATCCGCCGACCATGAGCCACAGGATGGTGGCGTAGGTCGTGAAGCTGAACGAGTCGAAGGTGAAGGCCACCGCGATGCCGATCAGCTGGGTGGAGGCCAGCGCCGCGCACAGATGCTTGTCGACCTCACGCGAGGCCCGGCGGACCGCCAGCACGGCCAGCGCGGTGGCTGTGATGTGCACCAGCGCCAGCACCGCCACGCCGACGATTCCGGTGGTCAGCGCCTGGGCGAACCACTGGTTGTCGAGATATTGATACTGCGGTGAGACCCACGTGCCGGTGCCCCGGCCGAACCACGGCCGCTGCACGAAGTAGCTGTAGATCATGTCGTAGCGATCGGTCCGCGAGGTCACGCTCGGGTCTTCGCTCGCACCGGTGAACAGTCCCCACACCGTCTCGATGAGCCCGGGCTTGACCAGTGTCACGCCGGCCAGCAGCAGGGTGGCCAGGACGAGCATGTTGTAGCGCATGCGCCAGGTCCACACCGGAACCATGACCAGCAGGGCCAGCGCCGCCGCGAGAAACCCGGTGCGTGAGACCGTCGCCGGGATGCCCGCCGCGACCAGCAGGGCCAGGACGAAGAAGATCTGCCGGGCCTGGCGGGTGGCGGCGAACCGGGCGAAGTGGATGGCGAAGGGCAGTGCGGTCGCCATCACCGCGCTGAACTCGATGTAGTGCATGGTCGTGCTGGCCACCCGGATGCCCGAGCCGCGCACCTCGAAGCCCGGCACGAACCCCTTGGGCTCGAGTCCGGGCACCATCAGATAGACGGTGACGTCGGTCCAGAGCACGAACTGCAGCAGGCCGACGACCGCCATGAACGCCGCGCAGCCGACGAATACCTTGAGGACCAGCTCGAGGCGTGACCAGTTCGGCATGCCGTCGGCCACGACCAGCGCGACGCCGATGAACGCCAGGGTGAACAGCACGGCACGGTCAGCGCTGTTGGCCTCCATGGTCGTGAGGCCGCGCAGGAACCCCACCGCGTACGAAGCCAGGATGGACAGCAGGTAGAGCAGGACCACCCAGCGCAGCGGTTGCGGGCCCACCATGGTCAGCCGTGGGCTGAACCGGGCCAGCACCCACCACGCGAAGAGCAGGACCGCGATGATGAGTCCGGGCCGGCCGAGGTCGGTCATGTTGGGCACGATGAGCTTGGCCGGGATGAGCATCAGCAGGCACAGCATCAGGCCCAGCAGGACCGCCGCGTCGATGTAGGTGAACCGGCGCCGCGAGGCGTAGGTGCCCCGGGCGAGCAGGGACGGCTCGAGGTCGTCCGGGTGCAGTAGCGACACCGTCACGAGGGGCTACCCCTTGTCGTCCGGGGTCCGTTGGGTCGGCCGCAGCCGCGCCGTACGGTCCTCGCCGATCACGATGGCCTGGGTCTCGTCGCCCGGGTTGCTCCGCGGCCCGGGCGCATCGATCTGCCGATTGACCACCGCATGACCGTTGAGAGGGACTGCCGGGGTGGGCGCGGGGGGTGCGGCAGCGGCCTCGGGAACGGCGGCGGGTCTGCTCGAATTCCGCCGGCGCAGGAGCGCGTCGACCGCAATGGTGAGGGCCACGGTGAGCAGTAGGCCGATGCCGCCGATGGCGACCAGGGCGCGCTTGACCTTCGACGTCGACTCGGTCACGTTGTCGCCGAGGTCGAGCTGGCGGATGGTGATCCGCTGGTCCTTGGGGGCGCCGTACTCGTTCTGGAGCGCGGAGACGCTCGCTTCGAACCGCTTGATCAGCTCTTCGGTGGTGGCGGAGGCCTGCTGGTCGGTGTGGCCGATCACCTCGAAGGTGACGATGGGCAGCGACTGGTCGAGCTCGAGTGTGAAGTCGTCCGAGAAGCCGGCCTTGTCGAGCACCTCGACGACCCTTTGATCCTGCACGGTCAGTATTCCGGCCTTGCCGAGCGAGCTGACCCCCAGGTCGAGCCACGGATTCTTGGGCTGTGGCGCCTTGCTCTCGGTCAGCCGGGGCGTCACCGAGGGCGGCACGAGCTGCACATAGCTGGTGGCGACGTAGTCAGGCTCGATGCGCTGCGCGGCGAGCAGGGTGCCCGCGACGGTGAGCAGCAGAAGGGGCCCGGAGATGTACCAACGCCGGAACAACAGCTTGGTGAGGTCCCAGAAGTCCACTACCGTCCTCTCGCCACGGCCACGCGAGGAGGGCGGTCTGCCCACTGTGTGCCCCCGTGACCCGTTCAGTGTGTTCGCCGGGCTACGGACCCCGCAAGGCTGCGAACGGTTGCCCGGCCATCGGCCGTCAGGATCGAATTCGATAGATGTGATACGAGAACTCCTTCGCGAAGGTGTCCGTTATGGACCCGTCGTGAATGGGCACCGAACGGTTCTCGAACAGCACCTCGGCCGAGGCGGCGGCCAGCTCGGTCGGGAGCTCCAGCTTCTGTTCGCCGGTGCCTCCGGAGCGCCCGGGCATCGCGAAGAGGTAGAACGACCCGTCGTGCGCCTTGAGCATCGTGTCGAGGTCAGGGTTGAACGCCCACCGGTACGACTGGGTGTTGAGCACCTCGGCCAGGCTGGTTATCCGGCGGTTGAGCTCGGTCACCGCGGGCCGCACGGCCTTTCCGCAGGCGTCGCGCAGCACGTGCTGCGAGATGCAGGGCCCGCCGAAGTTGTGGTTGAAGTAGAGAATCCCGCGGGCTTCGTGGATCAGCGAGTTGACCACGGCGCCGGCGATCTGGCCGGCGTTGATGGTGGGCGCGTCGTCCTCGGTGAACGGATGCCCGACCTCGATGAAGGCGTACACCGGCTGGCGCTTGCCGTCAGCGGCGTCGAGCTCGCGCATCCTGTCCATGGTGAGCCCGTAGTTGGCCGCCCGGCGGCAGCTGTCTTCCTCGACGCCGAGGCTGGGCCCTTCGGAGCCGGACGAGCAGACGTTGGGGTCCGTGTACCAGTAGATGTCGTTCGAGACCGCGGACGTGTACTCGTTGACGAACTTCGCGGCCTCGTCGTCGGTCTGCCAGAACATGACGCCCTTGCCGAAGTTGGCGTAGCGCATCCGGCCGTCGTCAGCGGGTAGTTCGCCGGACAGCTTCCGCATGATGTCGTAGCCGCACGACTTGCTCCTGGTGCAGATTTCGCCCTCACCGGGATATTTGCCACTCCAGGCGCCGTCGCCCGCTCCGCCCCACATGTCGACCTCGTCGTTGAGGATCCAGGCGGTCGTCTCAGCGCCGCTGTCCGGACGGCTCTCGCTGGTCATGGCGTGCATGCCGGCGCGCTCGATCAGATTCACCTTCGAATCGGCGGTCACCATGACGTAGGTGTTGAGCCCGGCCCCTTTGTCCTTGGCGACGTCCTCGGCCGAGTGCACGCCCTCGTACCAGACGCCGATGGGGAAGAACCCCGGGTCGTCCCAGCCGGCCGCCTTGACCTTGGCGAACTGTGCGTAGTACGAGGGGCCGCCCTCCCAGGGCACCCTGGTCATGGCCGGCGCGCCGGACTCGGCGGCCGCGGCGCTGGACTGCTGGGCGACCGCCTTCGGTGTCGCCTCCGGCTCGTTCTCCGTCGTGCAGGCGGCCGTCAGCGCGGCGGCCGCCAACAGGGCCAGAGCAGGCCGGATGTTCATGGGGTCACCTTTTCGATGTCGTCGGCGGGGGAGCGGGGGGCGGGCACCCGGACGGGCTCAGCCGTGCGGCCCCAGCCGGAGCGCACGTCCCACGACGCCGAGCGGCGCTTGCGCTCGGCGAGGAGGACGACAGCGACGTAGACGACGGCGGCGGGCACCAGCCAGGGCCTGCGCAGCACTACGTCGCGCAGCCAGGATGTCTGGTTCGCCTCGGCCGGCGTGGCCACGACCTCAGGATTCGCCCGGAGGTAACGGTTGAATTCGGCGTTGCCGTCGCGGGCGCGGGCCACCCGGCGGATCAGGTCGCCGGTGGTACGCGGGGCGATCACGCGCACCGGCACGTCGAGCTCGGCCTTCTCGTCCGGCGCCACTACCGCGTCGAGGAACATGTCGTCGGCGGTGATGGCCGGGAAACGGTCGAAGCGGGCCCGCGCCGCCGACGAGACCGCGATGACGCCCCGACCGAACAGCCGCCCGCGGAACACCGGAAGCCGCGAGTTGATCGCGTAGAAGGCACGCACCGGCCAGGTGCTCTCCGACGCGTCCACGGCGGGCCGGGGCACGGCCGCCTCGACGCCGGGCCGGGCCACCGCTTCGGCCAGCCGGCGCACGACCGCCGCGCCGGCCGGGACGTCCGCGTCGAGATAGACCCGCACGTCGCCGGTGACAAGCTGGTCGGCCGCGTTGAGGGCAGCCGTCTTGGACGCCGTGGCGATCTCGACGACCTGGACGCCGAACGATCGGGCCACCTCGGCCGTGCGGTCGGTGCAGCCGTTGGCGGCGACCACGATCTGCAGGTCGGGGCCGTGGTCCGGGCTGCCGGTCAACGCGCGCAACCCTGTGCTGATGCCGATCTCTTCGTTGAAGGCGGGCATGACGACGCTTATCTGCACACTGTGGATGCTTCCGGCCCGGCCGATGCGCAACAACCGGTCGAATGGACGAGGGCCTATCCCATAGTCGACAGTGGTGACGGCCGTTCGAGGGCTTGTCCACTTCGGAAGCATCGATAGGTTCCAACGTGTGAAGGACTCTCAGGCGGGCCCCAAAGTCGTTGCAGCGTCAGCAAATCGGGTCACTCTGGCCGGTGTCCAGTTCGACCGGTTGACCGAGGATGAGGTGGTTCAGCGCGTTCTAGCGGCATTGGCGGACGGCAATGGCGGGCAGATCATCACTCCGAACGTGGACATTCTGCATCGAGTCATGCGGGATGCTGATTCACGCCGCCATGTGCACGCATCGTCCATCGTCGTGGCCGACGGGAAGCCGCTCGTCTGGGCCAGCCGTTTGGCCGGGGATCCGCTGCCCGCCCGGGTGGCCGGGGCCGACCTGATCTGGAGCCTGTCGGCTGCGATGGCCGGCGCCGGGCGGTCCGTCCACCTGCTCGGCGGCGAGCCGGGCACCGCCGTCCGGGCCACGGATGTGCTACGCGACCGTTTTCCGGCCCTCAAGATCGCCGGATGTCTGAGCCCGTCGTTCGGCTTCGACACCCGGGAGGACGAGTACGCCGCGGTTTGCGACGAAGTGGTCGGGGCCGGCCCAGATCTGGTCTTTGTCGGATTCGGCTTCCCCAAGCAGGAACGGGTCATCGCGCGGCTGCGCTCGCGGCTGCCGCAGACCTGGTTCCTCGGCTGCGGTGCGGCGATCGGCTTTGTGGCGGGGGTGCATTCGCGTGCGCCCGAGTGGATGCGGAGCAGCGGTCTGGAGTGGGTGCATCGGCTGGTCCTGGAGCCGCGGCGGCTGATGCGCCGCTATCTCGTCGACGACGCGCCATTCGCGGCCCGGCTGCTCGCCGCCAGCGCCCGCGAGGGCCGTCGCCGCCGATCGGAGGGATCCCGGTGAGCCGCCCCGACGTCTCGATCGTCATCGTCTCGTACAACACCCGCGAGCTCACCCTGGACGGGCTGAAGCGATTGCTCGCCAGCCGCACCGAGGACGTCAGCTTCGATGTCACGGTCGTCGACAACGCCTCCTCCGACGGCTCGGCCGACGCCGTCGCCGCCGAGTTCCCGGAGGTGCGGCTCGTACGGGTGCCGGTCAACGTAGGGTGGGGCCGCGGCGTCAACCGGGGCGTGGTGGCCGGCGACGGCCGCTACGTCTTGCTGCTCAACCCGGACGCGGCACCGGTCGGTCACCCGGTGGCCGAACTGTTCCGCTTCGCGCAGGCGAATCCTCGGCACGGCATCTACACCGGCCGCACACTGCACGCCGACGGCACCGACGACATGTACAGCTGCTGGGGCCTGCCCAGCCTCCGCAGCTACGTCGGCTTCGCCACGGGCCTGGGTTCGGTGATCGGCTGGTTCGCCCCCGAAAGCCTCCCCGGCTACGACCGCAGGACCGTGCGTGAGGTGCCGGCCGTCTCCGGCTGCTGCATGCTCGTCGAGCGCGACCTGTTCGACCGGCTCGGTGGGTTCGACCCGGTCTACTTCCTGTACAGCGACGACATCGACCTCTGCACCCGGGCCGGGGCGCTGGGCGCTCGGCCGGTCGTGGTGCCGAGCGCCTCCGTGATCCATGTCGGCGGCGCGTCGTCCAGCTCCGAGGGTCAGCGCATCAAGATTCTGCGGGGCAAGGCGACGTACGTACGCCGGCACTGGTCGCCCGCCAGGGCGCATTTGGGCCTCGGCCTGCTGACAGCCGGCGTCGGCCTGCGCGCGATCGGCAAGACCGTGCTCGGCCGTGACCGTTCCCGCGGAGTCGACTGGACGGCCGTGTGGCGGGAGCGGCGCACCTGGCGGGCCGGTTGGCCCGAGGTCGACGAGCCCCGCCCGCCGCACAGCGTCCTGCTCGAGGAAACCCCGACTGCCAGGTGAGGCGGTACACCATGCCCAAGTCGTTGCGCCCGCTGCTCGCCCTCGTCCTGGTCGCGGCCGGCCTGCTGGTGCCGTCCGCGGCCGCGGCGGCCGATCCCTGCGCCCCGCTCGTCAATCCGGTCGCGTGCGAGAACAGCAAGCCCGGCACCCCGTCCTCGACCTGGGACGTGTCCGGCTCGGGCAGCGCGGCGATCCAGGGCTTCGCCACCGAGATGAGCGTGAACGCCGGCGGGACGCAGCGCTTCAAGGTGAAGACGACGGCGGCCTCGTACCGGCTCGACATCTACCGGATGGGCTACTACGGCGGCGCCGGGGCGCGCCTGATCACGACCGTGAGCCCGGTCGGCCGGCAGACCCAGCCCGAGTGCCTCACCGCCCCCACGACCGGGCTGGTCGACTGCGGCAACTGGGCCGTCTCGGCGTCGTGGACCGTGCCCGCCACGGCCGTCTCCGGGATCTATTTCGCCCGGCTGGTCCGCACCGACGGCACCTCCGGGGCAAGCCACGTGGTCTTCGTCGTCCGTGACGACGCCGGCCGGTCCGACCTGGTCTTCCAGACCTCGGACACGACCTGGCAGGCCTACAACCAGTACGGCGGCAACAGCCTCTACGCCGGGTCGCCGGCCGGGCGGGCCTACAAGGTGAGCTACAACCGGCCGGTCACCACCCGCGGCACCGGCTCGGAGGACTCGGTCTTCAATGCCGAGTACCCGATGGTCCGGTGGCTGGAGGCCAATGGCTACGACGTGAGCTACCTCTCCGGCGTCGACACCGACGCCCGTGGCTCGCTGCTGACCAACCACCGGGCGTTCCTCTCGGTCGGCCACGACGAGTACTGGTCGGGGCGGCAGCGAGCCAACGTGGAGGCGGCCCGGGACGCGGGTGTGCACCTCGCGTTCTTCAGCGGCAACGAGGTGTTCTGGAAGACCCGCTGGGAGTCCTCGATCGACGGCTCCGGCACGCCGTACCGCACCCTGGTCGCGTACAAGGAGACCCACGCCAACGCCAAGATCGACCCCAGCGCGGAGTGGACCGGCACCTGGCGTGATCCGCGGTTCAGCCCGCCGGCCGACGGTAACCGCCCCGAGAACGGGCTGACCGGCACGGCCTTCAAGGTCAACGCCGGCACGGTGAACCTGCGGGTGCCGGCCGCGGACGGCAGGATGCGGCTCTGGCGTGGCACCACCGTGGCGACTCAGGCGGCCGGCGCCACGGCCACGCTGGGCACCGGCACGGTCGGCTACGAGTGGGACGTCGACGCGGACAACGGCGCCCGGCCCCGCGGGCTGATCCGGCTCTCCACGACCACGGCCAGTGGGCTCGACGTGCTGCAGGACTACGGTTCGACGTACGCCACCGGCAGCGCCACCCACAACCTGACGCTCTACCGCGCGCCCAGCGGGGCGCTGGTCTTCGGCGCCGGCACGGTCCAGTGGTCGTGGGGCCTCGACAGCACCCACGACCGTGGCTCCGGAGCGGCCAGCACCCCGATGCGTCAGGCCACGGTCAACCTGTTCGCCGACATGGGCGCCCAACCGGCCACCCCGCAGGCCGGCCTGACCGCCGCCACGGCGTCCACCGACACCACCGGGCCGAGCGCCGTCATCACCACGCCCGCTGCCGGGGCGAGCGTGCAGGCCGGTTCGCCCGTGGCCATCTCGGGCACGGCCGCCGACACCGGTGGCGGGGTGGTCGGCGGTGTCGAGGTCTCCACGGACAACGGCGCCACCTGGCACCCCGCCACCGGCCGCGCCAGTTGGACGTACACCTGGAATCCGAACGTCAGCGGTCCGGCCACCATCCGCGTGCGGGCGACCGACGACAGCGCCAACGTGGGCGCGGACGCGACCGCGGGCGTCACCGTGGGGGCGCGATCCTGCCCGTGCAGCATCTGGGGCTCGGGCCTCACTCCGGCGGTCGCCGCCGACCCGGACACCACCGGTACCGAGGTCGGCACGAAGTTCCGGGCCGACGTGGCCGGGCGGGTCACCGCGATCCGGTTCTACAAGAGCTCAGCCAACACCGGCACCCACGTCGGCCGCCTGTGGACAGCCTCGGGCACGCAGCTGGCCTCGGTCACCTTCACCGGCGAGACGGCCTCGGGGTGGCAGCAGGCCAACCTCTCGACGCCGGTGTCGCTCACGGCCGGGACGACGTACGTCGTGTCGTACTTCGCGCCGAACGGGCGCTATGCCGCCGATACGAACTACTTCCTGACGCAGGGCTACGACAACGAGCCGCTCCACGCCCTCCGCGACGGGGCCGACGGCGTGAACGGCGTCTACCGGTTCGGCACCGGCTTCCCCACCCTGGCCTGGGAATCGGCCAACTACTGGGTAGACGTGGTGTTCAGCCCCGGCGGCGGCGCTCCCGACACCACCGCTCCCACGGTGGTCACCCGTACGCCCGCCGCAGGCGCCACGGGTGTGGCCCGCACCGCTGTGGTGGCCGTGACCTTCAGCGAGCCGATCAGCGGCGCCGTCGTGGCGGTCAACGGCGTAGCCGGCTCCACTGCGTACGACAGCGGCAGCTCGACCGCGACCTTCACGCCTTCGGCTCCCCTGGCCGCCTCGGCTCAGCACACGGTGACGGTCAGCGGCGCCCGGGACGCGGCCGGCAACGCCATGGCCACCACCTCCTGGTCGTTCACCACGGCCGCGAGCACCCCCAGCGGCTGCCCGTGCTCGATCTGGGCCGCCACGGCGACGCCCGGCACGCCCGCCGACACGGATACCGCCGCGGTCGAGGTGGGCACGAAATTCCGCTCCGACGTGGGCGGTCAGGTGACCGGGGTGCGGTTCTACAAGGGCAGCGGCAACACCGGCACGCACGTGGGCCGCCTGTGGAGCGCGACCGGAACCAACCTGGGCACGGTGACCTTCACCGGGGAGACCGCGACCGGCTGGCAGACGGCGACGTTTGCCACGCCGGTGACGATCACCGCCGGCACGACGTACGTCGTCTCCTACTACGCGCCGGCCGGCCGGTATGCCGCCGATACCGGCTACTTCGCCACCTCCGGCGTGGACAACGGGACGCTGCACGTCCTGCGGGACGGGGTCGACGGAGTCAACGGCGTCTACCGCTACGGAACCGGCGGCGGCTTTCCCTCCGCCGGGTGGCAAGCAAGCAACTACTGGGTCGACGTCCTGTTCACTCCGGCTTCCTGAGAGGCTCATATGCGCCGACGCCCGTTGTTGCTCGCGCTCTGCCTGGTCCTGGTGGCCACGTTCCTGACCGCTCCGCAGGCCGCGGCGGCCGCCGTATGCCCGTGCTCGATCTGGCCCTCGACGGCCGTGCCGGCCAACCCGGCCGAGCCCGACACCGCGGCCGTCGAGGTGGGCGTGAAATTCCGCTCGGACAACAACGGCTTCGTCACCGCCGTGCGGTTCTACAAGGGCAGCGGCAACACCGGCACCCACGTCGGGCACCTGTGGAGCGCGGCCGGGGTCAACCTGGGCGCCGCCACGTTCACCAACGAGACGGCGACCGGCTGGCAGACTGCCACCTTCGCGGCGCCGGTGGCCATTGCCGCCGGTACCACCTACGTCGCCTCGTACTACGCGCCCAACGGCCGGTACGCGGCCGACGACAACACTTTCGCGACGGCCGGGGTCGACAACGAGCCGCTGCACGCGCTGCGGAACGGCGTCGACGGTGGCAACGGCGTCTACCGGTACGGCGCCGGCGGCGGTTTCCCGGCCAACACCTGGATGTCGGCCAACTACTGGGTCGACGTCGTGTTCACCGACAACGGCGTGGACACCACCGCGCCGTCGGTCTCCGGGTCGAATCCCCCTTCCGGCGCCACCGGCGTGCCCACGACGACCACGGTCAGCGCCACGTTCAGCGAGGCGCTCCAAGCGGGCTCGGCAGCCCTCGCTGTCGGCGGTGTGGCCGGGGCGTCCTCGTACGATGCGCCGTCTCGGACCATCACCTTCACGCCGTCCTCGCCGCTCGCCGCCTCGACGTCCTACACGGCCACGGTCACCGGCGCCCGGGACGCGGCGGGCAACACGATGGTTCCGTACACCTGGAACTTCACCACCGCTGCGCCCGGCGGGGCCTGCCCCTGCACAATCTGGCCACCGACCGCGACACCGGCCACAGCTGCCGTGGCGGACAACTCGGCGGTGGAGCTCGGCGTACGGTTCCGCACCAGCACGGCCGGATTCATCACCGGCCTCAGGTTCTACAAGGGCAGCGGCAACACCGGCACGCACACCGGCGGCCTGTGGACGAACACCGGCGCCCGGCTCAGCACGGTGACGTTCACCGGTGAGTCGGCGACCGGCTGGCAGACCGCCACCCTGCCCAGTCCGGTCGCGGTCACCGCCAACACCACCTACGTCGCTTCGTACCACACCGACACCGGTTTCTATTCGGCGACGGCCAACGGCCTGGCCGCTGCGGTCTCCCGTGGCCCGCTGACCGCGCCGGCGAACGCGGCCAACAGCGGCAACGGCCTCTACCGGTACGGGGCCAGCGCCTTCCCCACCGGCGCCTACCAGGCCACGAACTACTGGGTCGACGTCGTCTTCAACACCGTGGCCACCGACACCACGCCGCCGGTGCTGTCCGCCCGCTCCCCGGGCGCCGGCGCCACCGGCGTCGCGACCACGGCCCGGGTCACCGCCACGTTCAGCGAACCGGTGACCGGTGCGGCCGTCGCGCTCACCGGCGTCGCCGGCGCCACAACCTACGATGCGGGCACCAGCACCCTGACCTTCACGCCGTCGGCCGCGCTGGCCCACTCCAGCGAATACACGGCCACCGTCAGCGGCGCCCGGGACGCCGCGGGCAACCTCATGGCCCCGGCTACCTGGTCGTTCTCGACCGCCGCGCCGCCCCCGCCGCCACCGGACCAGGGCCCCGGCGGCCCGATCCTCGTCGTCAAGCCCAGCGGGGCCGGCTTCACCCCGTTCCTGGCCGAGGTGTTGCGCACCGAGGGCCTCAACGAGTTCACCACGGCCGAGCTTCCTGCCGTCACCGCCGCGACACTGAGCCAGTACGACGTCGTGCTGCTCGGCTCGACGGCGCTGACCGCGGCACAGGTCGCCATGTTCACCACCTGGGTGTCCGGCGGCGGCAACCTCGTCGCCTTCCGGCCCGACAAACAGCTGGCGGGCCTGCTCGGTCTGACCAGCACGACGGGCACGCTGGCCGAGGGTTACCTCAAGGTCGACACGACGGCCGCGCCCGGCGCCGGGATCACCGACCAGACGATCCAGTTCCACGGCGTCGCCGACCGCTGGACGCCGGCCGGAGCGCGGCTGGTGGCCACGCTCTACTCGAACGCGACCACGGCCACCACCAACCCGGCGGTCACCCTGGCCGACGTGGGCACCGCGGGCGGACAGGCCGCGGCGTTCACGTTCGACCTGTCCCAGTCGCTGGTCCAAACCCGGCAGGGCAACCCGGCCTGGGACGGGCAGGACAGGGACGGCTCCGGGCCGATCCGCTCCGACGACCTCTACTTCGGCGGCTCCTCGGCCGACTGGGTCAACCTGGCCAAGGTGGCCGTGCCCCAGGCCGACGAGCAGCAACGCCTGCTGGCCAACCTGATCGGCGTGATGAACCTGGATCGCAAGCCCCTGCCGAAGTTCTGGTACTTCCCGCGCAGCCTCAAGGCGGTGGTGGTGGGCACCGGCGACGACCACGCCACCGGGGGAACGGCGGGCCGGTTCAACCAGTACGCCGCGAACAGCGTGGCCGGCTGTGATGTCGCGACCTGGCAGTGCAACCGTTTCACCTCCTACGTCTTCCCGGACACACCGCTGAGCAACAGCCAGGCGGCGGCATACCAGGCTCAGGGTTTCGAGGTCGGGCTGCACGTCAGCACGGGCTGCTCCAACTACACGGCCACCTCGATCGCGAGCACGCTCACGAGTCAGCTGACGACCTGGCGTACGAAGTACAGCTCCCTCGCGGCGCCCGCCACCAACCGCACCCACTGCATCGTGTGGTCCGACTGGTCCTCGCAGGCATCGGCCGAGGCGGCCACCGGGATCCGGCTCGACACGAACTACTACTACTGGCCGGGCAGCTGGGTCGCCGACCGGCCGGGCTTCATGACCGGCTCCGGCATGCCGATGCGATTCTCGGCCAAGACGGGCGGGCTGCTGGACATCTACCAGGCGGCCACGCAGATGACTGACGAGTCGGGGCAGAGCTACCCGTTTACCGTCGACACGCTGCTCGACCGCGCGCTGGGGGCGGAGGGCTACTACGGGGCCTTCACGGCCAACATGCACACCGACCTGACCACCACGTACGACAGCGACCAGGTGCTCGAGTCGGCCCGGAGCCGGGGCGTGCCGGTGGTCAGCGCGGCCCAGCTGCTCACCTGGCTCGACGGGCGCAACGCCTCGTCGTACTCCGGGATCTCGTGGTCCGGCACGACCCTGTCGTTCACCGTGAACGTGGGCGCGGGTGCGACCGGCCTGACCGGGATGGTGCCGACCGTGGGCACGGGCGGCCGGGCGCTGACCACGCTGACCCGCGCGGGCACGGCGGTCCCGTTCACCCGCACAACGATCAAGGGCGTCGAGTACGCGATGTTCACCGCCGCCCCGGGCGCCTACGCGGCCGAATACGGTGCTGTCGCCGCCGCCCGCAAGGCTCCCGTCGCACCTGCCAGGTCCGCGCCGGACAGCCAGGCGCCGTCAGCGTCCGCGCTGTCGATCCTGCCCTGGGCGGACGGCACTGCGCGGATCAGTTGGAGCACTGGTGAATCGGCCGCCGCCACCGTGCTCGTCGGCGCGAACCCGGCGGAACTGGACGCGTGGCCGGCTGACCTGACCGGCCGTCAGCACCGGGCCGTGGTGACCGGTCTCCAGCCGGGAACCACCTACCACTACCGCGTGCGCAGCACCGATCCCGCCGGCAACGTGACGGTGTGGCCCGCGCCGGGCCGGCCGCCGGCGACCTTCGTGTCCTCGGCGGCGGGCGTCGCCGATCACACGGCCGCCCAGTGGCGGACCGGTGCGGAGAACCAGGTCGTGGTCACGAGCGAGGGGGTCCGGCCGAGCGGGCGCAGCGGAACTCTGGTGTCGCGGGTGCTCGACGCCGGGCAGATGGTGACGTGGGACCGGCTGAAGTATGAGGCCAGTGCGCCGGCTGGCGCCTCCGTAGTCGTCCAGGTCCGCACGGGCAGCACGTCGGCGCCCGGCGCATCCTGGAGCGGTTGGCGCGCGGTGCGCCCGGACGACCGGGTGACGGGCAGCTCGCGGTACGCGCAGTACCGGGTGGAGCTCAGAGCCGGCCGTGACGGCGCGGGACCGGTCTTCCGAGGGCTGAGCATCACCTCGGACGCCAAGCCCCTGCGGACGCCCACCGAAACCGGACGATAAGCCCCACCGAGGACGCTCGACGACGGCGAACCGACTGGCACCCGAAGGGCATCGGCGTGGCTACCAACTCTTCGGCGCCGGCGCCGAACAGAAACGGTGAGAGCC
>NZ_JAMQOL010000085.1:0-38890 GCF_023717965.1 Paractinoplanes hotanensis | reverse complement strand
ACCGGCGACACCATCACAGCCACAGCCGGGCCCGGGCCGGGGTCGTTGCCGGTCCGTGAGATCACCGCCGACGACGCCGCCATCCAACTCGCCTACGCCACACGGGTGGTCATCGTCCCCGGCTACGGACTCGCCGCCGCCCAAGCACAACACGAAGCCGTCGCCCTCGCACAAGCCCTCACCGCACGCGGAGTCGAGGTCTCGTATGCGATCCACCCGGTCGCCGGACGCATGCCCGGCCACATGAACGTGCTACTCGCCGAAGCCAACGCCCCCTACGAACAACTCACCGACCTCGAACAAAGCAACCCCGGCTTCCCCCGCACCGACGTCGCACTGGTCATCGGCGCCAACGACGTCACCAACCCCGCCGCCCGACGACCCGGCAACCCCGTCTCCGGCATGCCCATCCTCGACGTCGACCACGCCAAAAGCGTGATCGTCATCAAACGCTCCCTCGGCCACGGCTACGCCGGCATCGACAACGAACTCTACAACGACCCCCGCACCGCCATGCTGTTCGCCGACGCCAAAGCCGGACTCAGCGCGCTGCTGGCCGGGCTCTCGGCGTACGCTCCCTGAGCCCGGCCCGTGCCGCTCATCCGACCAGGAAGACCGGGCAGTGCGCGTGCTGGACAACCGAGCGGCTCACCGATCCCAGCAGGGCCCCGGCGATGCCGCTCCGGCCTCGACGGCCCATCACGAGAGCCGCAGCCTTGTCAGAAGCCTTGATCAGCGCCTCATCCGGATCCTCGGCAACGTAGCGCCAGCGCATGTGCACGCCGCCCATCGTCTCCGTCCGGTCGACCCGCGGCGTCCGGCTCGCGTGCAGGAGCACGAGATCGCTGCCGCGCACGCGGGCCTCGGCGTGAGCGAAAGCGAAGACCGTGCTGTCGTCGCCGTCGATGCCGGCCACAACCGGACGCGAGCCGAAGCCGGATCCCGTCGGCCAGCCCGGAATCCGCACCACCAGCACGGCGCCGGTGTGCTCGGTGGCCACACGGTCGCCGACGCTGACGCCGAACACGGCACCGGCCAGACCGTGCTGGTGTCCGACCACGATCAGACCGGCGTCGCGAGCCTCAGCCAGCAGGCAGCGTGCCGCCGGACCGATGACCAGACGGCTGCTGACCGGAACTGTGGGCGAGTACGCGCGCACGCGGTCCGTCATGCGTTCCAGTAGGCGTGCGCCCTCCTCGTGAGCCGGTACGCGTCCGGTGTCCGAGTGCTGAGCGTGCAGGAGCCGCAGACGCCAGCCGCGCAACTCGGCCTCGATCGTGGCGTGATCGACTGCCGTGTAGCTGGTCGCGGTGTCGTCCACCCCCACCACGACCAGGCCGGTCTTCGTCACGACCGTGGGCCGCGGCATGATGTGGTGCGTCGCGCTGTAATCGGCGACGCCGAGAAGGCGATCGACCGCCTCGCTGTACCTTGTGGCGCGTCCACGAACTGCGCTTCCGCGTACGGCTTCCCGCTCCGTTCGGAGCTTGTCGAGATCACTCATCGCCGGCCTCCCCGGACCCGTTGCCTTCCTCCATCAGAACCCCTGGCGCCCCGTCCGGACAGGGCCGTTGGTCCGGTCCGAACCGTCGGCCCGGACCCTTCGGGCCCCGCTTCGTCAGGTGCCGCGGCACAAGCTCAGCGCGGCCGCCGGATCCGGCCGATCAGTGACACGATCTGCACCGGAATGGCGATGACGGTCCCCACGATGCCGACAACGAGCAGGATCCGCACCGCCGGCGTCCACAACGACGCGGCTCCGAAGTCGAACGGCGAGACGTGCCAGAACCCGATGAGGACGGCCAGCCCGATTCCGGTCGTGACGATTCCACCGGCGGGAACCACCCACGATTCGAGCCTGACGAAATAGATCAGATTCGCGACGAGGCCCGCCAGCAGGGACACATTCATCAACGTCAGGACGCGTTCCGTCTCGCCGGTGAGGAAGGGGACCGCCTCCCAGCCGGGCCGGCCGTTTATCAGGTACAGCAGGACGGCATTGATGACGGCCGCGACGGCGTACCCCGTCCGTTGGCTTCCGGCGCGCTTGCGAGAAGTGGTGTTCGCAGTCATCCTTCGGCCTCCTGTCGGGTCGGGTCGCCTGGATAGGCATAGAGCTCGACGAGGCGGTGGCGGGCGGACTGGAGGCGTCCGGCCACGACGTCGAGGAGCCGGCCGCTGATCTCCAGGCCGAAGTCGGGGGCCTCAGCCATCAGCTCCCGCACGACGTGCGCGTCGAGCTCGACCGCGCGGAGGTCGTCGGCCACGACCGCGCCGAAATGCCAGCGGTGCGGCGGCCGCAACCACGACCAGCCCAGCACCTCTCCCGGACCGATGGTCTCGATCACGATGTCACCGCGGCCGGGCACGTGAAAGTCGATCGCGACCAGTCCGCTGTGCACCAGCCAGAGCCGTTCGGCGGCGGCGTCCTCGCGGAACAAGCGAGTCCCGGCCCGATAGAACACCGGCCGTCCGGCCACTGCGAGCCGGTGCAGCCAGCCGGCCGGCAGGTCGCCGGCGAAGTCGTGCAGCGTGAGTAGATCGAAAACGGTCAACGGTGCCATGGCGGCACACCTCGCAGGATGATTCACGGCCGGCGGAAGGCCTACGCCTCGCCGAACAGCCTCATCGGGGTGAGAATCTGGCGGTCGTCGTTCCCTGCTCTCCCGGGAAACCTCAGGAACTCACGACCGGCCGGGGCAGGGCCGATCGACCCGCCGCCTGAAGCTTCTCGGCACGCCGACGGATGCCCTTCAGCATCTTGCGCTCCATGATCAGGCTGCCCTGGGCCATCACCAGGTCGTAGTAGAAGCGGCCGTCCGGTGGACTGATCCGGTTACGGCTGATGAGCCTGGTTCCGCCGTCCTTCGGGCGCAGGACGAAGGACCACACCCAGGCGCCGTCGGTCGATCGGAAGACCAGGGACCGGTTCTCGTCACAGATCTCGACCCGCATGCGGGGATCCTCCGGGCCCAGCGGCAGGACGTCACCGACGGCCAGCTTCTGAAACTCCGGGAGGATCTTGTCGGCGCTGTGCATGTCGAGACCGAGCAGGTTCTCGATCCAGTCGTAGGTGTAGGCCCCGCCACGACCGCTGCCCATCTGCACCAGCCAGGGCCACACAGCCCACGGCTCGGCGCCGATGGCGATCGCCCGCGTCGATTGCACGGCGGCACCCGCCAGCAGGTCGTCGCCGGGCAGCGGCTCGGCCGCCTCCTGTTCAGAGGCGCCCCAGGTCAGGCAGTAGCGCCGCGCCGGCGGCGAGGCGGCGGCCGCCGCCGCCGCGATCCCCGCGGCGGCGACCAGCATCCAGGTCCTCATCGTGATACCACCACCTTGAGCGCGCCCGAGCGCGCGGCGTCGGCGAAGACGTCGTAGGCCTGCATGAAGTCGTCGAAGCCGAACCGGTGCGTGATCATGTGGTCGAGGTCGAGCTGACCGGCGACCAGCATGTCGAGCAGCCGGGGCGTCGAGGACGTGTCGACCAGGCCGGTGGTGATGGTGACGTTGCGGATCCAGAGGTCCTCCAGGTGGAGGGTGGCCGGCTTGCCGTGGACGCCGATGTTGGCGATTCGGCCGCCGGGGCGCACCAGCGTCGTGCACAGCTCGAAGGTCTCCGGGAAGCCCACCGCCTCCATCACCACGTCGGCGCCGAGCCCCTTGGTCAGCGCTTGAACGGCGGCCAGCGGATCCTGCGTGCCCGCGAGCACGGTCGTGTCGGCGCCGAACAACTTCGCGGCCTGCAGCCGGGCCTCCGCCTTGTCGATCACCACGATGTGGGCGGGCGAGTAGAGCCGCGCGGTCAGCACCGCCGCGAGACCGATCGGGCCGGCCCCGACGACCACCACGGTGTCGCCGGGCTGCACCTGGCCGTTGAGCACGCCGACCTCGTACGAGGTCGGCAGGATGTCGGCCAGCAGGACGGCGGACTCGTCACTCACCTGCTCGGGCAGCTTGTAGGTCGACAGGTCCGCGTACGGGATTCGGGCGTATTCGGACTGCACGCCATCGATCAGATGCCCAAGGATCCATCCTCCGCCGCCCAGGCACTGACCGTACGCGCCCTGGCGGCAGTAACGGCAAATGCCGCAGGCGGAGATGCACGAGGCCAGAACCCGGTCGCCCTCGGCCAGGCTCGACACTCCACTGCCCGTCTCGACCACCGTGCCGACAGCCTCGTGCCCCAGCACGCGTCCCGATGCCACCGCGGGCACGTCCCCGCCGAGGATGTGCAGGTCCGTGCCGCAGACCGTGACCGTGTCGACCCTGATGACCGCGTCGCGGGGATCGGTGATCACGGGGTCGGCGATCTCCGTCCATGACCGGTTTCCCGGGCCGCCGTAGACAAGTCCTCTCATGGCTGTCCTCCCTCTCCGGTGTTCTGGACTCTCACCTTCGTCTCGTCGCGACCCGTCGAGTAGGGACGTCCGGCCCTACAGGCCGGGCCCTCAGCCGGGCTACCAACGAGGTAACGAAAGGGGTGCGACCGGCATGACCAGATACGTGTACGACTTCGTCGAGGGCAACAAGGACCTCAAGGACTTGCTCGGCGGCAAGGGAGCGAACCTGGCCGAGATGACCCGGATGGGTCTGCCGGTGCCGCCCGGCTTCACCGTCACCACGGACGCCTGCCGGGACTATCTGCACACCGGCGAGGCCCCCGCGGCGTTGCTGGCCGAGGTGGAACACCACCTGCGGATGATCCAGAATCAGATCGGCAAGACCTTCGGTGACGCCGACGACCCGCTGCTGCTGTCGGTGCGCTCGGGCGCCAAGTTTTCGATGCCGGGCATGATGGAGACGATTCTCGACATCGGGCTGAACGACGTCACCGTCGCCGGGCTGGCCCGGCACACGTCGGACGAGCGTTTCGCCTGGGACTCGTACCGGCGCCTGATCCAGATGTTCGGGCGGACCGTGTTCGACATGCCCGGCAGCGAATTCGAGACCGAGCTGGCCCACGCACGGGACGCCGCGGGCGTACGCACCGACGCAGAGTTGACGGCCGCGCAGTTGCGAGAGCTTGTCAACGCGTACAAGAAGGTCTTTCACAGCCACACCGGGCGGGACTTCCCGCAGGCCGTGCACGAGCAGCTCTATCTGTCCATCATGGCGGTCTTCCGGTCGTGGAACGCCGAGCGCGCCCAGATCTACCGGCGCAAGGAACGCATCCCGCACGACTTGGGGACCGCCGTCAACGTCATGGCCATGGTCTTCGGAAACCGAGGTGAGAACTCGGGAACCGGCGTGGCCTTCACTCGCGACCCGGCCACCGGCCGGCGCGGCGTCTACGGCGACTACCTGCGTAACGCCCAGGGCGAGGACGTGGTCGCCGGCATCCGCAACACGGTCAGTCTGTCCGAGCTGAGCGCCATCGACCCGTCCGCCTACCGGCAGCTGCTCTCCATCATGGAACGCCTCGAGCAGCGCTACCGCGACCTGTGCGACATCGAGTTCACCATCGAGAACGGCAAGCTGTGGATGCTGCAGACCCGGGTCGGCAAGCGCACCCCGGCCGCCGCGTTCGTCATCGCCGCGCAACTGGTCGACGAGGGCACCATCACCCTCGACGAGGCTCTGCAGCGGGTGAGCGGCGAACAGCTCGCCCAGCTGATGTTCCCCAGCTTCGACCAGGATGCGGCGCCCCAGCCGCTGACGACGGGCGTGCCGGCCTCCCCGGGAGCGGCTGTCGGCGCCATCGTCTTCGACTCCGCCGCGGCCGCCGCGGCCACCGGCCCGGTCATCCTGGTCAGGCGCGAGACCAACCCGGACGACCTGCCCGGCATGATCGCCGCCCAGGGCATCCTGACCAGCCGGGGTGGCAAGACCTCGCATGCCGCGGTCGTCGCCCGCGGCATGGGCAAGACGTGTGTCTGCGGCGCCGACGAGCTGCGGATCGAGGACGACGAGCTGACCATCAACGGCCGTGCGCTGCACGCCGGCGACACCATCTCGATCGACGGCTCCACCGGCCGGGTCTACGCCGGCGCGGTCCCGGTGCACCCGTCCAAGGTGGTGCGCTATTTCGAAGGTGAGCTGAGCGCGTACGGCGACCCGTTGCTCGCCGCGATCGAACGCCTCATGATCCACGCCGATCACGTGGCGACGCTCGGCGTGCACGCCAACGCCGACACCGGGCCGGACGCCACCCGCGCTCGCCGCTTCGGCGCGACCGGCGTCGGCCTGTGCCGCACCGAGCACATGTTTCTCGGTGACCGGCGTGTGCTGGTCGAGCGGCTGATCCTGGCCGAGGACGACGCCGGACGGGAGGAGGCGCTCGCGGCCCTGCTGCCGTTGCAGCGCGCCGACTTCGAGGAGCTTTTCGCCGCCATGGACGGTCTGCCGGTCACGGTCCGGCTGATCGACCCGCCGCTGCACGAGTTCCTGCCGCCGTTGGAGGAGTTGACCGCCCGGGTCGCCCGCGCCGAGGCGCTCGGCGAGGACGCGGGACGTGACACTGTGCTGCTGGCTGCCGTCCGCCGGATGCATGAGGCCAACCCGATGCTGGGCCTGCGCGGAGTGCGACTCGGTCTGGTCATCCCCGGCCTGTTCGCCATGCAGGTCCAGGCCATCGCCGAGGCGGCGGCGGCTCGGATCGCCGCGGGCGGTGACCCGCAGCCGGAGGTGATGATCCCGCTGGTCGGTGCGGTTCAAGAGTTGGAGACCGTACGCGCGGAGGCCGAAGCTGTCCTGGCGAGTGTGCCCGGCGCTCCGCCGATCCGCATCGGCACGATGATCGAGGTGCCCCGGGCCGCCTTGATCGCCGGGCAGATCGCCGGCGCCGCCGAGTTCTTCTCGTTCGGCACCAACGACCTCACCCAGATGACGTGGGGTTTCTCGCGTGACGATGTGGAGGGGGCGTTCTTCAGTCGCTATCTGGAGCTGGGCATTTTCGGTGTCTCGCCCTTCGAGACAATCGACGCCGACGGGGTGGGCGAACTGGTCCGCATCGCCGTGACCCGCGGCCGGGCCGCCCGGCCCGGCCTGACAGTCGGTGTCTGCGGCGAGCACGGTGGCGACCCCGCATCGGTGCGGTTCTTCCATGACGCCGGGCTCGACTACGTGTCCTGCTCTCCGTTCCGGGTGCCGATCGCCCGGCTGGAGGCGGGCCGGGCCGCAGGTTCCGCGTCGTCCTCCGACAGCCGATAGGCATCGCGATGAGCACATCTCTAGCCGAGCGCCCTGCCCCGCCGCCGGCGACCGTCGTCCCCGTCCTCGATCGTGATCGGCCGGTCGGAGCGTGGATCATCGAGCGCGACCGCGTGGTGTTCCGTCCCGTCATCGATCTCACCGGGCTGGCCGGCGCTTTGCTCGCCTTCTCCGCCGTCGCCGTGACCGCTGTCGCGGCGAGCCGGCGCCGGACGGCGATCGGGGCCGTGACCATGGGCCCCGGCGGCTGGGTCAGCGTCAAGGGCACGGGCACGCCCAGGTTACGGTCGGACGCACACCGCCCGTGGTGGGCCCACCTGCTCGGCGCCCATCCGCTCGTCGTCGACACCAAGCCTCGTCGGCCGCGGCACAGGTGAGGAGGCAAGTCCCGGTCCGGCAGGGTCTGATGGCCCTGCCGGACCGGTCGCCCGCCGACAACCCTGGAAGGTAACCGAACCAAGGAGAAACCCGATGCGAGCAGCCGTCGTCACCAGCTTCGACCAACCGCTGGAAGTCAAGCAGATCCCCCTTCCGGAACCCGCGGAAGGCCAGATCCGGGTGCGGATCGAGGCCAGCGGTCTGTGCCACACCGACATCCACGCGGCCCGCGGCGACTGGCCTGTCAAGCCCACCCCGCCGTTCGTCCCCGGGCACGAAGGCGTCGGCATCGTCGAAAAAACCGGCCCCGGGGTCACCGAGCATGAGGTGGGCGACCGGGTCGCTGTCCCGTGGCTCGGACAGGCCTGCGGCACCTGCGAATACTGTCTGACCGGCTGGGAGACGCTGTGCGAGAGCCAGCTCAACACCGGATACGCGATCGACGGCGGGCACGCCGAGTACCTGATCGCCGACTCCCGCTACGCGGTTGCCGTGCCCGACGGTATCGACCCGGCCGAAGCCGCACCGCTGACCTGTGCCGGCGTCACCACGTACAAGGCCGTCAAGGTCGGCGGGGTCACACCGGGCGACCGGGTCGCCATCTTCGGCATCGGCGGCCTCGGGCACCTCGCCCAGCAGTACGCCCAGATCTTCGGCGGCGAGACCATCGCGATCGACGTCACCGAGGAGAAACTGGCGCTGGCGAAGGAGCTCGGCGCGGCCCACGTGATCAATGCGGCCACCACCGACCCGGTCGCGGCGATCGAGGCGATCGGCGGCGCGGACGTCGCCGTCGTGCTGGCCGCCGATCCCCAGGTTCTCGAACAGGCGCACGCGTCGCTGCGCCGGGGCGGGCGGCTGATCCTGGTGTCGCTGCCCAAGGACAACGCCATGTCGCTGCCGATCTTCCAGACCGTGCTCAAGGGCATCTCCGTGATCGGCTCCATCGTCGGCACCCGCGCCGACCTGGCCGAGGTCTTCCGGCTGCATGCAGCCGGGCGCACCAAAGTCTTCTACGAGTCGCGCAGCCTCGAAGACATCAACGCGGCCATCGAAGACGTCCTGCACAGTCGGGTTCCGGCTCGCCTGGTCCTTCTGCCCTGAACGGAGCCGCCATGCACCGCACCGACCCCGGCACCACGGCCCACGTCCTCACCTCGGACGGCGGAATCGTCGCGGTTCGGCCGGTGCGGCCGGACGACCGTCCAGGGCTGACCGCCCTCTATCAGTCCGGCAGTCCGGAGAGCCTCCGCCTGCGGTTCTTCGCCGTGCCGAGCGGCCCCTCCATCGATTCGGAGGTCGATCGTCTCTGCCGTCCACAGAGTGCCCGGCACCTCGCTGTCCTGGCGCTCGACGGCGACGCGGTGATCGGTGTGGCGGCCTGCGATCGTACGGATGACATCTCCCATCAGGCCGAGTTCGCGGTCTTCGTCGCCGATGCCCATCACGGCCGCGGCGTCGGCACCCTGTTGCTGGAGCACCTCGCCGTCCTGGCCCACCGGCAAGGCATTCAGGAGCTCGTCGGCGAGGTGCTGCCGGCCAATATGGCCATGCTCCGGGTCGCGCACGACCTGAACGCGCGCGCCTGGTCCCGGTTCGGTGACGGCGTGATCGACGTCGGGGTCGGCACGGACGACGAGAACGAGACCGTGGACGCACGTGACCGCGTGGCCGAGCGGGCCTCCCTGCACGCCCTTCTGTCACCCAGCTCGGTTGCCGTCGTGGGCGCCGGTCACCGTGCCGGCGGTGTCGGTCACGAAACCGCCCGGGCGTTGAGCGAGTACGGCTTCGGCGGCCGCCTCCACGTCGTCAACCGCAGCGGCCGCGACGTCGCCGGGATCGCCGCCTGCCGCTCGGTGAAGGAGTTGCCGGCCCCGGTCGACCTGCTCGTGGTCGCCGTCCCGGCCGATCAGGTCCCCGGCGTGCTCGCCGAGGGGGCTGCGGTCGGCGTGCGGGCCGCCGTCATCCTCAGCGCGGGCTTCGGCGAGACCGGACCCGACGGCCGCCGGCAGCAGCACGAACTGGTCGAGCTCGCTCGCCGGCACAGCATCCGCCTGGTCGGCCCGAACTGCCTGGGTGTCGTGAACACCGACCCGCGCGTCAGGCTGAACGCGAGTTTCGCGCCGACTGTGCCACCCGCGGGTGGGCTGGCCGTAGCGGCGCAGTCGGGCGCCGTCGGCATCGCGCTGCTCGAGCACGCCACGCGGGACGGCTACGGCATCTCCAGCTTCGTCTCGCTCGGCAACAAGGCGGACGTCAGCGGCAACGACCTCATCGCCTACTGGTACGACGATCCGGCCACCCGGGTTGTCGCGCTCTACCTCGAGTCCTTCGGCAACCCGCGCAAGTTCGCCCGGACGGTGCGCGCCTTGGGTCGCCGCAAACCGGTTCTGGCCCTGAAGAGCGGTCGTTCGGACTCCGGCCGCCGGGCCGGCGCGTCGCACACCGCCGCTGCGGCGGCTCCGGCCGCAACCGTCGACGCTTTGTTCGCGCAGGCCGGTGTCGTCCGGCCCGGTGGGCTCGGCGAACTCCTGGACGCTGCCCGCATGCTCACCGGCCAGCCCCTGCCTGCCGGCAACCGTCTGGCCATCGTCGGCAACGCGGGTGGCCTCAACGTGCTCGCCGCTGACGCCGCCGAAGCCGCCGGGCTCACGGTGCCGTCATTGAGCCGAGCTGTACGCGACCAGCTCGCGACTGCTGTGGGCGGCACCGCGAGTTCTGACAACCCGATAGATCTGGGCGCCGGAGCTTCCGCGTCCGCCTTCGCCGAGGCCGTCGCCGCGGTGGCCGACTCCGGTGAGACCGACATGCTGCTGCTGATCCTGATCGCGACGCGCGCCAACGATGCGGCCGGAATCCTGACCGCTCTGGGCTCGGTCGCCGACCGTTCTCCCGAATTGACGATCGCCGCCGTCATGATCGGAGCCCCGGCTCCCGTAGTCCGTCTCGGCACACGTGGTGCGCCGGTCTACGACCTGCCGGAACGGGCTGTTCAAGCGCTGGCCCACAGCGCCCGGTATGCGCAATGGCGCCGGCAGCCGTTGGGCGGCCGCCCCGACCTGACCGGCATTCGCAGCGAACGGGCGCGTGCCATCGTGGATGACGCCCTGGCGACCGGGGGTGGCTGGCAGGGCTACGAACGGACGACCCGGATCCTCGCGGCCTACGGCATCAGTGTGGAGCCGGCCCTGCTGTCCCGGTCGGCCGGCCAGGCGGTCGCCGCGGCGGAGCGCGTCGGCTACCCGGTGGTGCTCAAGTCCGCCGATCCCGACCTGGTACACAAGACCGACTCCGGCGGTGTACGTCTCGGCTTGACGGGACAGCAGCAGGTCCGCGACGCCTTCGGCGCGGTTGCCGCCGCCGGTGGCCGCCCGGACGCCGGGGTGCTCGTCCAGCACCAGAGGACCGAGGCGGTCGAACTGGTCGCCGGTGTCGCGCACGACCCGCTGTTCGGCTCGGTGGTGCTCCTCGGGCTGGGCGGGGTGCAGACCGACCTGCTCGGCGACCGGGCACTGCGTCTGGTGCCGATGACCGATCTGGACGCGGGCCGGATGTGGCGCAGCCTCCGGGCCGCACCGCTGCTCACCGGCTACCGGGGTGCCGCAGCGGTCGACACGACCGCGCTCGAGGACCTGTTGTTGCGCATCGGCCGTCTCGCCGAGGACTTTCCCGAGATCGCCGAGCTCGACCTCAACCCTGTGCTCGCCGGCCCGGACGGTGTCGTCGCGGTGGACGCGAAGATGCGCCTCGCGGCGGCCGGCAGCGAGCCGGATCCCACGTTGCGCACACTCCGTGCCACGTAGCGCCTTGAAGGAGGCCGTCATGATCACCAGGAAGATCATCGTCGGATACGACCGTTCACCACGATCGAAGGTGGCCGCCGACTGGGCTCTGGATGAGGCGGCCCGCACCGGGGCGACGGTGGAGTTCCTCTACGCCTACGAGTGGCCGGCCTGGGCTCCGGCGGCCTCGATGATCCCGTCCCCGGCCGTCCTGCCCGAGGAGCAGATCCGCCGGGCCATCGACGACGCCCTGGCGAAGGCTGTCGCAGCGGCGGCAGAGACCCATCCCGAGGTGCGCACGACCGCCGTCACCCGCGACGCCGGGGCGGCGTTGACGCTGATCGACCGTTCCCGGGGTGCGGACCTGGTCGTCGTGGGCTCACACGGATACAGCGCCGTGTCGGGCCTGCTCGGTTCGGTCAGCGTCGCAGTCAGCGCGCACGCGCACTGCCCGGTCGTGGTGGTGCGCGGGCGTCCGGACGCGCACGGTCCGGTCGTGGCCGGCATCGACGAGTCGCCGGCCTCGCACGCCGTCCTCGGGGTCGCGTTCGATCAGGCAGCCGCCCGGGGTACCGGTCTGCGCGTCATCCGGGCCTGGCCTCCGGCTGCCGGGATCTGGGACGCCTCGCCGGTGTCCGCCGGAACGGTGCCCGCCGGCCTGCGTCATCCGTTCGACGAACTCGTCAACGGCTGGTGCCAGAAGTTCCCGCAAGTGCACGTCACGACTCACGCGGTGATCGAGCATCCAGCCGCGATGCTCACCGACGAGAGCCGAACCGCCGGGCTGCTCGTGGTAGGCACACACGGTCGCGGTTCGCTGCGCGGCTTGCTCCTCGGCTCGGTGAGCCAGCACCTGTTGCGCCACTCCTCGTGTCCGGTAGTGGTCGCGCACGAGACCACGAGCTGACGAAGGGACGCCCGCCATGACCGGCTCTCCCGTTCTCGTGGGTATCGACGGCGCCGCCCCGGCCGAGGCCGCTCTCGACTGGGCGGTGGACGAGGCCCGGCGTCGTCGTGCGCCCCTGCGCATCGTGCATGTTCTCGAGTGGAAGCCGGTCGCCTCCCACGAGTTGTCCGGCCAGACCTATGTCGAGGTCATCTGGGCGTCGGGGAACGCCTTGGTCGGCGCCGCCGCACGACGAGCGAGGGAGATCGCCCCAGAGCTCGCCGTCCGATCCGACACGCTGCTCGGGCATCCGGCGGAGATCTTGACGGACGCCACGCGTGACGCTCAGCTCCTCGTGCTCGGTCACCGCGGACGCGGTGGCTTCGCGGGCATGCTCCTGGGTTCGGTCAGCGAGCGGGTCGCCGGACACGCGTCGTGCCCGGTCGCCGTCGTCCGCGGCCGATCGGCCCCCGACGGGCCGGTTGTCGTGGGAATCGACGACTCGCCTGCGGCCGAATACGTGCTCGGCAGCGCATTCGAAGCCGCGGCGATCCGGGCGAGCCGGCTCGTGGTGGTGCGGACGCCCGAGCGTGCCCCCGCTGATACGACGCTGATCGAGCAAGACCTGGCGCCGTGGCGCGAGAAGTATCCAAACGTCGCCGTCGAGGCGCGGCTGACATGTGCGGCCCCGGCGGCGGCGCTGGTCGAGGCCTCCAACGGCGCCCGGCTGGTGGTTGTCGGCAGCCGGGGCCGTGGCCCGGTTCGCGCGGCGCTGCTGGGATCGACGGGGTTACACCTGCTCCGGCAGGCCGCCTGCCCGGTCCTGATCGCCAGACACCGATAGCACCACGGTGAAGGGCGGCACCCGTCGGTGCCGCCCTTCGCTTGATTCCGACTCTGTTCACGAAGCCGACGGCTGGCTCGTCCGGACCCCGGAGACGCCCGGCACCGTGCGCGCCAGCACTGTCACGATCGCCTGCTCGGTCTCGTCCTCGAATCCGCCCGTCACGGTGACGATGCCACCTTCGGCTGTCGCCACCCAACGGGATTCGCCGTCCCTGTACTCATCCAGGCGTTGCTGAACGTCGGCGGCCAGCACCGCGTCGGTACGCACCATCGTCCGCAGGATGTCACGGCGGCTCACGATGCCCACCAGAGCGCCGTCGTCAAGGACCGGCAGGCTGCGCACATCATGCTCCAGCATCGCCTCGGCCACGTCGGCGACATCCATGTTCGGCATGGTCGCCAGCGGATACGTCGCCATGACCTCCATCACCATGCCGGGCCGGTCGGCGGGGTCCGTGTCCGGCCGCGGCCGCAGTTGCGAGGTCGGGTCGGAGGGCACCCGGTGCCAGAGCAGATCGCTCTCACTCACCATCCCGACCAGGCGCTCGTCGTCGTCGACCACCGGCAGCGCGGTCACGGACTTCGCCGTCATCAGCGCGGCCGCGGCCTCCACCGAGGCAGTCTGGGAAACGGTATGCACGGGGCTCGACATGATGTCCTTGGCGCGCATGACGTCACCTCCCGGCCAACTGCAGCGTCAGGTCGACGAGCCGGCTGGTGTAGCCCCACTCGTTGTCGTACCAGCCGAACACCTTGGCCAGCCGTCCCTGCGCCTGTGTGAGGCGGGCGTCGAACACGCAGGAAGCGGGATCCCCGACGATGTCGGAAGAGACCAGCGGAGCCTCGGTGTAGCGGATGATGTCCCGCAACTTCGGTCCGGCGGCGGCCGAGGCGACAACCTCGTTGATCCGGTCCGCGGTCACGTCGGTGGCCAGCTCGAGGGTCAGGTCGCTGATGGACCCGTCGATCACGGGCACGCGCAGGGCCACACCGTCGAGGCGTCCGGCCAACTCGGGCAGCACGAGCCCGACCGCCTTGGCCGCCCCGGTGCTGGTCGGAATGATGTTGACGGCCGCCGCGCGTGCCCGGCGCGGGTCCTTGTGCGGTGCGTCGAGGACGTTCTGGTCGTTGGTGTAGGCGTGCACGGTGGTCAGGAAGCCACGCTCGATCCCGAACGCCTCGTGCAGCACCTTGACCAACGGCGCCACGCAGTTCGTGGTGCACGAGGCCGCGGAGATGATCTGGTGCCGGGCGGGGTCGTAGGTGTCGGCGTTGACACCGGGCACCAGCGTCGCGTCGACGCCCTTACCGGGAGAGGAGATGAGGACGCGGCCCGCGCCCGCCTTGAGATGCAGCGCCGCGTCGTCGCGCGAACGCAGCTTGCCGGTCGACTCGATCACCAGATCGACGCCGAGCTCGGCCCAGGGCAATTCTTCGGGTGTACGCCGGCTGAACGTCGGGATGCGTTGCCGGCCGACGATCAGGTCGTCGTCGGTGACGCCGACCTCGGCGTCGAGCCGACCGAACGTCGAGTCGTACTCGACCAGGTGCGCGAGGGTGGCCGCGTCGTACAGGTCATTGATCGCCACCACCTCGAGGCCGCTGCCGCGGAACCTCTCCTCGGTCAACCGGCGCAGGTAGTTGCGGCCGATGCGGCCGAACCCGTTGATCGCGATGCGGTAGGTCATCGTTGTCCTCCATGTGTCGTCGATACACCCAGCGTTTCGCCACCGGCCCGTGCACGGCAGGGCCGAAGGGCCCTGTCCGGCGGGTCCTCCGTGGCCCGCCGCTGACGCCACCGGTAGAGCTCATCGACTCCCCAGACGGCCAGCGGCATGGGCAGCAGTGCCACCAGTTGCCCAGCGGTGAGGGCTGCTGTGCCGAAGACCGCTTGCAGGGGCGGCAGATAGATGAGCGCGGCCGCGAAGACCAGCTCGAACGCGATACCGGCCAGCAACAGCTTGTTGGTCCACAAACCGATCGACCGCAGGGACGCGTGTTCGGTGCGCGCGGCGAATGCGGTGCCGACCTGGCACGCCACGATGCCGGCGAAGGTCATCGTGGTGGCCTGCAGGTAAGCGTGGTGCAAGGGGGATCCCGCGCCGACCGGGTCACCGGGGCGCCAGCCCGCATGCCAAAGCACGCCGAAGAACCCGGCCATCACCAGCACGGCCGAGACGACGCCGAGCAGGCCCCACGCCCGCAGCAGAAGCCGGCGGTCGATGACGCCGGCGCGGGCCGATCGTGGTGGACGGTCCATGGTGCCGGGCTCGGCCTGTTCACGGCCGAGAGCCAGGGCCGGCACGGTCTCGGTGCCCAGGTCGATGGCGAGGATCTGCAGCACCGTCAGCGGCAGCGGCACGGCGCCGCCGGACAGAGCGAAGATCAGGAAGGGGACGACCTCGGGTACGGCGTGGGCGAAGATGTAGAGCACGAACTTGCGGAGGTTGTCGAACACCCGCCGGCCGGAGTCGACAGCGCGCACGATCGTCGCGAAGTTGTCGTCGGTGAGCACCATGGTCGCGGCTTCGCGGGCGACATCGGTGCCGGACCGTCCCATGGCGACACCGATGTCAGCATGTCGAAGCGCCGGCGCGTCGTTGACGCCGTCACCGGTCATGGCCACGATCTGGCCGCCCGCTCGCAGCGCCTCGCAGATGCGCAGCTTGCCCTCCGGCGAGGACCGCGCGAAGACGATCTCCTCGTTGCCGGCGAGCAGCCGGTCCAGGCCGGCGTCGCTGAGCCGTTCCACCTCGGCGCCGGTGACGATGCGCCGCCCGGGCAGGCCCACCTGGCGCGCGATTTCGGCGGCGGTCGGGCCGTAGTCACCGGTGATGACGTGGATCCGGATTCCGGCACGGTGCGCAGCCGCCACCGCGTCAGCCACCTCGGGGCGGGGCGGATCGGCCATCGCGACCAGTCCGAGCAGGGTCAGGCCGGTTTCCGCCTCGTCCCGGCTCGTCGGGACCTGCGGACCGACGTCCCGGTGGGCCATGGCCAGCACCCGCAATCCGGCGGCCGCATAGCGGTCGACCGTAGCGGCGAGATCGGCTTCAATCGGCGGAGTCAGCGCCACCACCGCGCCCGAGGAAGCGAGCACCCCCGTGCAGAGCGGCAGCACCGACTCCAGGGCGCCCTTTACATGGATCTCGTTGCCGTCGAGCGTGGCCATGCGTTTGAGCCGTGCGTCGAACGAGTACAGCGCGCGCCGGTCCCGGTCTCGCTCCTGCGGTCGTACGGGATCTCCGAGAGTCTCCGCCAGCCGCAGCAGGGCCACCTCAGTCGGGTCCTGTGCGCCGCCGTTGCCCGCGGTGGTGCAGAGTGCCGCAGTGTGGGCGAGTCGCCTCGCCCGGGTGTCGCCGGCGGCGTCCGGTACGGCGATTTCGCTGCCGTGCAGCCACAGCCGGGTCACCTGCATACGGTTGCGGGTCAGTGTGCCCGTCTTGTCGGTGCAGATCACCGTGGTCGAGCCGAGCGTCTCCACTGCCGAGAGCCGTTTGACCACGGCGCCGCCCCGCGCCAGATCCCGCACGCCCGCCGCCAGCGCCAGAGTGATCGTGGGCAGGAGACCTTCGGGCACGTTGGCGACGAGCAACCCGATGGCGAAGCTGATCGCCGCGGCCCAGCCCAGTCCGGCGAAGACACCGATCGGTAGAAACGCTGCTCCCGCGACTACGGCCACCGCTGCGATGATCCAGGTCGCCCGGCGGACCTGACGCTCCAACGGGCTCGGTTCGGTCCGGCCCCGCTGGGACAGCGCCGCGATGCGGCCGATCTCGGTGTGCATCCCCGTCCGGGTCACGACGGCGTGAGCCTGACCGGCCACGCAGGCCGTCCCGCTGAAGACCAGTTCGCCCGCCTCCAGCAGAGGCCCGGCCACGGCCTCGGCGTCCGCGGAGCGGTTGACCGGAACCGATTCGCCGTTGAGCGCCGACATGTCCACCGTGAGGCTGCCGTCGATCAGCCGGGCGTCGGCGCAGATCCGGTCCCCCTCGCCGACTATCACCACATCGCCCGGCACCAGCTCACGGGCGGGAACTTCGGCCGGATCGTTGTCGCGAAGCACTCGCGCGGTGGCCGGCAGGTACGCGGCGAGAGCCTCGACGGCTCGTTCGGCCTGGACCTCCTGGACGAAGGCGAAGGCCGCGTTCAGCAGGATGACCGCCACGACCGCGACCGCCAGTGAGGGCGTCCCGCCCAGCCAAGCCAGGACGGCGGCCAGCATCAGCAAGAGCGCCAGCGGCTGCGTGAACTGGGCGAGTAGCTGACCGGGCCACCGGGGGCGGGTCCGGCGGGTCAATTCGTTGGGGCCGTACATGGCGAGGCGACGCGTCGCCTCCCGCGTACCGAGGCCCGTCGTCGTGGTGCGCAGGTCCCGGAAGAGTTCCGGCGGGGGCAGACGCTCGTTGACCGGCTCGGATTGCGCCAGTGCTTGGTCCATGATTCCAGAGTCGGCTCGCCGGAACGCTTCGGGCAGGGCCGAGGGAGCCCTCAGGGAGGTCTTTGGACTCTGCTGCCGGCAGGTCCGGCCGAGCACCGTAGGAAGAAACTCGACGGAGGTGTAACCATGACCACTCGCCATTTGATCGTCGTGGGCGTGGACGGTTCGGAAGGCAGCCGGCGCGCTCTGGAGTGGGCCGTGCGCGAGGCTGGGGAACGAGGCAGCGCGGTGCAGGCCGTCATCGCCTGGTCGTGGGACGGGGTCGAGTTCGGCCCGGTGCTGGCCTTGAATCCGCAGCAGGCCAAGGAAGGCGCCACCAAGCTGCTCGACGACGAGATCAAGGCGCTGCTGCCGAAGTACGGGTCGCACATCCCGGTAGCCGCCGAAGTGATCGAGGGTGAGCCGGCCGCGGTGCTCGGCGCCTGCAGTAGGTCGGCGGACCTCTTGGTGCTGGGTAGCCACGGGCACGGCGCCGTCCGGCACACCGTTCTCGGCTCTGTCAGCGAGAAGGCCATCCGCAAGGCGGCGTGTCCGGTCGTCGTGATTCCCGTCCCGTCCCAGGAGCACGCCGGCGAGACGGAGCCGGTCCTGAGGCAGTGAGCAGTCAGGGGGGGGGGGGGGCCCCCCCCCCCCCCCCCCCCCCCGGGGGGGGCGGGCCCCCCCCCGCCCCCCCCGGCGCCCGGGGGGGGGGGGGGGGCGGGGGCCCCCGGGCGGGGGCCCCCCCCCCCCCCCCCCCCCCACCGCCGGATTGTCGGCGTCACGACGACAGGCGCGCCGGACGGTGCGTGAACTGCTCGATGTCGCCCGCGGTGACGTCGAGCAGCTTGTAGGCCAGATCGGCCAGAGCCCGCGCGGTGGCCAGCTCATCGCCGATCTCCGGCACGTCCGTGTCAGCCGGGCGCCGGCGGGCCTCCCCCTCGCCGCGCAGCGGCGTGCGGGTGTCGGTGCGCAGCACAGCCGTGGCCCGGGTGCGGCGCTCGTCCTCGTGCTCGCTGATGCTCACTTCGATCGTCCAGGTCCTGGTGTGAACCATGACGACACCTCCCTTTGTCACCGATGCCTCCATCGCAGCTCACCGGTCACCGGAAAGTCAGGGCCGAAGGACCTGGTGAGGCGGTTCGATGCCCCCTACGCCGTGGCCGTGCCGGCAGGACACGCTGCGGACATGGTGAACTCGCTGGAGACTCACGCCGCGATTCTGTTCTTCATCGAAGACCGGGTCTACAAGATGAAGAAGCCAGTCGACCTGGGATTCCTGGACTTCCGGGAGCGGACCGATCGCGAGGCTGTGTGCCACCGCGAGGTCGAGCTCAACCGGCGGCTGGCCGGCGACGTCTACCTCGGCGTGGCCGACGTTCACGGGCCCGATGGGCGGCCCTGCGAGCACCTCGTGGTGATGCGGCGCATGCCGGACGACCGGCGCCTGTCCACGCTGATCAGGTCAGGCGCGCCGGTGGACGAGCATTTGCGGCGCCTGGCCCGGCTGCTCGCCGGCTTCCATGCCACCGCTGCTCATGGACCAGCCATCTCGGCCGAGGGCACCCGCGACGCCCTGCTCGGCCGGTGGGACGCGACGTTCGCGCAGCTGCGGCCGTTCCGTGGTGGTGTCCTCGACGACGCGGACGCCGGCGAGATCGAGGAACGCACACACCGGTTCCTGGCCGGACGCGAGCCGCTTCTCACGTCTCGGGTGAAGGAGGAACGGATCGTCGACGGGCACGCCGATCTGATCGCCGACGACATCTTCTGCCTGGATGACGGCCCTCGTCCACTGGACTGCCTGGAGTTCGACGACCGTCTGCGCTACGTGGACGTGCTCGACGACGCGGCCTTCCTGGCGATGGACGTCGAGCACCTCGGGGCCGGACCGCAGGCGTCGGCGTTCCTCGACCAGTACGCCGAGTTCAGTGGTGACACCGCCCCGCAGCCGCTCCGGCACCACTACATCGCCTACCGCGCCTTTGTCCGGGCGAAGGTGGCGTGTCTGCGTCACCGGCAGGGCGACTCGTCAGCCGCGACCGATGTTCGCGCCTACACCGGCCTGACACTCCGGCACCTGCGGGCCGGAACGGTCCGTTTGATCCTCGTCGGTGGCGGCCCGGCGACGGGCAAGACCACGCTGGCCGGTGGGATCGCCGACCGCCTGGGCGCGGTCGTGCTGAGCAGCGATCGGATCCGGAAGGAGATGGCCGGTCTCGCACCGGGCATGAGTGCCGCCGCCGGGTACCAGCACGGCATCTACACCCGGGAGTGGACCGATCGCGCCTATCGCGAACTGCTCCTGCGAGCGGAGTACTTGCTGGGTCGCGGCGAGACAGTGATTCTGGACGCTTCGTGGAACACGGAACGGCACCGCACGGCCGCCCGTGACCTCGCGGCGAAAACGCACAGCAGCCTTCACGAGCTGCTGTGCACGGCCGACCGTCAGACGGTCCTCGAACGGCTCGCCCACCGTACGGGGAGCATGTCCGATGCCGACGCCGGCATCGCCGAGATGATGGCAGCCGCCGCCGAGCCCTGGCCCGAGGCCGCGGAGATGACGGGCGCGTGCCTGGAACGAGCGGTCGCCCTCGTCGAACCGGGCCGGTGAGCTTCCCCGCCGGGACGTCCGGCCCTGCCGCCCGGCCGAACATCGGCGCAGCGTCAGAGTTGAGGGAAAGGAGACTCCCATGACTACGCGGTTGCGACTGTCGAACTGTGGGCTGAGTGCGGGCAAGAGGGCCCGGCTGCACCGGATTCTCTACAAGCACGGACTCGGCAACGGAACGGCTCTGTTCCTGCCGTACGACCAGGGTCTCGAACACGGCCCGCGTGACTTCTTCGCCGACCCGATCGCCGGGGATCCGCGATACATCATCCGGCTGGCGCTCGAGGGCGGCTTCAACGGCATCGCCATCCAGATCGGCCTGGCCGAGAAGTTCTACTGGGACTACGCCGGAGAGGTCCCGTTGATCCTGAAGTTGAACGGCAAGACCGACATTCCCAGTGACGCCCGGGCGCTCTCACCCGTGCACGCGTCGGTCGAGGACGCCGTGCGGCTGGGCGCGGACGCCGTCGGATACACCCTCTACGTCGGCAGTCCCGCGCAGGAGGAGGACTTCGCGCAGTACCGGGTCGTCCGGCAGGAGGCTCAACGCCTCGGGATGCCCCTGATCGTGTGGGCGTACCCTCGCGGTGAGGCGATCGAACGGAAGGGCGGCAAGGACTCCTTCTACGCCGTGCACTACGCCGCCCGCGTGGCCAGCGAGCTCGGCGCCGACGTGGTCAAGGTCAACTTCCCGCACCCGGAGAAGCACACCGCGGTGCCGGCGGACTACGCCATCGATTTCAGCAGCCAGGACGCCATCGACGCCGTGGTCCGCGCGGCCAACCGCACCATGGTGCTGGTCTCCGGCGGCAGCCGGGCGAGCGACGAGGTCATGTTCGAGAAGGCTCAGGAGTCGATGTCCGCGGGCGCGACCGGTCTGATCTTCGGCCGCAATGTCTGGCAGCGCGACCACGAAGAGTCGCTGAAGTTCGTCGACCGGCTGCGGCAGATCCTCGCCAAGTACCCGACGCCCTGAAACGGAGCGCGATCATGAAGGCCCTGGTCGTATACGAATCGATGTTCGGCAACACCGAGGCGATCGCGCGGGCGGTGGCCGCGGAACTGCAGTCCGCCCTGGACGTGACTGTCGCAGAGGCCCGCGACATCCCGTCGGCGGTCGGTGTCGATCTCCTCGTCGTCGGCGCTCCGACGCACGCGTTCGGGCTGAGCCGCCCAGGCACCCGCGAGGACGCGGTTCGTCAAGGAAGCGCCCGCCCGGCCGACCTCGGAATCCGTGAGTATCTGGACGTGTCGCCGATGCTGAACTGCACGGCTGCGGCGTTCGACACGAGAGTCGACAAGCCGCGGCTACCAGGCTCCGCCGCACACCGGGCCCACCGCCGCCTGCGCGGTCTGGGATGCCGTCTTCCGATCACGCCGGCCAGTTTCCGGGTCTCCGGTACCCGCGGTCCGCTGCTGCCCGGTGAAACGGATCGCGCCCACGAATGGGCCCGTCGACTGGCCGCGGCCGTGCTGATGGCGAAGGAGGCCAGCGGTCGTGGCTGATCCGGTCGTCGTCGGAGTCGACGGTTCCGCACGAAGCCTGGCCGCGGTGGAGACCGCGGCCGGGGAGGCGGCTCTGCGGGGCCGCCGGCTGCGCATCGTGCACGCTCTCGTCTGGGTGCCGGCCGACATGGACATGGATCCGGCCGTGGTGCCACCCGTCCACCAGTCCTACTGGGAACGGGCCGAAGCCTGCGTGGCCGAGGCGCTGCGAATCGCCGCCGAGCGTGCGCCTGAGGTCGACGTGGCCGCCGAGGTGATCCCCGGCCGGCCGGCGACGGTTCTGCTGCACGAGAGCGAACACGCCGCGCTGCTCGTCCTCGGCGACCACGGCCTGGGGGGCCTGGCCGAACTGATGATCGGCTCGGTGGCGCTCCAGACGGCGACCCACGGACGCTGTCCCGTCCTGGTCGCCCGGGGCACGAAACGAGCGGACGGCCCGGTGGTCGTGGGTGTGGACGGCTCCGCCTCGTCGAGCGAGGCAGTTCGGTTCGCCGCGGACGAGGCCACCATGCGAGGCGCGGAACTCCTCACCCTGCATGCCTGGAACGGCGGGGACGACACAGAACTCGGCGCGGAACTGCCGATGAGTTACGACACCTGGTCCGGCGAGGACGAGGAGCGGCGTGTCCTGGCCGAGGCCGTCGCCGGTATCGGGGCCGAATACCCCGACCTGCCGGTGCGACGCCAGGTGATCAACGGCTCGGCGCGCGGTTACCTGACAGCATGGTCGCGGACTGCGCAACTTGTTGTGGTCGGCAGTCGGGGACACGGCGGATTCGCCGGGCTTCTGCTCGGTTCGGTCGGCCACCACCTGCTGCACCACGCCGCCTGCCCCGTCGCGATAGTCAGGCCGTAGTCAGAGAGCCGGCCGGCCCGTCGTCGCGGTCAGCTCCACGAAACGCTCCTCGAGAGTGGCTTGGGCAAGCCGGATGACCGCGCCCGGGGACCGGCCCACGGTCAGCACGGGGCAGCGGGAGCGTCGGGTCACGGCTCGCAGGAGAGCGGACTCGAGAGCGTCGACCGGCGCGGGCAGCACGGCCAGGCAGGACCCGCCGGTCGCCGCGGTCACGGTGATCGCCGGATCCACTCCGGATGCCACCGAGACCGCGACCGTCACGCGCGGGAACTTCTCGGTCCATCGCTCGATCGACTCCGGCACCGTGGCATCGCCCGCCAAGGAGGCGGCGATCAGCACGGTGAGCGGAACATTCCGGCTATCCGCTTCCACGAATGCCGCGCGAAGAACGTCGTCGGCGGACGACCGCGAGAGCAGTCCGGCCAGCACCGGGCCCGCTACGGGAGTGGCCATCATGTCGTACGGGTGACTGATCATCGCTGTCCTCCGGGCTCTCGGCCTCTGAGTCCAGCGTCCCGCCGTCGTACCTGTGCGGGCAGAGGCGTCAGTCCTCACCGCAAGGGCCGACCGGCGGCCCGTGCGGGTCGCCGGTCGGGTCATAGGGAGTCACTCCGCGGCGATCGCGATCGTGCGACCGGCCGGTTGCGGCTCGGTGAGCGGCACCTTGATCTCGAGGATCCCCTTGCGGTACGAGGCCTCGATCTTGGTTTCGTCCGCGTTGGCCGGCAGGCGCACCGACCGCTGCATCGCTCCGTAGCGGAACTCGCTGCGGTTGAGGCCCTTCTCCTCCTCGCGGCGCTCGGCCTTCACGGTCAGCACCCCGTGCAGCGCGGTGATCTGCAGGTCCTTTTCCGGGTTGAGCCCGGGCAGCTCCGCCCGCAGCAGGTACTCCTGGTCGGTCATCCGGTCCTCGAAGCGGATCGCCGGCAGCGGGCGCGGAAAGTCGACCTCCAGCCAGTCGGTCATGTCCTCGAAAAGCCTGGGCAGCAGTCCAGCCATCTTATTCTCCTTTCGCCTTGCCTCTGGTTCCATACGACTGCGCGAACCCGGGCCTGGGCAGGGCCGAACGGCCCCTCGCGGGGGCCGTGGCGCTTTTCGGGTCAGCCGACCACGAAGACCGGGCAGTAAGCCTCGCGCAGACGGCGCGGGTCACCGAGCCGAGAAGAGGCATCACATCGCCGGAATAGGCGTGCCGGCCGACGACCACCGCGGCGGCGGCATCATTCGAAGCTCTGATCAATGCGGCAGCCGGCGCTTCATCCACCAGGTGACGGTGGACACGGAGTCCGTCGACGACTTCGATGCGGCTGGAGGGAACCGCATGCGGGATCGCGTTCACCATGATCAGCTCGCACCCGCGCACCCCGTAGCCGTGACTCACGTTCGGCTCGTAGCCTGTCCAGATCACTCATGATCCACACCTCCTGGCGGAGAAACTTTCAGCGGATTGGCGTCGTGATCGCGGGCTGCCAGCCGTTCCACCGCTCGCCGGTACTGGCCCGAGGTGATCTCGTGCCGCAACAGGCCGACAACCAGGGCGCCCTCGAGGCTGCTGGCTTTCCGGGCACAGTCCGCTTCAGCGGCCGCAGAATGATCCTCGTTCTTGTCCTCTGCCGACAGGTCCTTGAGAACCGGCCACATGCCCGCCGCCACCATCGCCACCAACACCGTGGTGACCAGAACCATCGTCATCAACGTCGCCACCTCCTCCCAGGACCGGACCGCATCGACAGGCAGACGACACGGCGATCTCTCCTCAATCGCGTGGCACGACTCGGAACACTGGGTAGCCGGCGGCGATCCGCTCGAACTCGCTCAGCGGGGCGTGCCGATCGACCGGCACGTGGGCCCGGGCGCCCGGCGCGACGGCGAGATACCGCTGCAGGATGGGCGCTCGCAGGTCCGGATCCACTTCGACGAGCCGGACCGGCTGACGGCGACCGTGCCGTAGCACCGCTTCGCCGTTCGCCGCTCGCACGTTGGCCACCCAGTTCGCACCGTTGCCGAGCATCGAGACCAGATAGCGCTCACCCCGGTGGCTCGTCACGACCAAAGGAAAGGCGACGGTGTTCCCGCTGCGCCGGCCGGTCACCTCGAGGGTGACCCAGGCCGGCGGTACGAACAGAGCCCGGCCGAACTGGAACGCCGACAGGCGGTTGAGTGAGCGGGCGAGCCGGTTCGGGCGGCCACCGCGGTACATCCGGCGGCGCATGGCGTCGGTGACAATCATGACTCGCTCCGGGGCTCGCGGACGACGTACACGGGGCAGTCGGCGTGGTGAAGAAGCTGAAGACCGGTCGAGCCGAGCGCGGTTCCGATGATCAGGCCGTGGCCGCGGCTACCCACCACCACCAGCTGAGCGGTCGCCGACGCCGCTGTCAGTTCGGCGGCGGCGCCGCCGGAGGTAAGCACGACCTTGACCGGGACAGCCGGGTACTTGTTCCGCCACGGCGCGAGTTGCTCCTCGACGTGGGCGCGTTCGGGGTCGTGGAATTCGACCGGCACCTGAGCCCGGACGGCCAGCAGGGCGGCGCCACGCCCGGCCGCTTCGTCGAACGCCACCTCCAGCACCCGGTCACTCGCCGGGGAGTCGTCGACGCCCACAACGATGGGGCCCTCGGCCAAGTCCCCGCCCCGGCCGCGGACCACGACAACCGAGCAGGACGCGTGCGTGGCCACCCGGTGACTCACCGAACCGAGCAGCAGGCTGGCGAAGCCCCCGCGACCGCGGTTGCCCAGCACCATGAGCTCGGCATGATCGGACTCGCCGATCAGGCGCGGCGCCACCTGGCCGATGAGCGGGTCCCCCTCCACCTCGACCTTCAGAGCGGCGGTTCGAGCCTCGTAAACGGCATTGGCGGTGAGTCCTTCGGCATGCTTACGGGCGATGTCGAGATACTGGTTGCTCATGTCGTACCGGGCTTCACGCCACTCCCAGTCGAACACATGCGCGACCCGGAGCGGCCGGCCCCGGCGGAAGGCCTCGCGAGCCGCCCAGCGCACCGCTGCCTTGCTCGGCTCGGTGCCGTCGGCGGCCACGATGATCGGGTGAGTTCTCATGACGCTTCCTCTCGCCGTTTCCCCCAGCGTCATACGGACCGACGCGCAGCGGCAGGGCGTGAGGGCCCGGGTGGACCGGCCGAAAGGCCTCCTGCCCCGTCACGACAGCAGTACTTCACCAGCCGGGCGGCGGGACGTGCGCTCGTTGTCCGGTCGTCAGCTTGCGAGGACCGCACGCTCGCCGGCCGGAACGGCCTCTCCGGTGTCCGGGTCGAAGAAGTACGCCGTACTCAGGTCGACGGTCAGCGGTACCGGCCGTCCGATGGCCAGCTGTGCGCGTTGACCGACTTTCGCTGTCCAGAGCTCGGTGGCGGCAACATCGTCGACCGCGACGGGCACATCGCCCGGCGCTGCCGCGTCCGCGCCGTTGGCCGGCAGCCGGAACAGAACATGCTTCTCGTCACCGAGCGATTCGACGCCGAGGGGCACGACCGGCAGCGTGCCCGCAACGGGTTGGGTCGCCACTGCGAAGGAAGCCGGCCGAAGACCCATGACGACAATGGAGCCGAGGTAGCGCACCAGGGCGGGGTGGCGTCGAATTGCGTCCGGCACCTCGAGTTCACGGCCGGCGAGCATGACCGTGGTGCGATCCTCGTCGCCGCGCAACTGCACGGTTGCGAAGTTCATGCTGGGCGAACCCATGAAACCCGCGACGAACTTGTTGGCCGGCGCCTGGTACAGCTCGTCCGGCGAGCCGACCTGCTGCAGGCGGCCCTTGTCGAGCACCGCGATGCGGTCGCCGAGGGTCATCGCTTCGACCTGGTCGTGAGTGACGTAGACGGTGGTGACCTCGTACCGCTGGTGCAACCGCGCCAATTCGGCCCGCATCGACACCCTGAGCTTGGCGTCGAGGTTGGACAACGGCTCGTCGAGCAGGAAGACCCGGGGCCGGCGGACCATGGCCCGGCCCATCGCGACCCGCTGACGCTGACCGCCGGAGAGCGCAGCCGGCCTGCGATCGAGCAGCTCGCCCAGGCCGAGCAGCTCAGCAGTGGCGTTCACGTTCTTCCGCAGCTCCGCCTTGTCGGTGTGCCGCAGGCGCAAAGCGAAGCCCATGTTGTCGCGGACCGTCATGTGCGGGTAGAGCGCGTAGTTCTGGAACACCATCGCGATGTCGCGTTCCTTGGGCGCCCAGTTCGTCACGTTCTCGCCGTCGATCAGCACGTCCCCGCTGCTTACCTCCTCGAGCCCGGCGATCATCCGCAGAACTGTGGATTTTCCGCACCCCGACGGTCCCACCAGGACGAGGAACTCGCCGTCGCCGATCATCAGGCTCAGATCGTCGACCGCCTTCGTGCCCCCGGCGAAGACCTTCGTCAAGTGCTCCAGCCGAACGACCGACATGGGACACCTCCTTATCCCTGTTGACCGCCGCGAACCCGCGCGACGATCAAGGACAAGCACACCGCCGGAGGTCGGTCGGCGGCAGTGCCGATCGGCCGCCTCGACCGGGGCGGCCGGCCCCGTCCGACGATATGACCTCCGCCTCTGACGCTGTTAGCTGGCCGGAGCTAACTTGCTAAGTGAGGGTCGATCGGGAGGAGGCGAGAGAAATGACCAGCACGAACACCAAGACTGTCCGCGAGGCCACACCGGCGAAGATCACGCCGGCGAAGCCCGAGGAGCGCAGCGAGCGCACCCGCCGCATCGGGCGCGAGATCGGCATCCTGGCAGTCAACGCCTATGAGCGCGGCGTCGCCGACATCGTGGCGCTGGAGAAGGACGCCGCGAAGATCGCGCCGTACCCGTGGGCCAAGTCCGCACTGACCATGACGGCCGGGCTCGTCGAGGACGTCGGCGCAGCCTACGTCAAGACGGCGCGCCAGGCGCTGCGGTAACGCAGCGTGCGAGGGCCCGGGGCTCAGCCCCGGGCCCTCAGCCGTCTGTGGTCGCCACGAAAGCCAGGTAGACCTCGGTCAGCGCCTGCCGCTGACGCGCGCTCAGCCGTGGGTCGGCCGCGATCGCGGTCAGCACCGCCGGAGAGTTGTCCCACTCGGGTCCGGCCTCCGTGCGTAGCGCATCGGCGGTCGTGCGCAAAGAGCCGGCAATGGCGTGCAGCACGCGGTCCGACGGCGCTCGCAGCCCCCGTTCGATCTGCGACAGGTAGGGCCCGGAGATGCCGACCATGGCTGCGAACTGCCGGATCGGCAGCTCAGCGAGCTCGCGGCGGTGCCGGATGATCTCGCCGAGGGTACGGGTGGCGCTCACCGGATGCCGGACCTGCTCAGCGCGGCGGGGATGGTCACCTGGGCCGCACGCAGGACGTCGTCGCGGCGCCGCCCGTCCATCAGGTTGATCCCCAGCGCGGGCAGGTCGTCGGGGCCCGGCGTGATCACCGTGACGCGCGCACCCGAGCCTTCGACCTTGCACCGCTCGACGCTGACCTGGGCGGCGAAGGCATGGCGCAACGCCCGTTCAGCCTGCCAGGACGGCCGCAGCGGCCGATCGGTCGCGTAACTGGCCATCGGGGCCAGCACGTACACCTCATCGAGACCTCGGCCCCTCAGCAGGTCGAGCGAGACCACGGAGCGCACGCCGCCGTCGACGTACCGGCGGTCGCCGATCACCGTCGGGGAATGCCAGCCCGGTATGGAGCAAGAGGCCACGACGGCGTCGGGCAGCGAGGCCTGTGGGCTGCCGGGCCGGCCGAACACGACGCGTCGGCCCCGCTCGTAGTCGACCCCGACGATCCAGGTGTCACGCTCGGGCCAGTGATCCGGGTCGTGGCTCACCATCGTCTCGAGGTAGCGCCGCAGGGTGTGGTGTTGCGCGCGACCCTGCGGCACGAAAGCGCTGGCCAATGCCCGCGGATGCACACTGTGGGGCGCGAGCGCCGCCGTGGCGACCATCCGGACGGACCCGAAGCGCAAGCGCGGTGGCGGCGGAAGACGGCCCGAGTCGTGCTGGAACTCGTGCGCGCCGGGCAAATGCTCCTCACCCTCGCCCAATTGGTGCGCCACCAACTGGGCGGGCGTGAAACCGAGCCGCAGGGCGGCCGCCACGATGCTGCCGGCGCTCGTGCCCACGATCACGTCACACTCGCCCAACGGGCGTCCGATGCGATCCTCGAGCGCCGCCAATCCGCCGATCATCCAGGCCGCTCCCAGGATGCCCCCGCCGCCCAGCACCAGGCCCACACGTTTGCCGCTCACCACGTTCACCGTCCTCGTGATCTGAGCCACATGGTGCCACGATCACCGGACCGGCGACCACTCCCCGGCCAGGGTGTGGATCTCGTCGGCGATGGCCGGCTGCAGGGCGGACGGCAGATCGTGTCCCATCCGGGGGAAGACCACCAGCTTCGAGCCCAGGAGAGCCCGGGCGGTCGCACGGCCGCCGGCGAGCCGCACCAGCGGGTCGGCGTCCCCGTGGATCACCAGCGCGGGCAGGCGCAGACGCCGAAGCACCGGCCGCCGGTCAGCAGCCAGCGCGATAGCCGTGATCTGACGCTTCACACCGTCCGGGTCGTGCGCACGGTCGTAGCTGCGAGCAGCCGCGTCGCGGATGAAGTCCTCCTCGAGCGGATAGCCCGGTGACCCGATCACCCGGAAGATCCGCACCATGTGCTCGGCGGCGCGGTCCCGGTCGCGGGCGGTACCGGTCAGCAGTGTGGTCAGCACCCACGGATGCGGCCGGCCGACGCGAGGCGACGGAGTCGACGACAGAGATGTCAGGGTGCGCACCCGCTGCGGATGGGAGGCGGTCAGCAGTTGGGCGATCATGCCACCCAGCGAGATGCCCGCCACGTGGGCGTTCGACCAGCCCAGCTCGTCGAGCACGGCTCGTGCGTCCTCGGCCATGTCCGGCAGGCCGTAAGCCGGCCGCCGGGACAACCACACCAGCGGGGACGGCACGCCGAGGCCGGTCAGATGCGTCGACTGCCCGACGTCACGGTTGTCGAACGTCGCCACGCGGAAGCCGCGGTCGGTCAGGAGCGAGCGGAACCGGTCCGGCCAGAACAGCCGCTGAAGGCCCAGTCCCATGATCAGGAGGAGCGGGGCGCCGTCCTGCGGGCCCTCCACTTCGTACGTGAGGTCCACGGCGCCGTTCCGGGCGATGCCTGTCGTCATTCCTCGAGCGTGATCCCGTCACCGCACCTGTCGCACGGGTCGTTCGGCCCTGGCGAGCAGGACACCGCTGCGGCGACGGTGGAGAGAAACGTCCGCGCCCCAAGGAGGCCACGGTGGACTACCTGAGCCCGTTGGACACGTCTTTTCTGGACGCCGAGGACGAGGACCCGCACGCCTCGCTGGCGATCGCCTCGGTGGCTGTGCTCGACGGCCCGCCGCCCGGCCAGGCCGAGTTCGCCGCGGCGATCCGCGGCCGCCTGGCGCTCGTTCCCCGATACCGGCAGAAGGTCCGTCGCATCCCGTTCAACCTCGGCCGTCCGGTGTGGATCGACGACCCCGACTTCGACCTCGACTTCCACCTTCGGCGTACCGCCCTGGCCGAACCCGGCGACGACGCCGCCCTGGAACGGCTGATCGGCCGCATCATGTCCCAGCGGCTCGACCGGGACCGGCCGCTGTGGGAGACCTGGCTCGTCGAAGGTCTGCCGGAGGGACGGTGGGCGCTGGTCTCCAAGGTGCATCACTGCATGCTCGACGGGGTGACCGGCAACGAGCTGTATCGCCTCATCTGCGACAGCGGCCCGAAGCCGCGCCGGTCGGTGCCTGATCGGTGGCAACCCGGTGTCCCTTCCGACGACATCGACCTCACCCTCGACGCGCTCGGCCAGCTCGCCCGCATTCCCTTCGATCAGGCCCGCTGGCTGGCGGGCGCGCTGCGCGAGCCGATGCGCGCCACCCGGCAGATCGGCGCCCTGACCCGCGGTGCCGCGGCACTGGCCGGGGCCTTCGTCCCGGCGCCGGCCACCTCTCTGGCCGGTCCGCTCGGCCGCGCCCGCCGCTACGCGGTGGCCCGCATGCCGGTGGACGAGATCCGTGCGGTCGCCGAGGCGCACGAGGTGACGATCAACGACGTGTACCTGGCGGCCGTCGCTGGAGCGCTGCGCCGGCTGATGCTCCAGCGCGGCGAGGAGCCTCGGGTGGGTGCGATCCGGACTCTGGTGCCGGTCAACGTGCGTACCGAGAACGCCCGGCATGTCTTCGACAACCGGGTGGCGTCGCTGCTGGTCGACCTGCCGGTGGAGCTCGAGGACGGCGTCGATCGGCTGCGAGCAGTCCACGAACGGATCGGCGACCTCCGGGCCCGGCACGAGGTGGAAGCCGGCGTGGCGCTGGTCGCCATGGCCGACCGCGAGCCGTTCGCGGCGGTCTCGTTGCTCGTTCGCGCCGCCCTGCGGCTGTCTCAGCGAGGATTGGCCACGGTGACCACGAATGTGCCCGGGCCGCCCGCGCCGCTGTACATCCTGGGCCGGCCGATCCGCGAGATCCTGCCGTACGTGCCGATCGCCGAACGACTTCGCATCGGCGTCGCCGTCATGACGTTCGCGGGTCAGGCCGCTGTCGGGGTGACCACCGACTTCGCCTCGGTCCCCGAGGCCGGCGAGCTCGCGGGCGCGATCGTCGACGAGGTGCGGCGGCTGGCCCCGGCTGCTCCCCCGGCCCGCTCGCGCAAACGCGCCACGATGGCGATCCGGGTCGCGGAACTGACCTGATTCACCTTCACCGGAGGAAGTGTGAGCCATGCTGAACCTTGCCGTGATCCTCCGCGAGTCCGCGGCGTGCCGGCCCGAGGCGCCGGCGCTGCTGCACGACGGCGGCACGATGACCTACGCCGAACTGGACGCCCGCTCGGATGCCGTCGCCGCGGCGCTCCTCACCCGAGGTGTCGGCCCTGGAGATCCAGTGGCTCTGCAGGCGCCCAACATCCCCGAGTTTCCCGTCGCCTACTACGGCATCCTCAAGACCGGGGCCGTGGTGGTGCCGCTCAACGTGCTGCTGCGCGCTCCGGAGGTGGCACATCAGTTGCGCGACTCCGGCACCCGCACGCTCATCACGTGGGCCGGGGCGGCCGACGAGGCCGCGAAGGGCGCCGCCAAGGCTGACGTGACGGAGGTGTTCGTGATCCATGCCGCAGCGGACAGCCCGGGGCGGCCCTTTACCGACCTCACCACGCCCGTCACCGAGCCCGTCCCGCTGGCCGACCGCTCTCCCACCGACATCGCCGCGATCGTCTACACCTCCGGCACGACGGGGGTGCCGAAGGGCGCCGAGCTCACGCACTTCCAGATGTACATGAACGCCGACATACCCGGCCGCCTGTTCGAGATCAAGGCGGAGGATGTCGTCCTTACCGTCCTGCCGCTTTTTCACGTGTACGGAATGTCGAGCGCGATGAACCTGGGCATCCGCTTCGGCTGCGCGCTGTCACTCGTGCCGCGCTTCACGCCCGAGAAGGTGCTCGCGGCGATCGAACGCGACCGGGCGACCATCTTCGACGGGGTGCCGACAATGTTCGGCGCTCTGCTGGCATACACCGACGAACACAGCTACGACACCTCGTCACTGCGGGTCTGCGTCTCCGGTGGCGATGCCATCCCGGCCCACGTGTTCGACGCCTTCGAGCAGCAGTTCCAGGTGCCGATCCTGGAGGGGTACGGAATGACCGAGACCGCCTCCACCATCACCTTCAATCCGGGCCCGGACGACCGCCGCCCGTACAGCGTCGGCAGACCTGTCTGGGGTGTGGAGGTTCAGGTGTGGGACGACGAGGGCCGCCGGATGCCACCGGGCCGCAACCACATCGGCGAGTTCGTGACGCGGGGATACCAGACCATGCGGGGCTACCACGGACACCCCCGCGCTACCGCAGAGGCGTTCGAAGGTGGCTGGTTCCACACCGGAGACCTCGGATACGCCGACGCCGACGGCTTCCTGTTCATCGTCGACCGCAAGAAGGAGCTGATCATCCGGGGCGGATACAACGTCTATCCGCGCGAGGTAGAGGAAGTTCTCTACCGCCACCCGGGAGTGCGCGAGGCTGCCGTCGTCGGGGTGCCGGACGAGCGGCTCGGGGAAGAGGTGAAGGCGATCATCGTCGCTCGCCCGGGACACGCCCTGACTGTCGAAGAGATCGTCGACTACTGCCGCGAGCGGGTTGCTGCCTATAAGTATCCCCGGCTGGTCGAGTTCCGCGACGCGCTTCCCCTGACGGGCACCGGCAAGGTGCTCAAGAAGGATCTCGTGTGAGAGGCGGGCGCACTGCTTCTCCGATCGTGCGGAGGAGCTTCCTACGATGCGGGATACGAGTGGATCTGCGCGGCGACGTCCCGGGCCCACGATCGAACCCGATCGGGATTGCGGAAGTCGCCCGCGTGCCCTTCGCGCGCCATCCGGCGGGCCAGGAAACCGAGCCAGCCACGCGCCTCGCCCGTCATGCGGCCACCGAACGTGACGTGCTCGCGCGCCGCCAGCTCGCGCACGGCTTCCTGCGCGTGATGCCCAGGCGGCAGCCGACCTTCGTCGGCCGACGTGTCGAGCGGGCCGCTGCTGAAGAGCCAGACCGGCTTGCCGGCGAATTGCCCTCCGTGGTGGCTCAGGAACCGCCGGACGTCCGGATGCCAGCCCGTGGCGTAGACAGCCGAGCCCAGAATGAGCGCGCCGTAATGCCCGGCGTCGCCGACCTCGCCGGCGGGTGACAGCTGCACCTCGAGGCCTGAGTCCCGCAGTTCCTCGGCTATCCATCCGGCCAGCTCGCCGGTGCCTCCGCCTGAGCTTCCGTACGCGACTAGGACGATCACGGCACACCTCCGGCGCTGGGGACGATTCTTCCTCCACGGTCGTCCCCGTGCTGCGACGACGGTAGGGACCAAAGTCCGAGAGAATTAGCCGAAAGACAGCGCCGGCCCAATACCGACACCACAGCGAGACCACTCCTGCCCACAAAGGGCACGACCATTCGGGACTTGCGATACATGCGTGTCGAGCCGGAGCCGCATAGCGTCGAATTATGGAGCGACGACAGCCGGCGAATGAATCGCGCCCCCGCGCGGTGGGGCGGGTGGCGGGACGCGTCCGTCTCGGACCGGCGGTCGGCCGTGTACCGCCGATCGAGCGGGCCCACACCGAAATCGCGCATTTGGACGAGCTGCCGAAACCGGTGTTCGCCGACACTTCCGGCCGGCGCCACAGGCGCTTGCGCCGGGCCTCGTTCGTTGTCGGCGCCCTTCTGCTGATCATGCTGATCGCCTTCTGGATCAGCCAGCTGAGCGGCGCGGTGAGATGAGCATCTATCAGGGCAGGCGCCCCGTCGCACCGAGAGCGGGAACGGGCCCCGCCGCCACGCCCCGCCGGAGCGGCCCGCACCTGCTCGCGCTGGTCATGCTCGCCCTGCTCGCACTGCTGACCAACATGCTGCTCGTCGAGGCCTACCTGCGCAGTGACTTCGCCCCGGACAGTGAACCCGGGCAGGAACAGACGTCGGACGCCGTGCCCGCGGGGGTCAGAACCGGCGGGCCGGTCATCGACGTCTCCGGCGCGCCACCGCGGACCTACCGGATGCCGGCCCGGACCATCGCTCTGACTTTCGACGACGGGCCGGACCCGCGATGGACGCCGCGCATTCTCGACGTGCTGCACCGGCATCACGCGCAGGGAACGTTCTTCGTGCTCGGCTCGCTCGTCGTGCGACATCCCGAGATCGCACGACGGATGGTCCGCGAAGGCCACGAGGTCGGCGTGCACACCTTCACCCACCCCCGGGTATCGGCCTTGCCGGCCTGGCTGCGAGGTCTGGAGCACTCGGCAACCCAAGGCGTGATCGCGTACACCACGGGAAGGTCCACGTCGCTCTACCGCCCGACGTACTCGTCCATGGCCGATGCTCTGGACGACAGCGACCTTCCCACATTGCGCGAGACCGCACGTCAGGGATACCTGACCGTCCTGAACGACCTCGACGGCGAGGACTGGCAGCGGCCCGGCGTCGCGGCGATCCTGCGCAACGCGACGCCCAGCGGCAACACCGGCGCTGTCGTCCTGCTGCACGACGCGGGCGGCGACCGATCGCAGACGGTCGCCGCACTGGACCAGCTCATTCCGCGGCTGCAGGCGCGCGGCTACCGGTTCACCACCGTCTCCGCCGGTCTCGCCGGACGCATTCCGGCGGCCAACCCGGACGCCGGCTTCGCTCAGGAGTCGCGCGGCTGGGCACTGGTGTGGATGATCCGTTCCGCGGACCTGACGCTGGAATTGCTCTGGCTGTTGCTCTTCGCCGCGGGTCTGTTGTTCCTGGGCCGCACCGTGCTGCTCGTGGGCGCAGCTCTGCGTCACGCGCGGCAGCGACGGTCGTCGTCCTGGAGCTGGGGTCCGCCCGTGTCCGACGCGGTCACCATCGTCGTCCCGGCGTTCAACGAGGCCAAAACGATCGAGCCGGCGGTCCGGTCGCTGGCCGGATCTGTGCATCCGGGCGTTGAAGTGATCGTGGTCGACGACGCCTCCACGGACGGCACCGGACGCGTCGTCGACGGCCTGCAGCTGGACAACGTCCGGGTGATCCGAACGCCTTCCGGCGGCAAGGCCTCGGCCCTCAACACGGGTGTGGCGTTCGCCCGCAACGACCTGATCGTCATGGTCGACGCCGACACGGTGGTCGAGGCGGAAGCGATCCATCGGCTCGTGCAGCCGTTCGCCGATCCCCGGATAGGTGCCGTCTCGGGCAACGTCAAGGTGGGTAACCGGCACGGTCTGCTCGGCATCTGGCAACACATCGAGTACGTCGTCGGCTTCAACCTCGACCGGCGGCTCTACGACATGCTGGGTTGCATACCCACCATTCCCGGGGCGCTGGGAGCCTTCCGCCGCCAGGCCATCGCGGACGCCGGCGGTTTGCAGGTCGACACGCTCGCCGAGGACACAGACCTCACCATCGCCGTGCACCGGGCCGGGTGGCGCGTGGTGTTCGAGGAGTCGGCGCGCGCGTGGACGGAGGCGCCGACCGGTCTGCGGCAACTGTGGCGTCAGCGGTACCGGTGGAGTTTCGGCACCATGCAGGCATTGTGGAAGCACCGTCACGCGGTGATCGAACGGGGACCGTCCGGTTGCTTCGGCCGACGCGGACTTCTGCTCGTCACGGCGTTCAGCGTTCTGCTGCCACTACTGGCGCCGCTGCTGGACATCATGGCGGTTTACGGCCTGGTGTTCCTCGATCGCTGGGCGGCGATGGCCGGGTGGCTGTCGATGATGGTCATCCAGATGGTGACATCGGCGCTGGCCTTCCGTCTCGACCGCGAGCCCTTGAAGCCGTTGTGGACGCTGCCTCTGCAGCAGGTGTTCTACCGGCAGCTGATGTATCTGGTTCTGCTGCACTCGGCGCTGACCGCGTTGGCGGGCCGGCGCCTGCAATGGCAGAAGCTCCGCCGTACCGGTGAGGTTTCCCGGCCGGCGCCCGCCGGGTGAGAGGGGAAGCGGCCCTCAATCCCCCAGGGGATGGATGAAATCGTCACGACGGGCCAGATCCGCCATGGCTGCACGATACCGCTCGCGACTCATCCGACCGGTCAGCCGACCGTCCACCAGCTCCCGCTCGGGGTTGGGTGTCTCGGCGGGAGGAAGACCCAGCACCGGCGCCAGGCACGGATCCGATGCCGGGGCTTGCGGGCGCCAGGGAGCCGACCGTCGTTTGACGAGCACGGTCACGGCGGCGCCGGCCATCCGGAGAATCACCACGACGGCGACCAGAACGAGAACCTCCATCTCGGCCCCCTCACATCAGACTCGACCGGCGAAGCCGTGGCACCACGAGCCCGAGTGAGGCCCAGACGGCCAGCACGGCGAGATGCCACCAGGCGAAGCCGGCGCCGGCCGTGCCGGGCCCCGTCGCGGTGAGCAACGCCTGCAGCAGGTGGCGCAGGGGAAAAACATCGGCGACAGCGGTGATCGTGCCGGGCAGCGGACGGTCGCCGACGACAAAGATCTCCGAGAGGAAGCAGAGCGGCATCAGAGTGCCCAGCGTGACCGCGACCAGGGAGCGCGCGGCCGGCAGCAAAGCTGCCACGGCGAGTCCCAACGCCGAGAAGCACAAGGAGCCCAGGGTCACCGTGACCAGCATGGCCGGCAGCCGGGCCAGGTCGATCCGCACTCCGAGAAAGCTCAACCCGATCGCGGCGAGCACGGCGATGCCGAGCAGAGCGACGACGAGCGCGGCGCACACCCTTCCGGCGACATACCAGCGGAACGGCAGCGGGGTGCCGAGGAGCCGCTTGAGCACCCCGGTGGACCGGGCGCCCACCACGCCCTCCGGCATGTCGACGAAAGCCGTGACCGCGACCGTATAGGCGGCGAGACCGGCGAACAGATATTGCGCCATCGTCAGGCCGTGCACCCGGGCGTCGCCGAACACTGCCGGGAAAAGCGCGAGCAGCAGCGCGGGAAAGACCACGGCGAAGAACACCGAGAGCACGTCCCGGCGCAACCCCAGCAGGGCGTACGAGACCTGGCCGCGGAACAGCACGAACGACGAGTTGCCGATGCGTCGCCGGGGAGCGGACAGATCCTTCCGCAAAGACCTCGGCGCCATCTCAACGGCGCGCTCGCCCGTCACCCGCTCGCGGGGCTGCCAGCCGAAGCGCAGCCGCGCGAGCAATATCCCGGCCAGAGTCCACGCGACCAGCGCTGCGAGGTGCCCGGGCGAGAACCCGGCGCCATCGCCCGGCTCGAACGTTTCGGCCATCGCCCCGGCCAGATGTTTGAGCGGCAGGAAGGATCCGAGCCAGGCCAACGGCCGCGGCAGATCCGCGCCCACGATGAAGACGTCGGAGATGAACGCCAACGGAATCAGCAAACCCTGCGCCAGGGCCTGTGTCGCCGTCACCGTCCTGATGGACGCGGCCAACGCCAGGCCCAAGGCTGTGCAGCACCCGATGCCGAGCAGCAGGGTGACCAGCGCGGCCGGAACCTTGTTCCACACCACCTGGACGTCGTACGCGAGCACGCCGACGGCAGTCAGCAGCAGCACGGTGAACCCTGCGACGACGGCGGAAGCACAGATGCGGGCCGCGAGAATGATGCGCGGCGCCACAGGCGCGGCCCGCAGCCGCAGCAAAACACCGCGTTCACGCAGAATGGCAGTGTCAGTGGCCACCAGTGTGAACGAGGCCTGCGCCACGCCGAAAACAGCGAACGGCGCTACCAGGAACTGGGATATCGGCACGCCGCCCTCGGTTGTCTGATCCCCGACGATCGCCGAGACGATGACGAGGAAGATCAGAGGGAAGACCAGCGTGAAGAACGCCGCCATGGGATTGCGCAGGAAGGCTTGTAACGCATGTCCGGTCAGCGCCGCCAGCGCGGCCGGGCGGTCGGTGCCCTCGAGACGCATGCGGTCCATCTGGTCAACGGACATCGGCCGACTCCTCGGTCAACGCGAGATAGGCGTCCTCCAACGTCGGCGGTGCGACCGCGAAGTCCGACAACAACGTGCCGCTCTCGGCCGCCCAACGAGTGAGCCGCCGCGTGTCCGGCAGCGGGTCGTGCGAGACGAGTCGTACACGGCTGCCTCGGACCTCCGGTCGGTTGCTCAGCACCGGCAAACCGGCCGCGGAGCGGTCTGCGGGCAACCCGAAGCTGATGACCGTGGGCAGGTGGCTTCCGGCCCGAAGTTCATCGGAGGTGCCAACGGCCAGCAGACGACCCGACCGCAGCACACCCACCCGGTCGGCGAGACGCTGCGCCTCTTCGAGATAGTGCGTGGTCAAGAGGATCGTCGTACCCAGGTCACGCAGGCGGGCAACGAGATCCCACGCGTGGTGCCGGGCAGCCGGGTCGAAGCCGGTGGTCGGCTCGTCCAGGAACAACAGCTCCGGCGCGCCCGCCAACCCCAGCGCGAGGTCGAGGCGGCGGCGCTGGCCACCGGAGAGTGCCTTGACCCGTGTGGTGCGCTTGTCACCGAGCCCCACCAGGTCGATCAGCTCGTCCGGGTCATGCCGGCGGGGGTACAGGGCGCACTGCAGACGAACCAGCTCGCGGACGGTGAACTCCTCCTCGAACCCGGCGGACTGCAGGACCACTCCGATCCGCGCGCGGTAGGCGGAACCACCGGACGCCGGGTCGCAGCCCAGGACCTCGACGGTGCCCGAGTCCCGTGACCGATATCCCTCGAGTATTTCCACGATGGTGGTCTTGCCGGCGCCGTTGGGACCCAGCAGGGCGAAGATCTCCCCGTCGCCCACCGAGAAACTCACCCGGTCGACGGCCCGCACCGGCCCGTACGCTCGGGTCAGTTCGTCAACCGCGATGGTGGCCATGACGCCAGCATCGGTGCTCAGCCGGCGCCGGACCAGTGCCGATGGTCCTGCCCGGCCAGGCACACGGGAGCCCGGCCGCTGTCGTCGCGGCCGGGCTCGGCGAGGGGCGTCATTCGGTCAGATGAGCCAGCGGTTCTTCTGGACGATGGGCAGGGCGGCCCACCATTTGCCCAGGCCCCAGGTGTGTCCGGC
>NZ_JAMQOL010000084.1:0-38987 GCF_023717965.1 Paractinoplanes hotanensis | reverse complement strand
ACTAAATTCTCCGCGGGTATCTGGAGCACCATCCTCCAGAAGCTCCCGGCCGAGGCACCCAAGCCGGCCGAGACGCGGGGGGGGGGGGGGGGGGGGGGGGGCGCGGGCCCCCCCCCCCCCCCCCCCACCTCGTCCCCGGAGGCCCCCACCATGAACTCCGCCCACCCCCACTCCCGACACACGCCCCGCCGTGCACCGCTGGCCCGCGTCCTCCGGTCCATCGCGGTGCTCGGTGTTCTCTCAGCCGCCGCGGCCTGCGGAACCGTCCAGTCCCCAAGCACCGCCACCGGAACCTCGGGCGCTCCAGCCCCCGCCCCCACCGCCCCCGCCGCGATCCGCAGCACCTGCGAGGCCCTGGGCCAGGCGTACCAGAAGAACATGGCCCCCCTCGCCGAGGCCCTGACCGCATTCGTGTCCGACCGCACCACGATCGCCACCGCCCAGCAGTCCCTGGCCTCGTTCGCCACCGCAGTCCAGGAGGCGACCGCCGCCAGCGCCGACCCCGACCTGAAGTCAGCCGGCAAGAAGGCCGCCACCCAGATGCACGCCAAGTCCACCGACGCCAAGTTCTTCGGCGCCATCAAGACCTCGAAGGACGTCGAGAAGACCCTCGGCGCCACCCTGACCGGCTGGCTCTCCCCGGTGACCGCCCGCTGCTCCTGACGCATTGATGTCGATCATCCTGACCGAGCGCATCAATCGGGCGGAGGACACCTAACGGGAAGGCCCCGCGGTGTCGGCCCTCGGAGCGGAATCACCGGCGTCCGGCGCCTCGACCGTCGCTCGCGGCGAGCTTGGCTCGGGGCTGACGGCGACCGGCTCGGTCTGTGCCTGCTCGGCGGCTTCCTCCTCCAGGGCGTTGACCCCGGCCTTCGTACGCAAGGGAAGCTCGGGCAGGAACAGGAAGACCAGCAGGCCCAAGGCCATCACGCCGGCGGCGATCAGGAAGATCATGTCCATCGAGTCGGAGAAGCCGGCCTTGAACGGGTAGGCGAGCACCGGGTTCACGTGGTCGAGGAACGACGTGTCGTTGAGGGAGGCCGAGCCGCTGCCTTGCAGGGCTTCGATGACCGGGCGGTTGGCGGGGTCGGCCGCTACGGCCGGGTTGGACACGGCCTGTTGGAAGGCGGGCCCGGCCGTCCGGAACTGGGTGGCGATGTTGCCGCCTACCGTGGAGAACAGCAGGGACAGGAACAGCGCCGTGCCTGCGGTCGCGCCCATCTGGCGGAAGAAGGTGGCCGAGGAGGTGGCGACTCCGATCTCCCGCGGTGACATCGCGTTCTGCACGGCCAGCGTGATCGGTTGCAGGATCAGACCCAGGCCGAGGCCGAGTACGGCCATGGAGATGCCGGTCTGCCAGAACGGGGTGGCCACACCGACCAGGTGGATCAGGTAGAGGCCGATCGCGGCCAGCGCGGCGCCCAGGACGGGGAAGATCTTGTAGCGGCCGGTGCGGCTGATGAGCTGGCCGGCGACGATCGAGCCGACCATCAGGCCCGCGGTGAGCGGCAGCAGTTGCAGGCCCGATTCGGTGGGGGTGGCGCCTCGTACGATCTGCAGGTACAGCGGCAGCAGGGCGAGCCCGCCGAACATGCCGAGGCCGACGATGAAGCCGCCGACGGCGGTCAGGCTGAAGGTGCGGTTGTTGAAGAACCGCAGCGGAATCAGCGCGTCCTCGCCCATCCGCTTCTCGGCCCACACGAACAGGCCGATGCCCAGGGCGCCGATCGCGAACGCGACCACGGCCCGCGGCGAGCCCCAGCCCCACTCGCGGCCCTGCTCGGCCACCGTGAGCAGCGGCACCAGGCCGACACAGAGCCAGATCGCGCCCCACCAGTCGATGCGGTGCTCCCGGCGCGCCTGGTCGACGCGCAGCACCTTGGCCACCACGACCAGGGCGAGGATGCCGATCGGCACGTTGACCAGGAACACCCAGCGCCAGCCGGTGATGCCCAGGATGCTCGGGGCGCCGGCGAAGAAGCCGCCGATCACCGGGCCGATCACGCTCGACGTGCCGAAGACGGCGAGGAAGTAGCCCTGGTAGCGGGCGCGCTCGCGGGGCGGCACGATGTCGCCGATGATGGCCAGCGCCAGCGAGAACAGACCGCCCGCGCCCAGCCCCTGGAAGGCGCGGAAGCCGGCCAGCTGGTACATCGACGTCGCGAACGAGCTCGCCGCCGAGCCGACCACGAAGATCGCGATCGCGGCCAGGAAGAACTTCTTGCGGCCGTAGATGTCGGAGAGCTTGCCGTACAGCGGCGTCGAGATCGTCGCCGTGATCAGGTAGGCGGTGGTGACCCAGGCCTGCGCGCTGAGGCCGTGCAGGTCGTCGCCGATGGTACGGATGGCGGAGGCGACGATGGTCTGGTCGAGGGAAGCCAGGAACAGGCCGAGCATCAGGCCACCGAGGACCTGGAGCACCTGACGGTGGGTGAGCCCGGGCGGGGCGGTGGGTGCGGTGACTGCGCTCATGACCCCGCCACTACCCATCGCGCACGCCCGGATCCGGAAAGCGGGACGGCCGTCACGTGCGACGGTCGTCACGGCCTGCTACAGGGGCAGTGTCCGGCCGACGAGGTTGAGGGCCTCTTCCGCCCAGGCCAGCACCTTCAGCCCGGAGCTGACGTTCTGCGGCGGATGGCTGACCAGGGTGTCGCGGCGCAGCAGCCGGGCGAAGTCGACGGTGACCGCGGGCCATGCTGCTGCAGATCGCGCGTCCGCTCGTGGCCCGCGGCGTGTACGAGCACAGCGATTTCGCTGCCCGCCCGCTGGCTCGGCTGCGGTCGACATTTCTCTACTCGTACGCGGTGCTGTTCGGGTCCGCCGGCACGGTACGTCCGGAATAACCCGGGCGCGATTCGGGAGGCGAAGTCCTACGATCGTCGGCATGAGCAGTCTGACCCAGGTCGAGGCCGAGCAACGGGCCGCGCTGATCGCCGTCGAGCGCTACGACATCTCGATCGACTTCACCGACCTGCCGACCGGCTCCACCGTGGTCTGCGTGTCGACCGTGACGTTCACGTGCCGCCAGCCGGGAATGTCGACGTTCGCCGACTGCGTGGCTCCGGTGATCTCCGCGACGCTCAACGGCGAACCGCTGGACGCCCCCGTCGACGGGCGCATCGCCCTGCCGCAGCTCGCCGAGTGCAACACGCTGCGCGTCGAGTCGGTGCAGGCCGACACCACCGACGGCCCGGGCGTGCACAAGTCGGTCGACCCGTCCGACGGCGAGGTGTACGTCTGGACGACGTTCGCCCCCGACGAGGCCCGCCACCTGTTCGCCTGCTTCGACCAGCCCGACTTCAAGGTGCCGCACGCCTTCACCGTCACCGCGCCCGCCGCCTGGCTGGTGACCAGTAACACCGGCGACCCCACGATCGAGGACCGGGGCGGCGTACGCCGGTGGACCTTCCCCGACACGCCGGCGCTGGCCACGTACAACACCGTGGTCAACGCGGGCCCGCTGCACGAGGTGCGGCGCGAGGCCGGCGGCTACGACCTCGGCCTGTTCTGCCGCCAGTCGCTGGCGCCGATGCTCGACCGCGACGCCGACGAGCTGTTCACGGTCACCGAGCAGGGGCTGGCGTTCTTCGGCGACGTCTTCGGCCTGCCGTTCCCGCAGCGCAAGTACGACCAGGTGTTCATGCCCGACTTCGGCGGCGCGATGGAGAACTGGGGCTGCGTCACCTGGGAGGACTCGTACCTGCAGCGCTCCACCCCGACCCCGGCCGAGCGGGAGACGTTCGCCGTCGTCCTGCTGCACGAGATGTCGCACATGTGGTTCGGCAACCTGGTGACGATGCGCTGGTGGGACGACCTGTGGCTGAACGAGGCGTTCGCCGAGTTCGCCTGCTACTGGGCGGCCGTGCGGGCCACCCGCTACACCGACGCCTGGGTCGGGTTGCTCGCCGCCGACAAGCTCATCGCGTACCTGGCCGACCAGGGGCCGGTGTCGCACCCGATCCGCCAGCCGGTGCCCGACGTCGCCGAGGCCGCGTCCATCTTCGACGCGATCACCTATCCCAAGGGCGCCGCCGTTCTGCACCAGCTGATGACGTACGTCGGTGAGGAGAACTTCGTCGCCGGCATGAAGATCTACTTCGCCCGGTACGCGTGGGGCAGCACCATCCTGCAGGACCTCATCGACGCCCTGGCCGAGACGTCCGGCCGCGACCTGAACGCGTGGCGGGCCGGCTGGCTCGAGACCGCCGGGGTCGACCGTCTGGTGCTGGCCGACGGGGTGCTGCGCGGAACGGGCCCGGCCGGGCCGCCCCGGCCACAGGTGCTCGGGATCGGGGCGTACGCGAAGGGGTCTTCGGGTCTGACCCGCACGGCTCTGGAACTGGTCGAGGTGCGGGGGCCCGAGACGCCGGTGGCGCTGCCCGCGGGAGCCGACCTCTACCTGGTCAACGACGACGACCTGACGTTCGCCACCACCCGGCCGTCGGCCGCCCACCGCGAAACCCTGATCAACGACGCCGGTCTGCTGCCGACGCCGGTGTCGCGGGGCGTCGCGGTCGCCACCGTGTGGGACATGCTGACCAACGGCGAGGCGACCCCGGCCGAGGCGGTGCGCTGCGTGACCTCGGTGCTGGCCGTCGAGACGTCGGACACGGTGATCGAGCCGTACCTGCGCCTGGCCGGCGACGCGGCCGAACTGTGGGCGGGGAACGACAGCCGCCCCGAGCTGATGGCCCTCGTCTTCGAGACGTGCGCCCGGCTCGCCGAGCAGCCCAGCCGGCGCCAGGTCGCGCTGCGGGGCATGGCCCGGACGGCGGCCGATCTGGACGCGGTGGCCCGGCTGCGTCAGGCCGCCGACGGCGACAACGACCTGGCCTGGCGCTGCCTGACGCGCGCGTCCGAACTGGGCGGCGAGACCGACGCCGACGTGCGTGAGCTGCTGGAACGCGACCCCGACCCGGATGTGACGTTCCGCGCCCTGGCGGTGCGCGCGGCCCGTCCGGACGCCGGCGAGAAGGCCGCGGTCTGGCAGATGCTCGCCGTCGACCGGTCCGTGGGTGTGGGGTCGATGGGCGCGGTGGCCCGGGCGTTCTGGCGGCCCGGACAGGACGAGATCCTGGCCCCGTACGGCGAGAAGTACCTGAGCCTGCTGCCGGGCTTCGAGCGCGGCGGGATGATCCCGGCCATGGTGTTCTCCGGCCGGCTGCTGCCCCGCTTCGGCACCACCGAAGACTTCCCGTCGCGCGCCGAGAAGGTCGCGGCCGAGGCGGCGCCGGTGGTGCGGCAGACCGTGCTCGAGTACGGCGACGAGTTGCGACGCATGCTGCGGGCCCGGGCCTGACGCCCGCCTGCTGCTCCCGCCTCAGGCCCGCGCGTGCGTGCTGCTCGCGCGGGCCTTCGCACGTGTTCCGCATCCGCGGGGCTGATCGCCTCGTTTACACAGCAGACTCTCAGGCCCCAATCTCACCAACTTGATCGAATTTGTTGTAAAGTCCGGGCACACATGAGCGCGCAAGGTCATATTTTGCGCGCTTTTTTCGATAGGCGTCTCCCGCGATTTCGTACGAAAAGGACACGGGCTCGGACGATGTTCAACAGTGCCGTCATGTATGCCAAGCAGAACGCGCCGGAGCAGGTGCGGGTGCTGGCGCGCCGCACCATGCTCGAGGCCTACAACGCCCGGCTGCGGCTCACCGTGCCCGTCACCACGCACAGCGAGATCCAGAACGTCTACCACTGCGCGATCCGCAAGACCGCCAGTCAGTGGATCAAGGCGATCTTCAGCGACCCGGTCGTCTACCGTCACAGCGGCCTGCTGACGTACGACCCGCGCTTCTACGGCTGGAAGCACCCCCACGTCGTCCCGCGCGGCCGCATCGGCCTGTCCATGTTCATCCCGCGTGCCCGCTTCGACAAAATGTCGAAACCGGAGAAATATCGCGCCTTCTTCGTGATGCGCGACCCGCGCGACATGCTGGTCTCCAGCTACTTCTCGACCCGCAACTCCCACGGCCCCATGGGCGACGTGCTCGAACAGCGCCGGGTGCTGCTCGACAAGCCGCGCAAGGAGGGCATGCTCTGGCTCATCGACGACCTGGCCAAGAAGGGCCGGTTCAACGTGCTGCGCTCGTGGATCGACGCGCCGCCGACGCCCGAGGTGCGCCTGGTCCGCTACGAGGACCTGACCGGCGAGAATCAGGCCGAAGAGATGGCAGAGCTGCTGAAACACTGTGGCATCCACCTGCCGCCGGCCGAGCTGGCGCAGACGCTCGACAAATACAGCTTCGCCAAGATGAACAGCCGCCAGGGCACCGCCACGGTCTCGCACTACCGCAAGGGCCAGGCCGGCGACTGGCAGAACCACTTCGACGACGACATCTACGAGGCGTTCACCAAGGCCACCGGCAACCTGGTCGAACGCGCGGGCTACCCGACCTACCAAGACAAGTAACGACGCTCGGCGTGCCCCGACTCGTCGTCCTCACCGGCCCGATCGCGGCCGGCAAGAACACCGTTGCCGACGAGCTGGCCCGAGTCCTCACCGGGCGCGGCCGAACCGTAGTCGTAGCCGATGTAGACGACGTGGCAGCGATGGTAGGAGCCCCGGGCGCGGCCGCGACGGGCCTGTGGTTCGCCGCCCACGAGGCGCACGGCGCGCTGATCGGCCGATGGATGCGCTCAGCCGTCGATGACATCGTCGTGGTCGGGCCGATCTACTCGTCCGAGGAACAGGCAGCGCTGACAGAAGCGCTCCCCGACGGCACGCCCGTGCTGTGGATCGTCATCGACGCCCCGGTTTCGGTGACGCTCCCCCGCGCGCAGTCCGACCCGGGGCGTGTCCTGTCGCGCGACCCGGACTTCCACCACGCCGCGCACCGCCGCTTCCGCAAGCTGCTGCCGGCGATCCCCGCCACCCGTATCTTCAACTCCGAAGATCTCCAGTCGGACCAGATAGCCTCCGCGATCATGCAGATGCTCGACGTCCCGTAGACGACGCCGTCCAAGGCGTCCCACGCGACGTTCAGACAGGCTCGTCGCCGAGGTGCAGGCTCAGGAAACCGAGGCCAGAGCGCGACCGGCGAGGCCCACACCCACGATGATGATGAGCGCCGCGGTAGCCGAGGGCGCAACGGCCCGCCGGCGCGCCGCGAAACGCCGGCGCCGATCGATGCGGTGCCGGAGCCGGACGAGCAGCAGACCGGCCGCGGTCAACGTGGCAGCCATGCCTAGACCGTAGGCGAACACGAGCAGAACCCCGAACACCGTCCGGCCGAGGGCCGCCGCACCCAGCAGAACAACCAGCGCCGACGGACTGGGCACAAGCCCACCGGCGACACCCAACCCCGCCAGCCCCCACTTCCCCGGCCCGTGATGGTGCCCGTGACCGTGGTCATGGCCGTGTCCATAGTCGTGAGCTTGATCGGGATCGCCGCCGGGGCCGTGAGCGCGGACGGGCGGCTCGGCGTGCGCGTGATCGTGAGCGGGTGGCACAGCGTGCGCGTGATCGTGGGTGGGATTGGCGTCGTGGGTGTGGTGGAGTGGGGCGGAGCCGGTCGGGGTTCGGCGGCGGAGAGATGAGACCAGGGCTCCGATGCCGACGGTGGCTACCAACAGGCCGCTGGTCAGGCCGAGCCAGCCGAGCGCCGTCTCGCCGGCCACGCCCGAGACGGCGGTCAGGAACAGGCCCAGGGCGATCACGCCGGCCGTGTGGGTGAAGGTCACGGTGGCGCCGACCAGGACGGCGTCGCGGGGGCGGCCCTGGCTGCCGGCCAGGTAGGCGGCCATCACTGTCTTGCCGTGGCCAGGCAGGGCGGCGTGGGCTGCGCCGAGCAGCAGCGACAGCAGCACGGCCAGCAGGCCGACCAGCGGAGTCAGCCGGGTGCCGCCGACCAGGTTGTCGAGCTTCTGTTCGAAGCCGGCCAGCAGGCCGGACGGGCGGTCGATCGACGTGCCGGCCGTCTGAGCCGCGGGGGCGGCGCCGGGGGCGGGGGCCGCCGTGAAGGACGCGGATCGCACGTCGGCGGGAGATGCCAGCGGATCGGACGGGTAGGAACGCAACTCGTTCGTCGGGCTCCTCGCCGGGAGCGGGGAGTCTTCCAGCCGTACGCCGGAACCGGTGGCCACCAGCTCGCGCCAGCCGATGCGGTCGTCGCGGTAACTGTAGGCGACGTCGACGCGCGTCTGGTCGGTCACCTCGGCCGGTGCGGACAGCCGGCACTCGAGGCGGCTGGTCTTCAGGCCGCCGGCCCCGGCGGCGTACGTCAGGGACGTGTCGCGGATCGCCCAGCGCAGGCCCTCGCCGCCGACCGTCACGCTGAGCGCGGCCGCGGCCTCGTCGCAGGACGCCGGCGCGTCCTGGATGGTGGGCAACTCCGCCAGATCGGCCACCGCTAAGGCGTTGACGCGGTCGGGGTGGACGGTCAGCGTGGCCGACCGGTTGACCGAGAAGTTGCCGAGCGGGTGGGCGGCGGCCGGTCCCGCGGGCAACGCCGCGAAGCCGGCGACCGCGAGCGCGGCCACGATGATCAGGCGTCTCACGGCTGGACCTCCAGGTCGGCCAGGGCGCGGGCGGCGGTGGGGCCGTCGGTGGGTGAGAAGTAGGGGTTGAGGTCACGGGTCTTCGTCAGCAACGCGCGGGCGGCGGCGCGGTCGCCCCGGGCCAGCGCGATCTGGGCCTCGTGGAACGTGTAGCCGGCGTTGTGCGGGCTGAGGGCAACGGCCTTGCGGGCGTACGGCAGGGCTTCGTCGTCGCGGCCGGCTGCGTGCAGGGAGCGGGCGAGCACGTCGGCCACCTCGGCGAACGGGCGGCGTCTCCACTCGGTCTGGGCCGCGGTCACGGCTTCTGCCCTGTCGCCGCGGGCCAGGGCCAGCAGGGCGGCGGTCAGGTCGTCCCGGCCGCCGTTGGCTACGAAGATCTCGTGGGCGGCGCCGGCCAGGTGCAGTTGGCGGTCGGCGTCGGTGTGGCGGCCCGCGAGGCGCAGGTATTCGGCGTACTCGAGAAGGGTGTCGGGTGTGGGGGTGCGCGCGGCGACCGTGGCGGCGTCGGTGACAGCGGCGTCCACCTGGCCTGTTGCCGCCGAGATGCGGGCTCGGCCGCGCAGCAGCGGCTGATAGGCCGGGTCGGCGGCGAGTCCGGCCGCGTACTCGGCCGTGGCCCGGGTCAGGTCGCCGCGGAACCAGGCCAGGTCGCCCAGTTGGTGGCGGCAGAAGGCGCGGTCGGCGGGGTCGGTCGCGGCGTCGAGGGCGCGGCGCATCAGGTCTTCCGCCTCGGTCAGGCGGCCGCGCTGCTCCAGGTCGTAGGAGCCGCGGGCGTACGCGGCCAGGCCGGGCCGCAGATCGAGCATTCGCTGCACGGCGGTGGTCGCCGCCTCGGCGTTGCCGAGCTGGGTCTCGGCGTCGGCGAGCACACCGTAGGCGTACACGTCGAAGGCGTTGGACCGCAGCGCCCGCAGCGCGAAGGTGCGGGCGGCGCCGAAGTCGTGGCGGGCGTTGGCCAGGGCGCCGAGGCCGGTGAGCGCGTTCGGGTTGTCCCGGACGGCGAGCGAGCGGCGCAGGGCGGTCTCGGCGAGCGGGTAGCGGCTGGGGTCGGCGCTGACGCGGGCCTGTTCGACGTACGCCAGGCCCAGCTCGGCCCAGGTGCGGTAGTCGCCGGGCAGTGCGCGCAGGCGTTGCTGGGCGCGCTCGATGGTGCGGGCCCGCTGGTCGGCCGGGGTCACCGTCAGGGCCCGCGGCCCGGGCTGCGCCTGCTCGCGCAGCCCGAACACGGCGCCGACAGTGAACAGGGCGAGCGCGGCGACCGTGACGGTCAGGGCGGCCCTTGTCGGACGGTTCATCTCAGAACCGGATCGTGGGATCGTTGCTGGAGGTCGTCGGGGATGGGCGGCGCCGTTTCATCAGCCACCAGACGGTGAGCACGGTGAGCAGCGCCCCCACGCCGCCGACGCCGAAGATGACCGCGGAGCCGTTGGGCAGCATGCTGCTGGCCGACGCCGGCTCCAGATCCGGTGATCCGGTCCGTCCGGCTGCCACCGGTTCCTGGGTGGCGCCGGCCGGTGCCGCGGCCTTGTTCCGGCCCGAGTTGACGGCTCCCTGGTTGGGCAGAGCCACGTACGGGAAGGTCTCGCCGAAGGCGTTGTCGTTGGCGTCCACCTTGTCCCCCGCCGCCAGCGCGTCGACCAGCTTGCCGGTCTGGGCCGCGCCCTCGACCGCCTGCACCGAGATGTCGAGCACGTCGTCGGTCAGCCGCCGCCCGTTCGGGAAGCCCTGGAGGTCACCCGCGAGCACGCCGAGCCGATCGGGGTCCTTGGCCACCGGCACCGTCAGGTTGAGCCGCAGCATCTCCGACGGCCGGAACCGGGCCGGGTCGACGTCCTTGTTGTTGAGCTGCGAGTTCAGGTCGGCCTTGATCGGTCCGCCGGCCTTGGTCGTGATGCCGGTCAGGAAGATCTCGACGAGGTCGTTGCGGGGCGTGGCCGGCGCCTTCACGTTGTAGATCTTCTCGATCAGTTTCGGCAACTCCGGGTCGGTGACCCGCTTGACCACGGCCGGAATGTCCGCGTCCTGGTCGGGCGAGATCGAGTTGAAGGCGTCCTTCAGCCCGGCCGGCACCACGACCTCGTTGACCAGTGGGTTGCCGAGCCGCGAGACCTGCACCCGGTCGCCCCGCCTGGGTCCGTCCGAGACGCGGGAGCGGCTGCGCTCGGTCGTGCTCCAGATGCCGATGTTCGGATTGCGCTTGGCGTCCCCACCCAGCGCCACGTCCTTGAACGGCACCTGGATCGCGATGCTGTTCACGTTGTAGCCGGCCAGGGTGTCCTGCCCGGTCTCGCTCAGATCCCCGCCGTACAGCAGGTCGAAGACCCGCAGGTCGACGAAGAACGGGTCGTCGGCCTGCCCGGCGAACAGCTTCCAGCCGCCGTCGAGCTGGATCGTCGACTGGTCGCGCAGCTTCTGGTAGTCGGGCATCGAGGCCGCGCCGATCCGGGACGGCGCCACCGGGGCGTCGCTGACCCGCGTCCTGAACGGCTTGCCGTCGAACGACGACTCGAGCGTGTAGGTCTGCCGGAACAGCAGATTGTCGTCGTCCAGCGAGGTGACCGGGCCGTTGTTGTAGAGGAACGTGCTGTTGCCACGCTTGTCGACGTTCTTGAACGTCCACCGGAAGACGGCGTCGGGCTTGGCGTCGCCGTCACTGTCCACATTGATGCGGTACGCCGCGTCGGTGGCGAACGGATAGAAGTTCGGGCCGCCGTCCGGCTCCTCGAACGGGGTCCAGTTCGCGATCATCGTGACGTAGCCCGGCCGCTCCGGGCTGACGAACGCGTACACGTCCGTGTTGTCGGCGGCCGGATCACTGGCGATGAGCGGCGCTTCCCGGTGGCTCGAAGCCACCGAGGTCGCGGGTCCGAGCCCGGCCAGCGCCACGGCGATCACCGCGGCGCCGGCCGCCGCTACAGGTTTGCGGATCATTGGTCCTCCCCTTTGTCGGGAGGACTTCGCACCGGCTCAGCGTACGGCTGGGTCTGCGCTCAGGGTTGGCACATTCACCGCCTACGCATGGCCGACAGGGCCCTCAACACCACGTGAGGGTCGAATTGGTGCGGGTCACGTTGCTGATGGTGTTGTTGCTGCCCTGGCAGGGAGTCCAGGTGACGTTCGTGTTCGCGACCGACAGATTCTGGAAGCGGATACCGGACGAGGGCGGGAACTCGCTGCGTGCCGCGATGCGGACCTCTCCCCCGCCGCTGATCGTGCCCGAGACACCGGCGATCACGACGTTGTAGCAGTTCTCGACGAGCACGGAGTTGTTGCCGGTGTTGGCGATGTCTACGCGGTCGATGGTGGCGCCGCCGCTCTCCGAGACGCAGAAGATGCCGCGTCCGCCGCCCCGGGCCTTCACCGTTCCGACGCGGATGTTGTTCGGGTACGCGCTGCCGATCCGGCCGTTGCGGTTGGCCATCCGGAAGGCGGCGTAGCCCGTACCGGAACCGGCGTTCTCGGCGTCGACCGTGCCGACCGTGGCGTTGACGGTCTGGTTGAGCAGCAGACCCGATTCGCCGACGTTGCGGGCGGTCACCGTGCCGATGGTGATGCCGTCGACGCCGTACGTCTCGACCGCGTGCGACGACGCTCCCGAGACGTACACGCTGTCGATCCTGACGTTTCTGGTCCATTCGGCGGTGTTGCCGCGATTGTCGATGCGCACCCCGAGGCCGCCGCCGAGCCGCATGTCGATCTGGCCCAGCCACACGTTGCTGACGTTGCGCAGGAAGATTCCGTAAAGGGGCGCGCCACTCACGTTCAGGTACGGCACCTCGATGTTGCTGACACCGCGGGCGTAGACGGGCGCGTAGTCACCGCTGCCCGACCCGGTCACATTGATGGTGCCGCAGACCGACAGGGACGTGTACGAGGCGAGCGAGATGCGCGAGCCGGCGCTGATGGATCCGTTGCCCCGCACGACAACCCGCTGAATCGACGTGCGCCCGGACGTGAGGCTGCCGATGCCCGCCTGCACTGCCGCGCGGAAATCGGTGCCGCTGTAGACGCTGCCGCCCGAGGCGTTGCGGGCCGTCCACGTGTTTCCGCTGACGGTCACCTCCGACTGGAACGTTCCCGAACCGCAGCCGCTGCTGTTTCCGCTGCCGACCTGAACCATCTGCCACTGCTGATTCGCGCCGTCGGCGTCGGCGAACTGCGACACGATGCCGCCGTCGGCCGTCGACCATTCCCAGACGTCCAGAGCCTTGCCGCTGTGCCGATTGAGCAGGCGCACGTATCCGCCGGCCGAGTCGCGCAGCGTGAACTGCTGCCGGTTGGTGCCGTTGTCGGTGTTCTGAATGAGCTGGGTGCCGTCGTTGACATTGGGTAGTTCGAGCACCAGACCGCTGTGCCGGCTCTTGATTTTGTAGTAGCCGCTGCCGGCGTCCACGAACTGCCACTGCTGCCAGTTGCCGTCGTTTCGGGTGAACTGGGCGATGCCCGCGCCGGCGTTCGTGGCCAGGTCGTAGACGTCCATCGCCTTGCCGCTGTTGCGGTTGACCAGCACGTACCAGGCGGACGTGTTGACCGTCGCCGCCTCGGCCCGGGCGAGGCCGACGAGCGAACCGGTCGTGGCCAGCACGGAGACGGCCAGGGCGGCGATCCATCGTGGTCGGGGCATGATCATCCTCTGTTAGCGTTCACATAGATAGATGTCCATGAGTTTGGGACCGCTCCCAACCGGTGTCAACCCGGCCCCGGCAAAAATGTCGTAGGCCTCCGCTACCTTCTGCGCCAAGACTGCGAAAGGTGGCACGGATGCCGGCTGACACGACGTACCTCGAGCTCTCCGAAGACTCCGGGAGCGCGCACAAGTTCTATGAGGTGACGGTCGACGGCGCCGACCTGACCGTCCGCTATGGACGCATCGGCGACCGCGGCCAGGTCAAGCAGTCCTCCTACACCACGCCCGACAAGGCCGCGTCCGAGGCGGCGAAGAAGATCGGCGAGAAGGTACGCAAGGGCTACGCGCCCGCCGTGCCGGGCGTGCGGCAGCGCCGCGCCGTCTCACGCCGCGAGATCGTCAGCACCCGCTCCACGGCCACCACCCGCGCGCCCATGCTGTGGCGCTACAAGTCGGGCAGCCCGGCCTTCGGCATCTTCGTCGACGACGACGTGTGCATGGTCGGCAACGAGAGCGGCCTGATCACCACGCTCAGCCACGGCGCCGAGGTGCTCCAGCAGTTCCGCCTGCCCGACGGCGTGAAGTGCCTGGTCGCCGACGACGACTGGATCTACGCGGGCTGCGACGACGGCAACGTCTACGACCTCTCCGGCAAGGTGCCCCGGCTGGCCTACCGCATCGCCGCCGACATCGACATCTACTGGCTCGACATCCACGACGGCGTGCTCGGGGTCTCCGACTCCGGCGGCGGCATCGCCGCCATCGACCACGAGGACGAGTTCCTCTGGCGCCGTCAGGGCCACGGCTCCAGCGCCTGGATGGTCCGCTGCGACACCCGGGCCGTGCACCACGGCCACTCCAAGGGCGTCACCAGCTACGACTGGCGCACCGGGCAGGAGCTGTGGAACACGCGAACCAGCAATGTGCTGTTCGGCTGGCAGGAGGGCGACTCGCTCTACGCCGGCACCGGGCGGCGCCAGGTCGTCCAGCTCGGCAAGAACGGTGTCCACCGCCGGACGTACGAGTGCGACGCCCCCGTCTTCTCCTGCGCCACCGCCGAAAACGGTCGCTACATCTTCGCCGGCGACAGCAGCTCCTCGATCTACTGCTTCGACACCTCGGGCGCCCGCCTGTGGAAGCTGTCCACCGGTTGCGGCTCGGCCTACTCGATGCAATACCACGACGAGCGCCTCTACATCGTCACCACCGACGGATCGCTGTCCTGCATCGACGCGAGCGAGCCGGCCATCCAGGCCGCCGTCGCGGGCACGATCCCCGAGCCGGTCGACGTGAAGGCCCCGCCCCGCATGCCGGCCGTCGTGCCGTCCACAACGGTCGAGGTCGTCCACGACATCGCCGGCGGCGTGGTCGTCGAGTGCATCGAAGAGGGCGGCCGCCTGCGCATCCGCGTGGTCTCGTCCGGCTACCACCAGGATTGGCAGGTCCAGTTCCCCAAGGGCATCCGCGAACGCGGCAGCCGCTACGTCGTGACCGGCGTGCGCGAGGCCGCCCGCGGCGGCTTCTACCGCACCTACGGCGAGATCCGCCGCCTGCTCTGAGCGTGGCCGCACCCACGGCGAGATCCGCCGCCTGCACCGAGCGTGGCCGCACCCACGGCGATGTCGCCGCAGGCTCCGAGCGTGCTCGATCGGCTCCGAGCCGCCCCGGCCCCGCAACCGGGGCCGGGGCGGTAGCGGTCAGAGCGCCAGGCGCTGACCCGGGAAGATCATGTCCGGGCTGTCCAGGATCGACTTGTTCAGCTGGTAAAGGGTCTTCCAGCCGCCCTTGACGTGATTCTTGGCGGCGATCTTGGCCAGGGTGTCGCCGGAGCGGACGACGTAGTGCTTGCCCGTGGCCTTGACCGTCGACTTCTTGGCGGCCGTCGCCTTCTTGGCGGTCGCCGACTTCTTCGCGGTCGCCGACTTCTTCGCGGTCGCCGACTTCTTCGCGGCGGTCGACTTCTTGGCGGCTGCCTTGGCTGCGCCGGCCTTCTTGCCGCAGGTCGGCCAGGCGCCGATGCCCTGGCCCTTCAGCACCTTCTCGGCGATTCTGATCTGCTCGGCCTTGGTGGCCTTGTTCGCGGTCGCGGCGTACTTCGTGCCGCCGTACGCCTTCCACGTGCTGCGGCTGAACTGCAGGCCACCGTAGTAGCCGTTGCCGGTGTTGATGCTCCAGTTGCCACCGGACTCGCACTTGGCGATGGCGTCCCAGTTCACTGCGGCCTGGGCCGGGGAGGCCGGGCCGAGCAGGCTGACCGCGCCGGCGACACCCGCGGCCGCCAGTCCGAGCGCGACACGGGTCTTCTGTGCAAATGCCATGAGAGAGCTACCTCCACGCCTGCGAGGTGAGCTGTCGGGTTCGGGCTGAGGTGCCCGGCCGCACGTGGCGGCTTCACCCCGAGGCGCGCGTCGGCGCGCCGAGGAACGTGTGGTTCCCCCGCTCCATGCCTGGGTTCGTTTCCCTCGGGGCGGCGGCAGGGATTCGGCGTTCCGCCCGGGGCGTCCACGTTCGCGGACCGGCCGACGGTATCCACGCCCGGGCCCGTACGGCCAAGCCCGAAGGGCGGAAGGTGAAAAGGCTCTCAGATCCGCGAATGTCCCGGCGAGTGGCCCGTATCGGCCTTAACCCGCAGGTCGGAGCAGCGCAGCCGCGACCGTCGGGTACAGCGCAAGCATTCGGTCGAGGTTGACGACCTCGACCACCGTCGAGACCGACGGGTGCAGCTCGGCCAGGCGCAGCGAGACGCCCCGGTCCTCGGCCAGCCGGTGCAGCTGGACGAGGATGCGCAGGCCGCTCGAGTCGCAGAACGTCAGGCCGCGCAGGTCGAGCACCAGTCGTTCGACGCCGGAGGCCAGCGCGGCCTCGCCGGCTTCCTCGAGCACGTGAGTGACGTCACGGTCGAGTTCACCGCTCACGGTCAGCACGGTGTCCCGGCCGTCGGCCTTACCGACGGTCACCGTCAGCTGTTCGGTCATGCTGGTTCCTCGATCTCGTCCGGCTGCGTTGCCGTCGGCAGAGTATTCAACGAAGCGGCCGCCGACCACTCGACGAGCACGAGCGTGGCGTCGTCGGCAGGCGGCCGGCCCTGGTGCTCGATGACCGCCCGGGCCAGCCGGCGCACCGTCTCGGGCGCGGGCAGCGCGGCTGCGGCGTTGCGTTCCACCAGGTCGATCATGCGGAACAGGCCGAACCGTTCGCCGCCGGACGTTCGCGCCTCGGTCACGCCGTCGGTGTAGAGCAGCAGCCGGTCGTCCGGCTCGAACGTCTCCTCGGCCACCTCGGCCGCCGCGTCGGGCAAGCCCAGCGGCAGGCGGCGACCGGCCTTGAGCTCGAGCACCGCGCGCCCGCCGCGCAGCACGACCGGGGCCGGATGCCCGGCGTTGAGGTAGCGCAGCCGGCCGGTGTCCAGGTGCAGTTCGGCCAGTACGGCGGTGGCGAAGCGGCTGTCGCGGAACTGCCCGGTCAGCGCGGTGTCGACCGCCCGCGCCTGATCGACCAGTCCCCCGCCGGCCCGCCGGGCCGCCCGGAGCGCGGCCAGCGCGACCGTGCACGTCAGGCCGGCCTCCAGCCCGCGGCCCGCCGCGTCCAGCACCGCGAGCCACATGACACCGTCGTCGACTGCGTAGTCGAATCCGTCCCCGCCCACGTCGTAGCAGGGCTGGAGGACGGCGCTGACCACGGCCCGGTCGAAGCTGGCGGTCAGCGGTGGCAGCGACGCCCACAGCAGCTCGGCGGCGGTCGACATCGGCTGGGACCGGCGGGCCCGTTCCAGGTGGTCGCCGCGCTGCTTCGCGCTGTTCATCAGGTGGCCGACGAGGCCGGCGACCAGTTCACAACGCTCCGGGAAGGCCTCTTCACGGGCCACGGCGGCGTCACCGCCGACGAACTCGATCACGCCGAGGCGGTCGGTGCCGTCGACCATCGGGGTCCACCAGCGGTAGCCGGGCCCGTCGCCGGCCGGAGCGGAGCGGACCCGGGTGAACACCCGGCCCGGCAGGGTGCCGTCGATCGGCAGGACCTCGGGCGCCGGACCCGGCTGCGGCAGGGGGGTCAGCGCCGTCTGCTCGTAGTTGACCACCCAGATGCGGGTGCGGATCCTGAGCCGCGCCATCACCACGTCGAGGGCGGGGGCGACCTCGTCCGGACGCCACAGGTGGGCGCCCGCCAAGATCTGCTGCAGCGCCTCGTACCAGCGCAGGTCGGTCGCTCGATCCATGGCACTCAGCTTATGTCCGCGCGCGCACCGGGCTGAGCCGGTCGGGCGTCGTCCGGAGCGTGCGGGGGACAGCGGTGCCCGCCCGGACGGCGGGCACCGCGATCCGTCACAGCGAGAGGGTCCAGCCGGTCAGGGCGCCGGTGTCGACCGTGGCGGCGTCCTGCACCCGCAGGGTCCAGGTGCCGTCGGCAGTCTCGCCGGCCAGGTTGACCGCGTACGTCCGGTCGATGTTGTCGGTGCTGCCTTCGGCCCGGTTGTGCAGGACGTAGGCCGTGCCGTCGGGGGCGATCAGGCTGACCACCAGGTCACCGATGTAGGTGTGCCGGATGTGCACCTCGACCCCGCTCGTCGCCGACGGCGTGGCGGTGCACCCGTCGATCGTGACGGTGCTGGTCACCGTCGTGTTGTCGGGGATCGGCACGGCCGTGGTGCTGGTGGCGGCGCACCGCGCGCCGCTGTTGACCGTGACCGTCAGGTCCCGCGTCCGGGTGATCGACGGGGCCGTCGCGGTGATCCGGATCGCTCCGCTCGTCCGTGCCGCGGTGGCGTCAGCACTCACTGTGATCGTGGTGGACTCACCGGCCGTGACGGTGGCCGGCTCGAACGAGACGGTCACGCCGGCCGGGGTGGCGCCGGCCGCGAAGGTGATCGGCTCCGCCTCGCCGTTGACCAGCGCGGTGGTCGCCGTGACCGTGGTCGATTCGCCGGGGCCGACGGCAGCGGTCGCCGCCGAGAGAGCCACCGAGAAGTCGTTGCCGGTCGAGCACTCCTCGTCGGCGCCGGCCACGTTCACCGAGGTCCACGCGGCTTGGACCGCCTTGTACTCGGCGCCGCAGAAGCCGTACAGGTCGCTGGCGGCGGACAGCGAATAGGCCCGCGCGGTGTTGCCCGGGGTCGCGGTGCTGACGTAGCCGGTGTTCGAGACGAAGTACGAGTCGAGCGCCCGGAACCAGATCTTCGCGGCCTTCTCCTTGCCGATGCCCACCACCGGGTCGGCCGTGCCGCAGACCGGCGAGGTCCCGTACGGACCGGCCCCGCTGCCCTCGGCCAGGTTGAAGAAGAAGTGGTTGGCCACGCCGGACGAGTAGTGCACGTCGACGCTGCGGGTGCTCGTCGACCAGCAGCCGTGCGAGCGCCCGTCGAGCGTCGGGTTGTACATGTAGCGCAGCGGCGAGCCGTTGCCGTTGATGTCGATCTTCTCGCCGATGTCGTAGTCGCCGGCGTCCGTCGCGCTGTTCGCGTGGAACTCGACCATGCTGCCGAAGATGTCGCTGGTGGCCTCGTTCAGGCCGCCGGACTCGCCGGAGTAGGTCAGGCCGCCCGGCACCACGTTCTCGGTGACGCCGTGCGCCATCTCGTGCCCGGCCACGTCCAGCGCGACCAGCGGCTTGGCGTTGCCGCTGCCGTCGCCGTAGGTCATCTGCGCGCCGTCCCAGAACGCGTTCACGTAGTTGCTGCCGTAGTGGACCCGCGACGGCACGCCCCGCCCGTCGCCGAAGATGCCGTTGCGGCCGTGCACGTCCTTGAAGTAGTCGAAGGTCACCGCGGCGCCGAAGTGCGCGTCGACCGCGGCCGACTGCCGGTCGGCGGCGGCCCCGGTGCCCCAGGTGTTGTCGGCGTCGGTGAAGGTGGTGCAGGCGCCCGACGTACGGTTGTTCATGTCGCAGGTCAGGCCGCCACCGCGGGTGGGATCGACCAGGTTGTACGAGGACCCGGCCGCCGTGGACTCGAGCGCGACCGCGCCGGAATAGATGCTGTTGCCGGTGCCGGCGACGTTCTCGATCTCGTCGTACGAGCCGACGACGGCCCCGGTCAGCGCGTCGGAGATGACGTGGAAGCGCGACGGCGTCTGCTTGTCCGGCTGCCACCCGGTGATCACGGTCTCCCACGACAGCCGGCCGATGCCGCTGGTCGCGTCGACGAAGAGCTCCGGTTTCCCGGCGCCGGTGATGGCGCCCTCGAACTCGCCCTTGGCCGTGGCCGCCGCCCGCTCGGCGCTGACCGACGGCTTGGTGCCCAGGCTGAGGGGCTTGACCAGACCGACCGAGGAGCCCGCGTACGTGCCGTCGGCCTTGGTGCGGATGACCAGATCACCGCCGGCGACGCGCAGGCCGTCGTAGGTGCGGGTGTAGCGGACAGTCCCCTTCTTGCTGCTGTAGACCGTGTACCTGTCCTGACCGGACTTCTTGATCGCCGAACCGGCCTGGTCGAGCAGTGACGAGCCGGGTGTGGCCGGCGCGGCTTGCGCGTTCGTGGTGGTGACCACCAGGCTCCCACTGACCAGGGCGATAGCGCCGGCCAGCGCGACAGCAAATCTCACGTGTTTCCTCCCCACGATCACAGGCATTAATGCCTGTCGATACGTGAGATCATGTCGCGTTTGCCCGCGACAGGGGGGATCGACACACGTAAAACTTAAGTTTCCATTTAGATTCGTCTATGTACGCCCGCGGTTCACCGGACGACGGTCACCGGGCATTTCGCGTACGCGGCCACGTGCTGGCTGACCGAGCCGAGCACCAGTCCGGCGAAGCCCCCGAGGCCGCGATGGCCGACAACGAGCAGGTCGGCGCCCTCGGACTCGTCTATCAGGATCCTGGCGGGGCGGCCCTGGCGGACGTGGGCCTTGACCGGGACCGGCGGGTTCTCGCCGAGCTCCTCCTTGATCACCTGGAGCAGCTCGTCGGCGGTGGTCCGGCTGGGCTCGGGGACCATGCGCTCCGACACGCTGACGCTACCCGCCGGCGGCAGCAGAGTGTGCTCCCAGACGTTGAGCACGAGCAGCCCGGAACCGTGATCTGCGGCTTCGGCCGCGGCCCATGCGAGGGCCTTCCGGCTGCCGGGGGAACCGTCGACGCCGACCACGATCGTCGTCCATTCGCTCATCACGCACCTCCGCTGACGATTACAGGACGGGCGACGCGCGAAAGCAACGCGGCCCGGAGAAACCGCAGACAGGTGCGCGTATCGACATCTCTGGTCGCGTGACCCTGTTCGTCCGGCCAGGAACCCGTGGCCCGGCCGGACGCGGACAGCTGAGTCGCTCAGTACTGGCAGCGCAGCACGAGCATGGCGTGGGCGGGGACCCGTACGCCCTCCTGGGCCTTGACCGTGCCGGCGTTGGCCAGCAGGGGGTCGGCGGTGTCGACGGCGATCTCCCACGCCTGGCCGTAGGCCGGCTCGGGCAGGGTGAACTCGACCTCCTCGGGCGACGGGTTGAACAGCGTCAGGAAGGAGTCGTCGACGATGGCCTCGCCCAGGGCGTCCGACTCGGGGATGCCGTGGCCGTTGAGGAACACCGCCACCGTGCGGGAGGCCTCGGGCGACCAGTCCTCGTCGCGCATGGGCGTGCCGTCCAGCCGCAGCCAGGCGATGTCGGGCAGCTTCGACTCGCCGGCGGGGGCGCCGGTGAAGAAGCGGCGGCGGCGGAAGATCGGGTGCTCGGCCCGCAGGCGGGTCAGTTGCCGGGTGAAGACGGTCTGCACGTCGTGGTGGCGCGCGTCGGCCCAGTCGATCCAGCTGATCTCGTTGTCCTGGGCGTAGACGTTGTTGTTGCCGCCCTGGGTGCGGCCGAGCTCGTCGCCGTGCGCGATCATCGGCACGCCCTGCGACAGCAGCAAGGTCGCCAGGAAGTTGCGCTTCTGCCGTTCGCGCAGCGCGACGACCTCCGAGTCGTCGGTCGGGCCTTCCACGCCACAGTTCCACGACCGGTTGTGGCTCTCCCCGTCGCGGTTGCCCTCACCGTTGGCGTCGTTGTGCTTCTCGTTGTACGAGACCAGGTCGTTCAGCGTGAAGCCGTCGTGCGCGGTCACGAAGTTGATGGACGCGATCGGCCGCCGTCCGTCGATCTCGTACAGGTCGGAACTGCCCGCGAACCGGGACGCGAACTCGCCCAGCGAGGCCGGTTCGCCGCGCCAGAAGTCCCGCACGCTGTCGCGGTACTTGCCGTTCCACTCGGTCCACAACGGCGGGAAGCCGCCGACCTGGTAGCCGCCGTCGCCGACGTCCCACGGCTCGGCGATCAGCTTGACCTGCGAGACGACCGGGTCCTGGTTGACCAGGTCGAAGAAGGCGGCCAGCCGGTTCACCTCGTGGAAGTCGCGGGCCAGCGCGGCGGCCAGGTCGAACCGGAAACCGTCGACGTGCATCTCGGTCACCCAGTAGCGCAACGAGTCCATGATGAGCCGCAACGACTCGTGGTGGCGCACGTTGAGGCTGTTCCCGGTGCCGGTGGTGTCGTAGTAGTACTGCTTGTCGTCGTTGACGAGCCGGTAGTACGCCGGGTTGTCGATGCCCTTGAACGACAGCGTGGGGCCCATGTGGTTGCCCTCGGCGGTGTGGTTGTAGACCACGTCGAGGATCACCTCGATGCCCGCCGCGTGCAGCGCCTTGACCATCGACTTGAACTCCTGCACCTGCCCGCCGCGGCCGCCGAAGGACGCGTAGTCGTTGTGCGGCGCGAAGAAGCCGATGGTGTTGTAGCCCCAGTAGTTGCGCAGGCCACGCTCGACCAGGTTGCTGTCGTGCACGAACTGGTGCACCGGCATCAGTTCGACCGCTGTGACACCCAGCTCCTTGAAGTGCTTGATCATCGCCGGGTGAGCCAGGCCGGAGTAGGTGCCCCGGACGTCCTCGGGGATCCGCGGGTTGTGTTCGGTCATGCCCTTGACGTGCGCCTCGTAGATGACCGTCTGATGGAACGGGATGCGCAGCGGCCGGTCGTTGGCCCAGTCGAAGTACGGGTTCACGACCACCGACTTCATCGCGTACGGGGCCGAGTCGTCGTCGTTGTAGGCGTCGGGATCGCCGAACCGGTACGAGAACAACGCCTCGTTCCAGTCGTTGTGTCCCTCGATGGCCTTCGCGTACGGGTCGAGCAACAGCTTGCTGGGATTGCAGCGCAGCCCGGCGCCCGGGTCGTACGGACCGTGCACGCGGTAGCCGTAGCGCTGCCCCGGCACGATCCGCGGCAGATACCCGTGCCACACCATCGCCTCCCGCTCGGGCAGGTCGATGCGCGTCTCGGTGCCGTCGTCGTCGAACAGGCACAGCTCGACGCGCTCGGCGACTTCCGAGAACAGGGCGAAGTTCGTGCCGCCGCCGTCGTAGGAGGCGCCGAGCGGGTACGGCGAACCAGGCCAGATCATCATGGTGCGGCTACTCGTCTCTCTCAGGGTCGGACAGACTCGTTTACCCAGTTCGAGCCGGATCAGACCGAGTCCTTCACCACTCCAGGGTGATCTCGAGCGCCTGGGACGGGACGATCGGGTCGTCCACGTCGACAACCGCCAGCAACCGCACGGACAGCCATGTGATGCCGGCGACTGTTGTAGGTTCATCATCCTGGCCGACAACACTGGAAGTGGTCATGCCTCGCCGGTCTCAGCGCGCTGGCCGGCTCGGATACGGGGTGACGGTTTGTCCAGACGAGTCTTCATCTCCTACGCACACCAGGAAAAGCACGACGACGTCGTACGCGAGCTCTGGGCATTCCTACGTGCGAACGGCATCGACGCACGCCTGGACATGGTGGCCGCGGGTCAGCGGCAAGACTGGGCCCTGTGGACCGCAGATCAGATCCGTGAGGCAGATGTCGTGCTCTGCGTTGCTTCCGACCTGTACCGACAGCGAGCGGAGGGCCGATCAGGACCGGACCACGGCCGCGGCGTGCAGTGGGAGGCCCGGCTGGTGCGCGACGCGTTCTACGCCACACAGGACGATCTTCAGAAATTTGTGCCGGTCGTCCTACCGGGTCAGACTCTCGCCGGAGTTCCGGACTTCTTGACTCCTTCCTCGACGACGGTGTACACCGTCTCCGACTTCACCAAGGCCGGCGCAGAGCAACTGCTCCGGCTTCTGCTGCAACGGCCGGAGTTCGACGACATCCCCCTCGGCGAACCCCCGGAGTTTCCGACCTGGCGACCCGACCAGGACAAGAATGGCACCGGCCCACCGGACACCGTCCCCGCTTCGGTGAGCCGGAGGAACGATGCCGCATCGCCGAGCGACCCGCAGGGCACCCGCCACTCCAGGTTGATCCGCGAACTGGAGCAGATTCTCAGCAAGGGCGGCGTCCTGGGCCTCGCCATCGCGTCACCTGAGTACCAATTGCGGCGCCTGGCGGCTATCCACGGAATCGACGGAGCCGAGCGGATCGTTGCCTCGACGAGCAAATTCCGCTGGTGGAACGGAAAGCCGATGCACAGCATTGCCTTCACTACGTGGGGCCTGCGAGTCATCTACCAAGGGAAGGTCTTCTCCTGCGCATACCAGGAGCTCCATCGATGCCAGGCCGAAATTACCAGGGAGGTAGCGTGGCGCGATCCGGAATATCCGATACTCGAGCGCCACGAGGACTTCCTGACGATGACATACGGGGATCAAGAGATCAAAATTCAGGGTTCCCACCTCAACGTCGCTCTGGTCGCGCGCCACATCGAAAGGCTGGTCGAGCTCGTCCGCGAGCGGGACGACCTGTTCCCACAGCCTTGACCTCCCACTCCACTGCTCGGGCTCGAGTGGTGGAGACGGCGGGGGAAGATGCCCTCCTCGGGAATGTTCCGTCCGTGCCCGCCATGGCCTGGACGACGGAGGCGCGAACCGGTGCAGGCAGTTCCACGGGCGCGGAAGGTGGAAGACGCTGATTTTCGGCGGGCTACAGGTTGTTGATCCGCGCCAGTAGCTCTGCTTCGGTCAGATTTTCCAGGACCGCGTCCTGCTTGCGGTCCAGGACCGCCAGCAGCTTCTCCTTCTCCAGCTTCTTGGCCGCGACCGCCTTCGCCGCCTGGTCCTCCCTGAGGCGGACAGCGATGACGTGCTTGACGACATCCAGCTTGGTCTCCAAGGTTGCCTTGGCCGGATTGGCCTCGGTGGCCACGAACGACTCGGTGTCGACGGCCTTGAGCTCGGCGTTGACCGCCTTTGCCACATCATCGAGGCTGAAGCCGGACTTGGCGGTCAGCGGCAGCTCCCACAGCTGTTCCGTGGTCAGCAGTCCCTTGGCCGACGGATAGCGGAACTTCTCCCTGGTGGCCTTCTCGAAAATGGTCACGGTGGCCTCTCTGGAATATCTGGGCAGGGAATCAGAACTGGATGCTGATGAGGCGGCGCCGACCGCCGGTCATGGTCACCTTGGCGACCACCGAGCTGCGGACCGTAGAGCTGAAGCCTAGGCCGGAAAGCTGATCCGGGGTCGGCTCACACTTGGTGCGGTCGCCGAGCACCTCGAACACCTTGCGGTGAGGTTGCAGGTCGCTGCGGAGGAACTCGTTGTAGATCCCTCGCGTCGGCTGGTCGTTGACGCACCCCTCCAGGATGAAGAAGTAGTGCCGGTTGCCGACCTCGTTGTCATCGAAGTAGTTCGGCGAGTACATGATGGTGGACACCGGTAAGAACTGTTCGGTGGTGATGCCCCACAACTCCTTGCCCGCACTGCCCGGCTGCACGTCCTTACCCGGCCGGAAGGCGGTGATCACCCCGCCGGCAACCGTCATCAGGCCCACCTCGACGGTCTGCTTCTGGCCGACCGCGCGCTCGTGGCTGTAATGCTCGATCTTCCCGTTGCTCTCGGTCTCGATCACGAAGCCGAACTGGGCGCTGTCCCGCTTGCGGTACTGGTTCACCTGGATCCGATACTCACCGTCGGGGACACGGTCGGTCCAGGTGACGTTCTCCACCGGCTCGCGGGAGAGCGTCCCGCTGGCGTTCATGTCGACGTCCAGCTTGTTGCGCTTCTCCTGGTACCAGATGTGGTCGCCGTTGGGTTCGTGAACGTGCAGGTCCAGGTCGTCGTGGTTGAACCAGGACAGGCTCACCCGCAGCTTGCCGGTGACGTTGCCGCCGGCCCGCTTGACCTTCTCCCTGATCGAGTCGGTGACGTTGCCGCCGTACGACCAGCCGAAATCGTTGTCCCACTTGAACAACCGCGGAGCAGCCGGGTGCCGGCCGGTGGTGAGGCTGACGAGGTGCGGCTCGTAGGTGTTGGCGACCCACAGGTCGATGGTGGCGGCGTCGGGCAGGATGTCTTTCACGAAGGAGACCACGGGAATCTCCTCCGGATCGGCGTCGCGAAGGAGCGCACCTGACGACCGGGGTGCGGCAGCCTGCATGAGCAGCCCCTCGATGCCGTCCTTCATCTGTGCCTGGGCGTCGTTGTCGACCCACAGCACGTTGGTGACCGACACGTCGGACAGCCGGGCGAACCGTCGCTGCAACGACTCCTCGATGCCTAGCTCGGCAATGGTCTTCATGGCGGCCTTGACCATGCCGGGGGTGATCAGCGTTGTGGGGCGCTGGTAGTTCTGCGGCGCCACCTTCGCCTCGAACGACCGAACTGCCTGCTCCAGGCTGATGCCCACGGAGAGATCCTGGACGAGGGTGCCGATCACCGTGTTGCGGAACCGGGCCGCCGGGTTCATGGCGTTGGCGAAGACGAAGGCGCGTCGGTTGGTCGCCTCAGTCCACCGGTTCTGCAGCGAGCGGAACTCAGTCACCGCCCGGCGATGCTCCGCGCCGCGGTAGAGGGCGTTGTCGTCGATGAGGTTGACGACGGTGTCCAAAGCGTGCCGGTTCAACTCGGCCAGGCCACGCTGAAAGACCTGCACCGCGGCGTCGAAGTTGCCCTGTGCCGCGCCGATGTCCTCGATGCGATGCCGCTTCTCCACCCGGCCCTGCAGGTGATGCCACACCTCGACCTGGCCGTCGCGCAGGGTCCGGGTCGTCTTCGTCCCGTACTGGGCCTGAGCGGACCGGAAGATGGTGGACAACGGCAACGAAAGAACGAACTCGTCAAGAGCGGCGGCGACGACGGAGAAGACCGGGTCGGATGCCGACACGCCGGACCAGACGGTACGGACCCGCCCGTCGTGGATCTCGACGACGTTGCCGAAGTGCTTGATGAAACCGCGGCAGGTCGAGCAGTCGTACTCGGATCGCTGACGGAACCGCAGATTCGTGCCGGCGGGGAAGGAAGCGAGAAAGGTGAGCCAGAGAGAGTCCCGGTCGAGACCGTCGCCGACGGCGTACAACTCGCCCTTGGACATGGTGGACAGACGCAAGGTCACATCCGTCGCGAACTGCTGGAAATCGCCCACCGTTTCATCCCCCTTGATCGCCGGAGATCCTACGGAGCGAACGCCGATCGGAGAAACGCGTTTCTGGCTGTCCGCACGGTCACAGACAAGTGCCCGCGGCCGGCGTTCAGTCGACCGGAGCGCGTACGGCGGTGCGTGCCGGGCCGGCGGTCAGCAGTTCCGACAGTTGGCCGGTGGCGGCGTTGAGCGCATCCCGGCCCACCCCCGTGGTTGCCCCGTGGTTGCCTCGCGGGTGCCGACAGGCCTGGGCGGTCGAAACACTTTCAAGCACGTCGGGCTCGCACCGAGGGACCGTGTGAACGCGCGCTCGAACAGGTGCTCACTTCCGCCGCCGACAGCGTGAATGTCGGCCGCGGCTCGCTCTGCGGTAGGTTTCCAGCGATGATCGCCGGCCACGATGCCCGTCCGCTGGTCTTCCTCGACGTAGACGGGCCGCTGATCCCGTTCCGCACCCGGCTAGGGCAGCGGAGAGACTCCTCCAGCGATGTCGCCGGTCCGGCGAGCGGTGCGTTAGGCAACCCACTGGTGGACCGGCTTGATCCAGCCGACGGGGGCAAGCTGTTGGGGCTGGGGTGTCAGCTTGTCTGGGCGACGACGTGGATGGCAGATGCCAACGAGGTCATCTCGCCCCGGCTTGGTCTTCCGGATCTGCCAGTGGTCGAGTTTCCCGATGCCGACGATGAGCCGGAGCGTGGGCTGCATTGGAAGACGATATTCCTCACTCGCTGGGCTGCCGGGCGCACCTTCGTGTGGATCGATGACGAGACGACCGACGCCGATCGGCGTTGGGTGGCCGGCCACCATCCGGGGCGGGCATTGGTGCATCAAGTCGACCCTTTGGTTGGTCTCTCCGACGCGGACTTCTCCTCGATCAGAAAATGGCTCGCGTAACAAGGCGCTCGCCTGCCGCAAGTCGTGCTGGCCGCAACCTGCGCGAGGTCGGCACGCCCGGCGGTGCGCGGAGCTACCGATGAGCCGATGCCCCGGTCCTGGCGTCAGGCAGGATGTCGCGGTGTGGCACTCAAGAAGTCCGGGCAGTTGTGGCGTGGACATGACTTCGATGATCTCGCCGAGTACATCAGACGCTTCAAGGCCGGCGGTTATCCGTTAGCGACTGTCGTCGAATCCCGATGCGGCGACTGCGGCGGTCGAGCCTTCCGCATGAACATCGACGAAGAGGAAGCGACGCAGCGGGTTTGCCGCCCTACCGGGGCAGGACCTCGACGCCACCACGCTGGTACGTGCGCCGTATTAATGGTCGTCTCAGATTCGCTCGGTACGAAGTAGGCAGCAGATAGGCAATGTAGCCCGTATGTAGAAGGCTAGTGATGGCAGTCAACGCAGCACCGTCCGGCGAAGCGCCGGCCGGTCGGTTGGCAGGCCGGTGGGTGCCGTGCTTGGTGGGCGGCGCTGGCGGCGGTCCTGGTAACGGGCGTGCACGCCCGGGCTACCAACCCCGCTCGCCGAACCGGCATACCGGCACTGTGAACAGGGACAGCACGCGCCGGCTTCCGTCCCAGATCGCTCGCCGCATCTGGACATCGAGCGGTGAGGCGGACCTGCTCCATGAGACAGCTGCGGGTGCCGCCGGGCCTGTGTGCCCACCGACCCTGGCCGGGCAACGACGGCAAAGCGGTGAAGCGCCACCGGTTTCATGGAGCACCCGTGTGAAGTTCGAGAGCTGTTTCAACGGCCCGCCGGCGGGCCGCTTCACGGAGCGGTTGGGCTGCCCCGGTCCCCAGCTAGACCTACAACTCCAGATCCCTGACAAACCCTGGCCAACCACTCATCGGAGGTCTTGTGTCTTCACGTCCAGATTCCACGGTCGTCGATCAGCAGTCCGGGGGCGTGCTGTCAGCCAACGCTGATGACGCTGCGGCCAGGCTCGTCGGCGCCGTCAAGCGATACGGCTCCGGCCGGTCGGCCGTCGTCGCACTCGACGACGTCACCATCGCGTTTCCGGCGGGGAAGTTCACGGCTGTGATGGGCCCGTCGGGTTCGGGAAAGTCGACGATGATGCACTGTGCCGCCGGGCTGGATCAACTGACGTCGGGCCGAGCCTTCGTCGGCAGCACCGATCTGTCGGCCCTCGACGACCGCGAGCTGACCTTGCTGCGCCGAGAACGGATCGGGTTCGTGTTCCAGACGTTCAATCTCGTGGCGACGCTCACGGCCGAGGAGAACATCTGTCTGCCGTTGGCGTTGTCGGGCCGCCGGCCGAGCGGTGCAGCGCTCGATCAGGTCGTGTCGATGCTGCGCCTCGGTAATCGCATGCATCATCGGCCGACGGAGCTCTCGGGTGGCCAGCAACAGCGCGTCGCCGTCGCCCGGGCGCTGGTCACCCGGCCGCAGGTGGTGTTCGCCGACGAGCCCACCGGCAATCTCGACACCCGGTCCGGACAGGAGATCCTCGGATTCCTGCGGTCAGCGGTCGATCTGCATGACCAGTCGATCGTGATGGTCACGCACGATCCCAACGCCGCTGCCTGGGCGGACCACGTCGTGTTCGTCGTCGACGGCCGAGTGCACGACGTGATGGATCGCCCGTCGGCCGATGCGGTGCTCGACGTGGTGAAGGGCCTGGGGCGATGAGCCAGATGGTGCGGAGCGCGGCCCGGAGCGTGTTCGCGAGCCGGGGTCGGTTCGTGCTCACGGGCACGGCGATCGCACTGTCGGTGGCGTTCCTCGTCGCGACGCTGGTGCTGTCCGACTCGATGCGCGGCCGAGCGGCCAGCGACATCGCCGAAGCGTTGGCTGGGACGGACGCCGTGGTGCAGGGCGTCGCCCTCGGCGAGCCCGGCGGAGGGCCGGGAGATCCTGCCAGGTCGGTTCAGCGATCGCTGGATCCCGACATCACCGAGCGCGTGGTTGCGGTCGACGGCGTCGACGGGGCCGCCTCGCAATGGGTCGGCTTCGCGAAGCTGGTCGTCGACGGATCGTCGGTCGGCACCGGAACGGCGAGCGACGTCGGTCGCAACTGGGTCGCCGACCCGGCGCTCAATCCGTTCCGGCTCGCGAGCGGGCGACCACCGACTGAGGTCGGAGAGATCGTGATCGATCGATCGCTCGCCGATGACGCAGGCGTGGCTCCCGGTGGCGTCGCACAGGTCCTGACCGCGACGGGGATGCACGACGCGACCATCACCGGTGTCGCGAAGTTCGCGTCGGCGGACGCGGCACCGCTGCAGCGAACGATTCTCCTACCCGACGGAGCGGTGTCCGCCTGGCTCGACACCGCGGCGCCGACCGAGGTGCTCGTCGACGTCGCGGAGGGTGCCGACCGCGCTGAGGTGCTCGGCCGGCTGTCGGCACTGTCCGATGGCGAGGTTGTGGACGGACCGGATTACATCCGGACGATGCAGGACGCCGCGACGTCACCCCTGCAGTTCCTGAACGTGTTCCTCCTGGCCTTCGCCGCGGTCGCGGTGTTGATCGGCGTGACGATCATCTTCAATACGTTCGCGCTCACCGTCGCCCGCCGTCGGCGGGAGTCGGGTCTCCTGCGTGCGATCGGTGCGGAACGACGCCAGGTGCTCGGCGGAGTGGTGATCGAGGCGGCGTTCGTCGGAACGATCGCCACGCTCGCCGGCCTCGTATGCGGCGTCGCGGGAGTGGGGGCGCTGCGCTGGGTCGTCGGACTGACCGGGGTCACGTTGCTCACCGGACCGTCGATCGTGAGCACGGCCTCGATCGCGATCGCCGCGACCGTCGGTATCGCCGCAACGATTCTCTCGGCATGGATCCCGGCTCGCCGCGCGGCGGCGACGCCGCCAATCGAGGCGCTGCGCGAGAGTATGGCGGAACCCCGGGTGGTGAGCCCGGCACGGACTGCGAGCGGGCTCGTGCTCGCCGTGGCGGCGATCGCTGGAGGAGCTGTGGCTGTGGTGGGCTCGAAGCCAGTGTGGCTCATGCTCTCGGCTGCCATCGTCCCGGCGCTCGTGCTGTGCGGCCCGGCGCTCGTGACCGCCGCAGCGCGTGGCGGCGCTCCGGTGGCCCGCCGCGCCGCCGGTGTGTCCGGCTCGATCGCAGCGGGCAACCTGGCCGCGAGTCCACGTCGATCGGCATCGACGGCGCTCGCGCTCATGCTCGGCGCCGCGATGGTGACGATGTTCGCGATCTTCGCGAGCTCACTGACGAGCGGGGTCGGGACCGACGTTCGTGAGGGACTGCAGGCCGACCTGGTGGTCACGTCGGCGACCGCCGACTTCCCGACGATCGACCCCACCCTGGCCGGCCGGATCGCAGCGCTGGCCGACGTCGACGCGGTCGCTGCGCTGTCGGTCGCCGAAGGGATCGTGGCAGGCAAAGCCGAGGCGATCGGCGGCATCGACCCGACGGCCCTGCCCACCATGTTCGACCTCGACCCGATCGCCGGCGACCTCGCCGACCTGCGCGAGGGGGGCGTGGCCGTGGTCGGTGACGACCCGGCGCTGCTCGGCGGCACCCTCGCGATCGAGTTCGAACGCTCGACCATCGAAGCGCCGATCGTTGCCGTGGTCGCGAGGAGCACCGGCGGTTTCGAAGCCCCCTTGTACTTCGTCGACCGTACGACACTCGACGCCGCGGTCGGTCGTCAGCTCGACGCGCTGGTGTTCGTCGACCTCGCCGACGGAGCGGTCGCGGACGCCGAGGCAGACGTGAGGGTGCTGGTCCGAGACACGCCCGGGTCGTTCTTCGAGACCCGGGCAGAACACGTCGCCAACAGCGGGAGCGAGATCGCCGCGTTCGGGAACTTCATCGACGGGATGCTCATCCTGGCGAGCTTGATCGCGCTGCTTGGAGTCGCCAACACCACGGCGCTCGCGATCAACGAACGCACTGGAGAGATCGGGCTGCTGCGAGCGGTCGGTGCGACTCGCCGAGAGCTGCGTCGCATCGTGCGACTCGAGGCGGCACTGCTGTCGTTCGTGGCAGCGGCGATCGGTATCGCCGCCGCAGTCGCCTTCGGCTGGGCGCTGATCGACGTCACCGGTGGCGCGGAGATCCCATCCGTCGTCGTACCGTGGCCCCGCCTCGCAGTGACGCTCGTCGTTGCGGTCGCGGCCGGCGTCGTCGCTGCAGCGTGGCCCGCGTTCCGGGTGTCTCGGTTGCCCGTGCTAGAGCTGGTGAGCCGGGACCGCTGATGCGCAGGTCCCTGCACCTGGACCCGGCGGCCCATGGCCGGTCCCGGTGCAGAGACCTCCCCGGCGGAGTACCCGCCCGCCATCGGTCGCGACGATGATCATGCCGTGACGCACACGGATCACCACACCGGTCGCGCCGATCTCGCTGCGCTCGTCGCCGCGTCGGCGGTGTCGACCGGCAAGTTGGCCATCGATCCGGACATCGTGACCGGACGGCAGCTCCAGGCGTCCCCGATCGCGACCGTCGCCGCAGTGCTGCCCGTCGTCGCCAAGCGATTCGGTCGAGCCGCCGTCGTGGCGATCGGTGTGCTGAAGTCGTCACCCGGAAGGCGTGGGCTACGGCCGCCCAGCGCTGGGGCGCCACTAACCGTGCCATGAGCCTTGTCCTCGACACCGCCGCCGTCATGCGGGCCGCCCTACCGCAGAAGGCCACCCGCGCCGCTCGTACGATCGCCAACCCGGACGTCGTGCCGGCGACCGCAGAATGCTACATCCCGAACTGACTGCCTCGGCCACCAGCGCACAGGCGTGAGCCGTGACTGCCGGCGACTACGCCTCCGTCAACCGGACCTGCGAAATCGCCCTCACCCGAGGGACCGGCCACCCTTACCGTCATCCTTTGGAGCTGGTCGGCCGCTGCCACTTCGGGCTGACACCGTGAGGGCTCCCCCGTGGCTCGGAGGCCGTTCTGTGGCTCGGGTGTCAGGCTGAGGTGGCGGCGATGAGGACCGCGGTTTGTTGGCGGCTGGGACGAGCCGGATTTCGTCGCCGGGCTGCGCGTTCTGGGCTGAGGTCGGGTCGGCGAGTTTGGCGCAGGCGTACAAGACCCGTCGTTCGGGGGTGCCGAGGGTCATGGCCACCTCCGTCCAGGTCACCTCGACCCGCTCGCCGCGCAGGAGCCGGGCTGCTCGGAGGATGTCGGCCAGTTCATCGAGATCGGCGGTATCGAGGTCAGGAATGGTGATCCCGGCGAAGGTGTGCCGCTGAATGTCGACCAAAGCCTCGACCAGAACGGCGACATTGTGCGGACCGGGTCCATGGTCAATGCCCTCCAGGGGCCAGACGCCCGGCAGAGCGGGCCCGCCGCGCACGGCGAGCACTAGTTGGGTGCCGGCGGTCATGGCGGCCTTGAATCGGATGGCGGGGAGCACCTCGGCGGGGCTTTTCCCGCCAATGGGTTGCGGTTCGACGCGGATTTCGTCCTGCCCGTCCGGCCCGTTCATCAGCATGGTGAAGGCGAGCGCGCCGGCGCGGTCTTTGCCGGAGAGCCACACGCCGACCGTGTTGAGGCCCCGGGCGAGTTCGACGTCAACGAGGTCCAGGGTGTGAATCGGCTGGCCGTTGGCGTTGAGCAGCCGCAGTTCAAGGTCGGGCAGGTTGGCGGCGTTGCTCGGCACCGCCATTACGGTGAAGCGGCCGTCGCCGGAGGCGCGGTGGATCCCGGGCGGTCCGGTGACAGCGGTGACCGTGCCGGGAATGTCGGCGAAGGGTGCGCCGAAGTCGCGGAAGGCTTCGATCGCTTCCTGATCCGGGGATCCGTTCTCCACCGTGAGGCGGATCGAGGTGCTGATAGGGCACAGCTGCAACGCGGCGGGGCTCCTTGGGAAGATCCGCATGACCCCGAAGCGGTCCTCGGTGACCTGCCGGTATTCGACGAACGCGGCGTTGGTCTCGGTCTGCAGGGCGGCCTCGAGGGGTTCGTCGCGTAGGCGGCCGGCCCGCAGGTCGATCTCGTAACGGTAGAACGGGTCGACGTCGTTGAGGGCGCTCGACAGCGCGATCATCCGCGAGGTTGTCGCCTCGAGCAGGTCTTCACCTGGGATGCCTTCGGGCACGTCTCGTCCGCCTTGGAAGGCGTTGGTGATCGCGCGGTGCAGGCGCTCGCCGCCGTCGCCGAAGTAGAACTCGACCAGCGCGGGGTTCTCCGCGGCCATCGCTTCCAGCGTGGCGCGGCCCATCCAATCGGTCGGGAACTGCGCCTCGGCGGTAAGAGTTTCCAGCCATTCCAGGGCCTCGTTGCTGGGATTCCACGGGCAGGCCAGAGACCACGACTTGACCGGCGCGTTGGGCGCGGTCTCCGCGAAGAACGTGGTCCAGGACTTCTCGGTCTGCGTCTTCTGGATGCTGGTCAGCGGGCGGGGGTAACGCTTGACCTGGAAGAAACCGATCCCGTCCAGGTCGACCAGCCGCACATCGACGCCACGGTCACCGCGCGACGGCGTGATCCGGTTGCCAGGCCCCTGCTGCCGTAGCAGCATCAGCGCCGCCACGAACTCCTCAATCTTCTCGCCCGGCTCGAGTTCCCAAATTGATGCGCACCATGCCATACAGGAGACCAGACACCCCGACAAAAACGTGGGGCGAGTCAACGCAGAGCCGGTCGGACCTCATCCTGTCGATGAGGTGCCGGAGTGTCGGCGCACGAGTCGCCGTGCAGAGCCCCGAACGCCATCGAGCACACAGCAGCCAACGGCATCGGTAAGACCAGGCAGCGATCTGACGGTCGAGGCGCGGCCAGAGTATTCAGACACACACGGTGACGGGTGCCCCTCCGCCGACATCCGGATTTGCCGAAAAACAGTGCGTTGAGCGGGTCGTGTCCTGACGGGTTTCTTGATTCGTGGTTACGAAGTCAGAATGAGTAAGGTCGCGAAGTAACGGGGCAAGGCCAGAACAAAGCTGAGAATCTTGCTGGCCAGCCTTGTAAGCTCCGCGAGGCGCCTTCCCGAAATCTCCGTATCCTCCGGTTTGTCCACGCGTCAGGATGCGTCATTGCTTCGTCGTAGACAAAGTTTGCGGTGCGCCCTTTGGCATCAAGGAATACCCGCTCAGCTGTACTGATCCTCCAGCGGGCGTCACGCTGAACGTCCGAGGTGTTTGACGAAAGCGGGCACCTCGGTCGTCCTGCGCCCATAGCGTTTGCCTTGTGGTGGGGACGATTCCGCGGCGGGGCAGCGCCGCGCTACTGGCGTTGCTGGTCGCAGCGTTGGTGGTGCTGGTCGACACGCACCCGGCGAGAGCGCTGCCGCCCGGCTTCGTGCCCGGTGCGGTCACCTATGTTCGCGCTGAGGCGGGGTCGGGCCCGGTCATCGTCCGGGTCGGCCCGGACGGCGCCCGGACCACGATCGACGAAGGGCTGGGCATCCCCGAGCTCATGGCGCTGGGTGACGACGGCACCCTCTACGTGCTCTACTCCACCAGCCTGGGGGACATGCGGCTTTACGCGCATCGGGCTGACGGCTCCTATCCGGAGATCCCCGTCCCGGCGATGTCGGCGCCGGCGAGCATGGCCGTCGACAGTGCGGACGCGGTGTACATCGCGGATCAGAACGGAGGGGTCGTCAAGATTCCGGCCGGCGGCCCGCCGGGCGTCGCGCCGTTCACCGGTCTGCTCACCCCGGACGCGCTGGCAATGGGCGGTGACGACACTGTCTACCTCTACGACTCCAACTTCGGCCACGGCCAGGAGGGCGGGGTGGTCAGCCTCTCCCCGAACAGCACCCAGCGGACGGTCTTCAGCGGATCGCTCGACAACGGCGTGCGCATGGTGGCCGACCTGCAGGAGAACCTCTATCTGGCCCTGACCAACCGGGACAAGGTCATCAAGATCGCGCCGGACGGGACACCGACCGACCTGCTGACAGGGCACTACGACCTGGGCGGCATCGGGCGGACGGCGGATGGGGAGCTCTACGTCGCGCTGTACGGCACGGGCCGGGTCGCCCGGGTGACCAGCGGCGGCCTGCCGGAGACGGTGATCGACGGGCTGCCCGGGGTGACCGCCATGGTCGTGCGGACGATTCCCACACCGCCCACCACGGTGACCGCCACGCCGGGCGACGGCCAGGCCGAGGTGTCGTGGTCGGGAGCCACCGGCAACGGCTTCCGGCCGATCGACTTCTACCAGGTCACCGCCTCGCCCGGTGGCCGGACGTGCACCACCACGTCCGCGACGGCGTGCACCGTGACCGGGCTGTCGAACAACACCGCTTACACGTTCTCGGTCATCGCGTCGAACACCGGCAACGACGTCGGCGGATCCAAACCGAGCGTCGCGTCGATGGTCGTGACGCCGGTGGCGCTCACCGTGCCGCCCGCGCCGACCGGGATGACCGCGGCACCCGCGGACAGCGCGGCGGTCGTCTCGTTCACGCCCGCCGGGAACGTGGGCAGCGCCATCCTGCGCTGGGAGATCTCCACCGACGGCGGGGCGAACTGGAGCACCCTGGCCACCCGGGCAGGGGTCGGGCCGGCGCTCGACGCGGACGTGCCGGGCCTGGTCAACGGCACGCTGTACACGCTGCGGGTGCGGGCGGTCAACGCGGTCGGCGACGGTCTCGAGGCCACCGCGAACGTCACGCCGGCCGACGTGCCGGGCCCGCCGGGCAGCCTCAGCGCGGAACCGGCCGACCGGTCCGCGGTGCTCACCTTCCAGGAACCGGTCGACGGCGGGGCAACAATCTCCTCGTACGAGACGAGCATCGACGGCGGGGGAAGCTGGCAGCCGTTCACCGACTCGGCCGCGACCGGCGGCCGTACCGGCACCGTGGGTGGCCTGACCAACGGCACGCAGGCGCTGGTGTTGCTGCGAGCGCGCAACAGCGTCGGGCCCGGGCCGCACTCGGACGCGCTGGTGACTCCTGCGACGACGCCCGGCGCACCGACCGCCGTACTCACCCGGCCCGGCGACGGCAGGATCGACATCGAATTCGAACCACCGACCGGGGACGGCGGCAACACCATCACGGGGTATGAGGCCAGCACAGACGACGGGGTGAACTGGGCAGTGCTGGCCACCAGCCCGGTGGGACAGGGAAGCACCCTCGGCGGTTCAGTGGGCAACCTCGCCAACGACACGACCTATCAGGTACGGGTGCGGGCCGTGAATGCCCGGGGTGGGGGTGCCGCGAGTGCGGCCGTGCCCACCCTGCCGGTCCCGTCCTCGCCCAGCCCCTCCTCGCCCAGCCCCTCCTCGCCGTCCCCGTCCTCGCCATCGCCATCCACGTCGCCGTCCTCGCCGTTGCCGTCGCCAACTCCGGGGGTACCGCCGCCCTGGATCTCGCCCACGCCGTCGCAGTCGCCGTCACCATCCGAGTCGCCGACCCCGTCACCTTCGGCGTCGCCGTCTGCTTCCCCGGCACCCTCTGTCCCGGATTCACCGTCACCGCCGCCCACCACTGCGGTGCCTGGGCCTTCGGTACCCACCGTGCCCACCGGTGTACGCGCCCTGGCCGGCACCTCGTCGTTCACCGTGTCCTGGAGCGCGCCGGCGTCTAACGGCGTCGCCGTCACCGGATACCGGGTGGCCGCCGCACCCGGCCCTGCCACCTGCGTCACCACGGGCGCGACCAGCTGCGTCCTCGGCGGCGTGGCCGGCCAGTCGTACACGGCGTCGGTAGTCGCCCTCTCCGCCGGCGGTTCGTCCGCCTCCTCGGACCCGTCCAGCAGCGTGGTGCCCACCGCCCCGGCCACCGCAGGGACCCCGCCCCGAACCGACCTGTCGTTGGACACCGACCGTGGCCCGATCTCGACCACCACGCCCGGCCAGGAAGTAGTGATGATCGGCAATGGCTTCGCGGCCCACTCGACGGTGACCATCACGTTCTACTCGCGGCCAACCGAACTGGCGCGCATCGTCACCGACGAGGACGGCAGCTTCCGGCACGCGGTGACGGTTCCGCACGGTCTGACACCGGGGCAGCATGCCTTCGTGGCCACCGGGGTGGACCGCACCGGCGCCGTCCGGGCCATGCGTCTCGACGTCACGCTCCGCCCGTCGCCCGGCACGCTCCCGGTCACCGGCACAGCGGCCTTGTGGCTGCTGGTGGGCGGGCTGGCCGCGACAACTGCCGGAGCAGCGCTACTGGCCGCCACCCGCAAGATCGTCTGATGTGAAAGGCTCCGCTCCGCCGTGTCCCGCCGGGGTACCTTCGCCCACCGTCGAACGCCGCCCGACACACGCTCCCGGCGTCGGATTCGCCCCGCAGACACCCACGCCCGGATTTGGCCGGGCAGCGGTCGTAGCTGGACGACGGCCATGATGTGCAGGACGCGGTTGATGCGCCGGTTGCCGGCGCGGAAAAGCCGATGCCGGTTCTGGTCACCGGAGGAAGCGTCCAACGGTGCGGTGCCGTTCCAGGACGCGAAGTGGGCCCGGTTGGCGAAGCGGCTGATGTCGCCGATGTCGCCCAGCAGGCGGGCGGCGCCGGAGGGGCCGATGCCGGTGAGGTCTTGCAGGGTGCTGCCGGTGCTGTCGACCAGATCGGTGAGTTCGGCGTTGGCGACCTTGATCTGTCGGTGCCGAAACGGCCTTGCCCGACGGCTTGCTCTCGCTCGTTGATGATCTCGGTGGTGGCGGAACGCTTATGCGGATCCACACCGATGACGACCCGGGCCATGCCGTGTCCTTCCTCGATTCCGACAGGACTGTCGGCGAGGAGGGCACCGCTACTTTGAGCTGGGCAGACCCCTCTCGAGCCTCTCCGCGCCGCGGTGACCGGCAGGCGCATGCCAAATCTGAGCCACACCAACACTGCGGTGGGCAGCCGAATTGAGAGCGGCTCCGCCGGTCACCTCGACCATGCCTGGCCGGGCGCGGTCGTGCCACCAGTCAACAAGTAGCCGAGTTGAGTACTTTCCTACGTGTTTGGCGGAATGAAGGCGGGTTGATCGATCACCCACAACCAAGTTCCGTCATCTTGCTGGCGCGCGACCTCAACGGTCACGGTTCCGTCAGGTAGCCGGGTCGACGTGAGAGCCAGCTTGCCGGCACGCAGGGTCGGACGATGGCTACCTGGTTCGAAAACTGGCCGTCCTTCCAGCAAACGCTCGAAGGTTCCGCGAATCTCTTCCGATCCGTTCGCGACCCCGTCTTCGGGTAGAGCCAAGACCGCATCCGATTCGTAGAGGGCAACGAGCCCTTCGACATCGCCGGTATTGAGCCGAACGACAATCAGCCGGCTGAGGTCTTCGGGGTCTGCTGCGTGTTCTAAATCGGCATCCATGTCGCCGACCCTGCCAGTGAGGTACGACAAGGGACGTACTGATCTGCCGCCGATAGTGCTCGCTGGCGTGGTCGAGGCCGTAACGCTGTGTGTCAGAGCATCTGTTCCATGGACTCCCGCTGGCGGGGACCCGGATGACCGATCGCATGACCGTCTGCCTGCCGCTCGGACCGGTAGGGGTAGTGGTGACCCGGTTTCTGCTGGTCCCGTACCTACGACGGTTGCTCAGGCAACGCGCCGCTCACGTCAAGCGCGTGGTCGAGGCGAACGCGGATCGAGCCTGACGACGCCTCACCGACCTGGGCCGCGCGGGGCTCATGCCGCGCATTTTGCGTCTGATCTCGTGCGATTACTGAGCTTCTGGAGTTGAGGTCACTCTCGTGTCCACATCGCCGTTTCGAGTGATTCCTGCTGATTCAGGTCTCA
>NZ_JAMQOL010000083.1:0-40834 GCF_023717965.1 Paractinoplanes hotanensis | reverse complement strand
TCCAGATTTCGTCTGGTGGTGGCCCGTGGAAGCCCGGCTCCCGGTGTTGGAACCGGGTTTTCGCGGGACGCCGCCAGACGAAATCTGGACCGCGCCTCGCTCCCACCCCAACTACGAAACAGAACCTAGACGCGGGCGATCAGCTCGCCGTGCAGCAGTGACATCCAGCCGTCGGGGTCGGCGGCCCAGCGCTGCCAGGCGGCCGAGATGCGGGTCAGGTCGGCCCGGGTCGCCGCGCCGGTGCGCTCGGCCGTGGCCGCCATCTCCGACTTCAGGATCCGGTCGGCCCACATGCCGCCCCACCACTCGCGGTCGGCCGGGGTGGCCAAGCACCACGTGCTGGACGTCGCTGTCACGTCGGTCAGCCCGGCCGCGTGGGCCCAGGCCAGCAGGCGCCGACCGGCGTCCGGCTCGCCGCCGTTGCCCCGCGCCACCCGCTGATAGAGGCCGAGCCACTCGTCGAGCTCGGGCAGCTGCGGATACCAGGTGAAGGCCGCGTAGTCGCTGTCGCGCACCGCGATCAGCCCGCCCGGCCGGGCGACGCGGCGCATCTCGCGCAGGGCGGCCACCGGGTCGCCCACATGCTGCAGCACCTGGTGGGCGTGCACGACGTCGAACGTGTCGTCGGCGAAGTCCAGCCGGTGCACGTCGCCGACGGCGAAGTCGACGTTGGTCAGCCCGCGCCGGATGATCTCGGCCCGGGCCAGGTTCAGCGCGTCCTCCGTCACCTCCAGGGCGGTGACTCTCGCCGGAGTGACGAGGCTCGCGAAGTCGGCGGTGATCGTGCCGGGACCGCAGCCGATGTCGAGCACCGTCACGCCGGAGGAAAGGTGCGGCAGCAGGTACTCCGCCGAATTCTCTGCGGTGCGCCACCGGTGCGAGCGCAAGACCGATTCATGATGACCATGGGTGTACGTCGCCATGCCACCGACCGTATGCCCGCCGTCCCTTAATGTGGGACATATTTCCCACTGTGTGAAACTCGAAGAGCAAACTGATTTCTCCGTACGCAGATCAAGCCGTACTTTTGTCGCCATGAGGATCGGCATTGTGGGCGCGACGGGACAGGTGGGCGGCGTCATGCGGCGCATCCTGGCCGAGCGTGCCTTCCCCGTTGAGCAGCTTCGTCTTTTCGCCTCCGCCCGCAGCGCGGGCCGCGCCCTCGCCTGGGGTGACGGCGAGGTGACCGTGGAGGACGCGTCGGCCGCCGACTACAGCGGTCTCGACATCGTCCTGTTCTCGGCGGGCAAGGGCAGCTCCAAAGAGCTCGCGCCCCGGGTGGCCGAGGCCGGCGCCGTCGTCGTCGACAACTCGTCGGCCTGGCGCATGGACCCGGAGGTGCCGCTGGTCGTCAGCGAGGTCAACCCCGGCGCCGCGCGCAACCGGCCCAAGGGCATCATCGCCAACCCCAACTGCACCACCATGGCCGCGATGCCGGTGCTGCGCCCGCTGCACGACGAGGCCGGACTGGTCGCGATGGTGGCCACGACGTATCAGGCCGTCGGTGGCGCCGGGCTGGCCGGCGTCAGCGAGCTCGACGAGCAGATCAAGAAGGTGGCCGACCGGGCCACCGAGCTGACCTTCGACGGGTCCGCCGTCGAGTTCCCGGCCCCGCGCTCGTTCGCCAAGCCGATCGCGTTCAACGTGCTGCCGCTGGCCGGCTCGATCGTCGACGACGGCCTCGGCGAGACCGACGAGGAACAGAAGCTCCGTAACGAGAGCCGCAAAATTCTCGATCTTCCGTCGCTGCTCGTCTCGGGCACCTGCGTGCGTGTCCCGGTCTTCACCGGCCACTCGCTCCAGATCAACGCCCGCTTCGCCCGTCCGGTCACCCCGGCCCGGGCCCGCGAGCTGCTCGCGAGCGCGCCCGGCGTCGAACTGTCCGAGGTGCCGACGCCGCTCGAGGCGGCCGGCCGCGATCCGTCCTACGTGGGCCGCATCCGCGCCGACGAGACGGTCGACAACGGTCTCGCGCTGTTCGTCTCGAACGACAATCTGCGCAAGGGCGCGGCGCTCAATGCCGTCCAGATCGCCGAATTGGTCGCCGCCGAACTCCGGTAGCGCCAGTAATACAGAACCGCCCCGGCCGTACGGCCGGGGCGGTTTTTGTGCTCTTCCCCTCATCATCCAATGTGGAAATCTAGGACTTTTTGCCCGAATCGGTGGCGGATGGTCGGTTTGAGGTGCAGAGTGATTGCATGAGCGACAGTGGGTCCGGCGGTGGCTGGTTCTGGTGCCTCCGCCACCATCGGGTCGAGCACGGCGACGACGTTTGTCCTGCTCAATATCGACTCGGCCCCTACGCCACGGCCGACGAAGCTTCGCATGCCCTCGAGACGGTCGAGAAGCGCAACGCGGACTGGGACGCCGAAGATGCCCGCTGGAACGGGGAGGTCAGCTGACCGAGGCGCCAGCTGAATCAGCCGCCTCCAGCTTCGCTATCGATCGTTCTCTTACTGAACGTCGCAGTCTCCGTGCGGAGACGAGCCCGCAGCCATTCGCGCAGTCATTCGCAAGGAGGAAACACCCAGATGGCCGCTGCCAAAAAGGCCCCCCGTTCTGCCACCACGGCGGACAAAAGCCGTATTTCGCGTACGGGGGCAAGTCAGTCCACGAAGTCTTCCGCGCCCGCCGCCGCCCGGAAGCCGGCCACCGCGGCCACCGCCCGTAAGTCGGCCACCGCGTCCGCTGCCGCCCGGAAGCCGGCCACCGCGTCCGGCGCCGCCCGGAAGCCGGCCACCACTGCGGCCCGGCCCGCCGCGGCTCGATCGGCAGCAGCAAAGGCGACCGCGAAGCGGCCCGTGACCCCGCGGCGCACCGTTGCGGCGGCCGAGCCGGGCCCGGCCACCACGACGGCGACGATCGCCGCGCCCAAGAAGACGACGGCCAGGACTGCGGTCAAGAAGGCTGCGCCGAAGAAGACGGCGGCAACCAAGGCTGGTGCGATGACGACTGCGAGCAAGAAGACCGCGGCCGCGAAGAAGGCGGCGACGGGGGCCGGCAGCGCCGCTTCGCGCAACGCGACGGCGTCGGCCAACAAATCGGCTGCCGCCGCGTCGAAGGCGGCGACCGCGGCCGGTAGTGCCGCCGCGCGTAGTGCCACGGCGACGGCGAACAAGTCGGCTGCCGGTACGTCCAAGGTAGCGTCGTCGGCCCGTAGTGCTGCCGCGCGTAGTGCCACTGCGGCGGCGAACAAGTCGGCTGCCGCTGCGTCGAAGGCGGCGTCCGCGGCTGGTAGTGCTGCCGCGCGTAGTGCCACGGCGTCGGCGAACAAGTCGGCTGCCACCACGGCGAAGGCCGGTTACCACCGCAGCTCCACCGCGTCGGCCAACAAGGCGGCGGCGACCAGCGCCAAGTCGGGCGCCAACCGGGTCGCCGCGTCGGCCGACCGCAGTTCGGCGGCGTCGGCCAACCGGGCCGCGGCGGCCGCGGCCAAGGGCGCCAAGGCGACCGCGACGGCGCGGAAGGCGGCGAGCGGCGCGGCCAAGCCCGCTACCAAGAAGGCCGCCCCGGCCAAGAAGGCAACGCCGGCGAAGGCTGCCGCCGCCAAGGCGACGGCGGCCAAGAAGACGGCCGCCACTGCGGCTAAGACGGCCGCCACTGCGGTGAAGAAGGCCGCTGCCACTGCGGCCAAGAAGACCGCTACTGCGGCCAAGAAGGCCACCGCCACCGCGGGCGGTAAGACCGCTGCCACGAAGGCGACGACGGCCCGGAAGGCCGCGGCGACGAAGGCTCCGGCGACCAAGGTGGCCGCGAAGAAGGCGCCCGCCACGAAGGCCGTGTCGAAGAAGGCCCCCACCACCAAGGCCCCCACCACCAAGGCCCCGGCCACGAAGGCCGCCAACGCGGCCGCCAACGCGGCCGCCACCAAGCGCGCGTCGACGGCCAAGGCAGCCGCGGCCAAGAAGGCGCCGGCCACCAGGACGGCTGCGAAGCAGGCGCCCGCGACCAAGGCGGCGACGGCCCGCAAGGCCACGCCGCCCCGCTCGCTCGGGCGCACGGCGATCGAGGGCACGGCGGCCTCCCGGCCCGCGACCAGCTCCCGCTCGGCGACCAGCTCCCGCTCGGCAAGTGGCTCGCGCTCGGCGGTGGCCAAGGTGGCCGGGCTGAGCCCGGTTGCGGCCCGCGGCGGCAACAAGCCCGCCGCCACGCCTACGGCTAAGCGCAGCACCGCCAACGAGGCCGGGGCGACCCGCGATCGGGCGGCGCGGACGGCGAACGTTCCGCGGGCCGGAGCCACCGCCAAGACTTCGGCCACCAACGCGTCGCGGGTCAAGCGGGCCACCACGGCCGCCGCAGCCCGTCAGGCCGCGCTGGGCAACACCCCGGCCGCGGACATGATGGACGCCGCCCCGGCCAAGCCCCGCAAGACGGCCACCCGCCGCAGCCGCTAGAACCACCGCACAAGGAAGGGCCGCGCCACTCCGGCGCGGCCCTTCCTCGGCTTCAGCGGCTGCTTCGTAGTTCGGTCGGGCCGACCTCGGCCGCGAGGCCGACCGGCGCGACGCGGACGGGCGTGTGGCCAGATTCTGCGCGACGCGGACGGGCGTGTGGCCAGATCCTGCGTGGCGGCGTCCTGTCGAAGCCTGCTTTCAACAGCCGGGCTTTGACGGGCCACCACCGGGCGAAATCTGAACCGCGGCTCGCTCCCGTCCGAACTGCGAAGCGCGCGCCGGCTGGTAAGAATGAGCCGTGCCGATCAGACGAGTGTGGGCGCCGCATATCGACTTCGCTGCGCTGCGGGGTGAGCTCGGGCTTCCGGCGGCGTTTCCGCCCGAGGCGCTCGGCGAGGCCGAAGCCGCGGCCGCCGGGCCGATGCCGCCGGTGGCCGACCGCACCGACGTGCCGTTCGTGACGATCGACCCGGCCACCTCCAAGGACCTCGACCAGGCCATGCACCTGAGCCGGCGGCCGGGCGGCGGTTACCGGGTGCTCTACGCGATCGCCGACGTCGCCTCCTACGTGAGCCCGGGGGGCGCGCTCGAGGCCGAGACCTGGGTCCGCGGCCAGACGATCTATCTGCCCGACGGCCGCGTCCCGCTGCACCCGGCGGTGCTGAGCGAGGACGCGGTCAGCCTGTTTCCCGACGTCGACCGGGCCGCCGTGGTGTGGACGATCGAGCTCGACGCCGACGGCGCGACAACCTCGGTGGCGCTCGAACGGGCGCGGGTCCGCAGCCGGGCCAAGCTCAGCTACGAAGAGGTGCAGCAGCAGGTGGACGCGGGCGCGCCGCCCGAGCCGCTGGCGCTGCTGCCCGAGCTCGGCACGCTGCTCGCGGCCCGGGCCACGGAGCGCGGGGCGGTGAACCTGCCGCTGCCCGAGCAGGAGGTCGAGGAGCACGAGGGCGGCTGGCGTCTGGTGCTCCGGGCGCCGCTCGCGATCGAGGAGCACAACGCCCAGATCTCCCTGCTCACCGGCATGGCCGCGGCCGACCTGATGCTGCGGGGCGGCGTGGGCCTGCTGCGCACGATGCCGGCGCCGAAGCCGGAGGCGGTGGCCAAGCTCCAGGCCGCCGCGAAGTCGCTGGGCGTGCTGTGGCCGGCGGGGGCACCGGTCGGCACGGTGGTCGCCGCCGTCGACCCGGCCAGCCCGCGCGGTGCCGCGTTCCTCGATCAGGCGGCCGATCTGTTGCGGGGCGCGGCGTACACCCCGTTCGACGGGACGCCGCCCGAGCAGACCGGGCACGGCGGGGTGGGTGCGCCGTACGCGCACGTCACGGCCCCGCTGCGGCGGCTGGCCGACCGTTACGCGACCGAGGTCTGCCTGGCCGTCGCGGCCGGCGACCCGATTCCGGAGTGGGCCCGGGCGGCGCTGCCGCGGCTGCCCAAGGCGATATCCGAGTCCGACCGGCTGGCCGGCGCGGCCAACCGCGGCGCGATCGACCTGGCCGAGGCGGTGTTGCTGCACGACCGCGTCGGTGAGCTGTTCGACGCGGGCGTGGTCGACCTCGACGAGCCCTCGAAGAACCGCCCGCCCGGCGGCACGGTCGCGATCGACGATCCCGCCGTGCGGGCGCGTTGCCTGGGTGCGCTGCCGTTGGGCGCGCGTATCCAGGCGCGTCTGATCGAGGCCGACCCGGCCACCCGCAAGGTGCGGTTCGAGCAGGCCTGAATTCAGTCGGGCGGCCCGGCGTGGCGGGGTTCGAGCGTCACCACTCACGCACGTCGTCGTGGTGGGGTGAGCGCCCTGGACGCGCCAGCGGCCAGCTCACCCCGCCGCGACCCTCGGCGGGAGCAGCGGTCGGTTACCCACCACCCCGCTACGAAATCTGCCTTTAAGCCTTAAAACGTATGCTCGGACGCCGGGAACTCGCCGCCTCGTACCTCCGCCGCAAACTGCTGAGTAGCCGAAGCAAGCACCCCGGCCAGATCGGCGTACTGCTTGACGAAGCGCGGCATGCGACCCGTGCGCAGGCCCGCCATGTCCTGCCAGACCAGCACCTGGGCGTCGGCGTCGGGGCCGGCGCCGATGCCCACCGTGGGGATCGCCAGCTCCTTGGTGATGGTCTTGGCGACCTCGCCCGGCACCATCTCGAGCACCACGGCGAACGCGCCCGCCCCGGCCACCGCGCGGGCGTCGGCCAGCACCTCGGCGCCGTCCTGCTCGCGGCCCTGCACGCGGTAACCGCCCAGCGTGTGCTCGCTCTGCGGGGTGAAGCCGACGTGGCCCATGACCGGGATGCCGGCGCCGGTCAGCGCCTCGATCTGGGCGGCCACGCGGCGCCCGCCCTCGAGCTTGACGGCGTGCGCGCCGCTCTCCTTCATGAACCGGACGGCCGTGCGCAGGGCCTGGGTCGGCCCCTCCTCGTAGCTGCCGAACGGCAGGTCGGCCACGATCAGGGCCGTCCTGGTGGCCCGGACGACCGCGCGGACCAGCGGCAACAGCTCGTCGACGGTGATCGGCAGGGTGGTCTCGTGGCCGAATACGTTGTTGGCCGCCGAGTCGCCGACCAGCAGCACGGGCACGCCGTTCTGATCGAAGATCGAGGCGGTGTACTGGTCGTAGGAGGTCAGCATCGGCCATCGGTCGCCGCGGCTCTTGGCGGCGATGAGGTCGCGGGTGCGTACCCGTCGGGTGGGCGGGCCACCGTACAGGGCCGGGATCTCCGACATTGTGCTTCTCCTTCCCTCGAGGCCGCGGAAGTGCAGTCCCCGGGTATGGACGAATCGTCGCACCCGGGACAGCGCGGCAGTCAGGGGTGAGTGGAGGTTCTCACAACCCGATTATCGTGACCCGGGGCGTCGGCCGGGGGCCGGGCCAGCGTAATCTCGGCGTAATCGAGTCGGGGAAGACTGGCTCGTCAGGGCATCGTCACGAGGGGTGAACGTGGACCGACAGCAGGAGTTCGTGCTCCGGACTCTCGAGGAGCGCGACATCCGTTTTGTCCGGCTCTGGTTCACCGATGTGCTCGGCACGCTCAAGAGCGTGTCGGTGGCCCCGGCCGAGCTCGAGTCCGCCTTCGAAGAGGGCATCGGCATCGACGGCTCGGCGATCGAGGGCTTCGCCCGGGTCTTCGAGTCCGACATGGTGGCCATGCCCGACCCGACCACCTTCCAGGTGTTCCCGTTCGAGGGCGGCGCCAGCGGCGAGAGCGCCCGCATGTTCTGCGACATCCTGCTGCCCGACGGCAGCGCCGCCTGGGCCGACCCGCGGCACGTGCTGCGCCGCGCCCTGGCCAAGGCGGCCGAGAAGGGCTTCACCTTCTACACCCACCCCGAGGTCGAGTTCTTCCTGGTGCAGGACGGTCCGCTCGACGGCTCGCTGCCCATCCCGGTCGACAACGGCGGCTACTTCGACCACACCACCCACTCGATCGCCCGCGATTTCCGCCGCCAGGCGGTGCTCGCGCTCGAGCGGATCGGCATCTCGGTCGAGTTCAGCCACCACGAGGTCGCCCCCGGCCAGCAGGAGATCGACCTGCGCTACGCCGACGCGCTGACCACGGCCGACAACATCATGACCTTCCGCCACGTGGTCAAAGAGGTGGCGCTGTCCCAGGGGGTGCGGGCCACCTTCATGCCGAAGCCATACACCGACCAGCCCGGCAGCGGCATGCACACCCACCTGTCGCTCATGGAAGGCGAGCGCAACGCCTTCTACGACGCCGACGACCCGCAGAAGCTGTCCAAGACCGCGCGCTCGTTCATCGCCGGTCTGCTGGTGCACGCCCGCGAATACACCGCCGTCACCAACCAGTACGTCAACTCGTACAAGCGCCTGTTCCCGCTCCAGCTGCCGAACGTGGTCACCGAGTCCCCGGCCTTCGTGAGCTGGGGCCACCTCAACCGCTCGGCTCTGGTTCGCGTGCCGGCGTTCGGCAAGCCCAGCTCGGCCCGCGTCGAGGTCCGCTCGATCGACTCGGCCACCAACCCCTACCTGGCCTTCGCGGTCATGCTCGGGGCCGGCCTCAAGGGCATCGAGGAGGGCTACGAACTGCCCCCCGGCGCCGAGGACGACGTGTGGTCGCTCTCGCCGGCAGAGCGCAAGGCCGCCGGCTACGAGGCGCTGCCGGAGAACCTGTCCGAGGCGATCGACGTGATGAGCAAGTCGGAGCTGGTGGCCGAGGTTCTCGGCGAGCACGTCTTCGACTTCTTCCTGCGTAACAAAACGGCCGAATGGGAGCAGTACCGGCGCGAGGTGACGCCGTACGAGCGGCAGCGTTACCTGGGCGCGCTGTAAATCCAGGTTCGCCTGTGGTTTTCGGCTGCAGGGATGCGCAGACGTAGCTACTGTCTTGTACGGTCTCTCCTGACGTCGCATGACAAGGGAGAGGCCGTGCTGGAAGATCTGCTAGAGGGTGCCGGGCGCAGCATCGTGTTCGGGTTGGTGGGCATCGGACTGATGGCCGTCGGTTACCTGCTCATCGACGTGCTCACGCCGGGCAAGCTGCGCGACCTGATCTTCGTGGAGCGCAACCCCAACGCCTCGCTTCTGCTGGCGGCCAACCAGCTGGGTATCGCGGCCATCGTCTTCACCGCGATCTTCACGACCTACGACTCGTTCGGCCGGGGCCTGGCCTCCACGGTCATCTTCGGCCTGCTCGGCATCGGGATCATGGGCCTGGCGTTCCTGGTGCTCGACTGGATGACCCCGGGCAAGCTGGGCGAGGTGATCTGCACCCCCGAGCGGCACGGTGGAGCCCTGGTCAGCGCGGCCTCGCACTTCGGCGCCGCCCTGATCGTGTGCGCCGCGATCTCCTGACGGCGCGATGGCACCCGATCCGACGATCGAGCTGGTTCCGGTTACCGCTGAGAACTGGCGCGACTGCGCCGAACTTTCTGTGCACCGCGAGCAGCAGCGGTTCGTGAGCGCCGTCAGCTACCTGAATGCGGGCCAGTGCTCCGGCCTTCAGGCCGGGGGTGAAGGCCCGCGCTGGGAGGGCCGCCAGGCCCGAGCAGTGCCTTAGCCGGGACGGGTCTGCTGCTCGATGTACTGCTTGATCACACTCAGCGGTGCGCCGCCGACGGACCCGGCGAAGTACGAGCCGGACCAGAGCTTGTTGGCCTGGTAGTAGTGGCGTACGAGGTTACGGTGTTGTCCATGCAGCTCCGTTACAACTTCCGGGTCACCCCGGACGCCGCCCAGCGCACCGCGCTGGCGCAGGCGTTCGGGTGTGCCCGCGTGGTTTTCAACGATGCGCTGCGGCTGCGTCAGCAGGCCCGCGAGGCGGGCGAGAAGTACGTCTCCGACGGCGACCTGTCGCGCCGGATCATCACCGAGGCGAAGGCGACCGCGGAACGGGCGTGGCTGGGCGAGGTTTCGGCCGTGGTGTTGCAGCAGGCCCTCGCTGACCTGAACACCGCGTATCGCAACTTCTTCGCCTCGATCTCGGGCAAGCGTAAGGGCCGCAAGGTGGCCCCGCCCCGGTACCGCTCACGCAAGGACAACCGGCAGGCTGTCCGGTTCACCAAGAACAGCAGGTTCAAGGTCCTCGACAACGGCCGGCTGCGGCTGCGGAAGATCGGCGACCTTGCGGTCCGCTGGTCGCGAACCCTGCCCTCGGACCCGTCCAGCGTCACGATCATCAAGGACGCGGCAGGCCGGTATTCCGCCTCGTTCGTCGTGACCATCGGCGAGGACGAGACGCTGCCGCCGGTCGAGCCGGAGATCGGCATCGACCTGGGGCTGACCCACTTCGCCGTGATGTCCGACGGTAGCAAGGTGACCGCGCCGAAGTTCCTGCGCCGCGCAGCCCGCAAACTCAAGCGGTTGCAGCAGGCACTTTCGCGTAAGACCAAGGGCAGCAACCGGCGCAAGAAAGCCGTCATGCAGGTCGCCCGCGCTCACGCGCGGGTGGCCGACACTCGGCGCGACTGGCAGCACAAGCTGTCCACGGCGATCATCCGCGACAACCAAGCGGTGTACGTCGAGGACCTGTGCGTGGTCGGTCTCGGTCGGACCCGGCTCGCGAAGTCCGTGCACGATGCGGGCTGGGCCAGTTTCACCAGCATGTTGGAGTACAAAGCGGCGCGGTCCGGGCGCAGGTTCGGCCGGGTCGACCGGTGGTTCCCGTCCACCCGGATGTGCTCCGGCTGCGGCCGGATCAACCACAAGATGGCGCTGAACGTCCGGGAGTGGGACTGCCCGTGCGGCAGTCACCACAACCGGGACGTCAACGCCGCCATCAACATCAAGGCCGCCGGACAGGCGGACTTCAACGACCGTGGAGCGCAGGTAAGACCAGGACTTGTCCCGGCACCGCGCGGCGAAGCGGTAACCCACCCGGACGTTGCGTGTTCCACGCGCAGCGTGGAGGGAACCTCCGTCCTTTAAGGCGGAGAGGATGTCAATACCTGTGCCTGTGCAACTACTACTACTACTACTACTACTACTACTACTACGGCGACACCTGGAATCCGCATGTGGGGGATGGACGACGACCGCAGCGCCTGGATCGGTGGGCTGGTGGTCGACGGGCGGCGCCAGCGGCAGGGGATCGGGCATGCGATCGTCCGGCAGCTTCGGGAGCGGCTGATCGCCGAGCCGGGCACGCCGAATGTCGCGCTCAGCTATGCCGCCGACAACACGGCTGCCCGTCATCTGTATCGGACGCTCGGCTTTCACGAGACGGGCGAGACTGAGGGGACGGAGCTGGTGGCCCGCTGGCGCCCGGCACGAGGGTGACGCCGGCGCCGGCCAGCGTCACCAGGGCGAGCGCGATGACCTCGGGCGGGCCCAGGCGCTGATCCAGGACGATCAGTCCGGCCAGCGCCGCTGCGGCGGGGTTGAGGCTGGCGAGGATGCCGAAGACCCGGGTGGGCAGCCTGCGCAGGGCGGCCAGCTCCAGGACGTACGGGAAAATGGTCTGCAACAGCGCCACGGCCCCGGCGCCCACCAGCAGAGCGGGTCGCTCGACGACCGCACCCGCGCCGGTCGCGCCGAACGGCAGGGCTATGGCAGCCGCGACGGTCAGCGAAACCGGCAGCCCGCCCGCGCCCGGCACCAGACCGCCCAGCCGTGCCGTCAGCAGTATGTAGCCGGCCCCGCACACCCCCGCCAGCGCGGCCAGCAGGAGCCCGCCGAGCGGCACCGAAGCGCCCGGCTGCCACCACAGCAGTGCCACCCCGCCTCCGGCGAGCAGGGCCCACAACAGGTCCAGCAGCCGGCGCGTCTGCACCAGCGAGACCGTGAGCGGCCCCAGGAACGACACCGTGACCACCACGCCCAGCGGGACCGTCCGCAACGCCAGCGCGGACAGCAGATTCAGACCGGCGACCGCGACCCCGAGCAGCGCCGCCGCCCGCCAGGCCGCCCGCGTCCAGCTTCGCAGACGGGGCCGGGTCACCACGGCCAGAACCACCGCCGAGATCGCCACGCGCAGCAGCACCACACCGGTGGCGCCTAGATCGTCGAACAGGGTGCGCCCGACGGCCTGCCCGAACTGGATCGAGACGACCGACATCAGCACCAGCAGGGGTGCGGCGTTCATGTCGTACCCCCGGTCTAGGTTTCCGCCATGGACGCTATCGAGCCGGTCAACGGGATCAAACTCTTCGTCCGCCGTCTCGGTGACCCCGCGCTGCCGATGCTGGTGGTGATCCACGGTGGACCGCCCTGGGACCACTCGTATCTGCTGCCCCTGGCCGAGCTGGCCGACGCGTTCCACGTCGTGTTCTTCGACCTGCGGGGCAGCGGCCGGTCCAGCCGCGACGTGCCCCTGCAGCCCGACCTGATCGCCGACGACGTGGCCGCCCTGATCCGCCATCTGGGCGCCGATCGGGCCAACGTGCTGGGCTTCTCGTACGGCGGTGGCGTCGCCATGCGGGTGGCCGAGCAACATCCGGCGGTGATCCGGCGGTTGATCCTCGCGTCCACCACGGCGTACGGCGATTTCGAGCCCGCCATCCCGGCCGAGCGGGCGGCCCTGTGCGGCGAGGTCGACGAGACCGGCAACGGCGAAGACGGCGCGCTGGCCCGGGCGCTGGCCGAGGCCGACCTGCCGGTGACGATCTGGCGGCTCGACCGGGCCGACGAGTGGCGGGCCGTGCTGGCCGAGGTCCGCTTCTCCAGCGCGTGGGACGGCCCGTACGCGGAAGGAAAGCTGAAACCGGCCCGCCCGCACGACCCGCCTGCCGTTCTGCGCCGGTGGGGCGGCGAGGTGCTGATCCTGCACGGCGAGCGCGAGATGACGTTTCCGCCCGAGGTGGCCCACCGCCTGCACGCCGCCGTGCCCGGCAGCCGGCTGCGGCTGATCCCCGACGCGGCCCACATGGCCCAGTTCGACAATCCGGTCGCCTGGCTCGCCTCCGTGCGTGAGTTCCTGAGGGACTAGCCTCGTGACTGTGGCGACTGCACTTGTCATCGAGAACGATCCGACCGACGACCTGCGCCGGCTGGGCGATTGGCTGACCGAGGCGGGGCTCGAGCTCACCGTCCTGCGGCCGCACGCCGGTGACGAGCTTCCCGAGACGCTCGACGATCATCTGGCGCTCGTCGTCCTGGGCGGCGACCAGAGCGCGTATTCGGACGCCGAGGGAATGCCCGGGGCGCCCTGGTTCCCGGCGCTCGAGGGGCTGCTGCGCAAGGCGGTCCGCCATCGGGTGCCGACGCTCGGCGTCTGCCTCGGCGGTCAGCTGCTGGCCACGGCGCACGGCGGCCTGGTCGAGCGCAGCACCAGCGGGCCCGAGATCGGCCCCGGCCTGGTGGGCAAGCGCGACGCCGCCGACAAGGACCCGCTCTTCAAGTGGGTGCCGCTGCTGCCCGACGTGATCCAGTGGCACCGCGACGAGATCACCGAGCTGCCGCTCACCGCGGTGCTGCTCGCGGCCTCGAGCCGTTTCCCGAATCAGGCCTTCCGCATCGGCGACCGGGCCTGGGGCATCCAGTTCCACATCGAGTGCGACGCCGCGATGATCGAGCAGTGGGCCGCGAGCGACCGGGCCGCCCTCGACGAGCTGGGTTACGACCCCGAGGCGGTCGTCTACGCGACGGCCGAGCAGCTGCCCGACGTCGAAGAGGTGTGGCAGCCGTTCGCCGCCCGGTTCGCCTCGCTGGCTCTGGGCACCCTGCCCGACGCCGACATACCCGACGCCGGCACCGGCCGCACCCTGCCGCTGCTGGGGAACTGACCGTGACCCGGCCCAGCCGGCTGGCCCGGTACGGCTTCGCCGACAACGGCGTCCGCGCGTCCGACCTGCTCGGCGCGACCGGTCTGCGGCTGTGGGACGCCGAGACGCAGGCGCCCCGCGACGCCGACGCCGCCGAGTTGCTCAGTTCGCTGTCCCGCGCGGCCGACCCCAACCTGGCCCTGCGCCAGCTGCACCGGCTGGTCGAGGCGGCCGGGCGGGCCGCCGCCCGCGGCAACGGCGGCCGGGTCACCGGCCCCGGCGGCGAGATCAGCACCAACGCGGCCACCGACGAGCTGATCGGCGCCCTGGCCCTCGACGCGGGCCTGCGCCGCCGCCTGATCGCCGTGCTGGGCGCCTCGTCCGCGCTCGGCGACCATCTGGTGGCCAACCCCGACGACTGGCGGGTGCTGGCCACCGGCAAGACCGGCCTGCCGCCCAACGCCGAGGGCCATCTCGAGGTCGAGGGCGACGAACCCAGCGTGCCCGCGCTGCGCCGGGCCTACCGCATTTCCCTGCTGCGCATCGCCGCCGCCGACCTCACCGGCGGGCGCGGGCTCGAGCCGACCATGGCCGCGCTGTCGCGCCTGGCCGACGAGACGCTCGCCACCGCGTACGCCATCGCCGTGGCCGGTCTGACCGCGGGCGCCGCCGAGCCGAGCCTGGCCGTGGTCGCGATGGGCAAGTGCGGCGGCAACGAGCTCAACTACGTCTCCGACGTCGACGTCATCTTCGTCGCCGACAACGACGACGACCTGAGCGCCGGCACCATCGTCGCCGCCCGGATCATCGAGATCTGCGGCATGGTGGCGTGGCCGGTCGATGCGGCGCTGCGTCCCGAGGGCAGCCGGGGCCCGCTGGTCCGTACGCTGGCCAGCCACCAGGCGTACTACCGCCGCTGGGCCCGCACCTGGGAGTTCCAGGCGCTGCTCAAGGCCCGGCCGGCCGCCGGCGATCTGGCGCTGGGCAGGCGCTGGATCGAGGACCTGGCCCCCCTGGTGTGGCACGCGGCCGAGCGGCCCGAGGCGGTCGCCGACGTCCGCGACATGCGCCGCAAGATCATCGACAACGTGCCCCCGGGCCTGGTCGACCGCGAGATCAAGCGGGGTCCGGGCGGGCTGCGCGACATCGAGTTCGCGGTCCAGTTGCTCCAGCTCGTGCACGGCCGGATCGACGAGACTCTGCGTGCCCCGGGCACCATCCCGGCGCTGCGCGCGCTGGTCACCGGGGGCTATGTGGGCCGCGACGACGGCGAGACGCTGCTGCGCGGCTACCGCTTCCTGCGCAGCGTCGAGCACCGCCTGCAACTGCAACAGCTCCGGCGTACGCACACCGTGCCCGACGACCCGGACGGCCTCCGCTGGCTGGCCGCCTCGATGGGCTACACGGCCATGCCCGGCAGCGACGCCGTCGAGGCGTTCCGCTCCGACTGGGTGGGTCACGCCGCCCAGGTGCGCCGCCTGCACGTCAAGCTGCTCTACCAGCCGCTGCTCGAGGCGGTGGCCCGGGTGCCGGCCGAGGCGCTGCGCATGACCACCGAGTCGGCCGGACGCCGCCTCGAGATCCTCGGCTTCGCCGACCCGGCCGGTGCCCTGCGCCACCTGCAGGCGCTCACCGGGGGCGTCACCCGCACGTCGGCGATCCAGCGCACCCTCCTGCCGATGCTGCTGCAAGAGTTCGCCGACGCTCCCGAGCCCGACCGCGGCCTGCTCAACTACCGCCACGTCTCCGACAAACTCGGCAGCACCCCGTGGTATCTGCGCCTGCTGCGCGACGGTGGCCCGGTGGCCCGCCGGCTGGCCCGGGTGATCAGCCTTTCCCGGTACGCGACCGACCTGCTCACCCGCGACCCCGAGGCGCTGCGGCTGCTCGCCGACGACACCGAGCTGCTGCCCCGCTCCCGCGAGTCGCTGCTCGACGGGTTCGTGGCCGCCGCCGACCGCTACGCGGACGACCCGGTGAAGGCGATCGCCGCCGTTCGTGCCCGGCGCCGGCGCGAGCTGTTCCGTCTGGCCTGCGCCGACATCCTGAGCCGGGCCGGCGAGCTGGCCCCGGCCCATCCGCTCGATGTCAACGCGATCGGCATCGCTCTCTCCGACGTCACCGACGCCACACTCAACGCGGCCCTGCGCGTGGCCCGCCGCGCTCATCCCGGCCCCGAGGGGCTGCGTTTCGCCATCATCGGCATGGGACGCCTCGGCGGCTACGAGATGAGTTACCCGTCCGACGCCGACGTCCTGTTCGTCTACGAGCCACCGGCCGGCGTCCCCGAGAACGAGTCGAGCGCCGCCGCCCAGGTCATCGCCGAAGAGTTGCGCCGCGCCCTGAACGCCCCCGCGCCCGATCCCGAGCTGGGCATCGACGCCGACCTGCGCCCCGAGGGCCGGCAGGGTCCGCTGGTCCGCAGCCTGGCCGCCTACCAGCAGTACTACGCCCGGTGGTCGCGGGTCTGGGAGGCGCAGGCCCTGCTCCGGGCCCGCTTCGTCTGCGGCGACGCCGAGCTGGGCGGCCGTTTCGAAGAGCTGGCCGACCGGATGCGCTACCCCGAGGGCGGCCTGACCCGCGAACAGGTCGTCGAGATCCGTCGCATCAAGGCCCGCGTCGAGGTCGAGCGGATGCCGCGCAACGCCGACCCGCACACCCACACCAAGCTGGGCCGGGGTGGCCTGTCCGACGTGGAATGGGCCGTCCAGCTGCTGCAACTGCGGCACGCGTACGCGGTTCCCGACCTCCGCCGCACCCGCACTCTCGAAGCGCTGGACGCAGCCGTCCAAGCCGCGCTGCTCGACCCGGCGGACGCGGCCGCGATGACCGTCGGCTGGACGCTGGCGGCCCAGGTCCGCAACGCGTTGACGCTGGTGCGTGGCCGCCCCAACGACCAACTGCCGCGCCACGGCGTCGAGCTGGCCGGCACCGTCCAGCTGCTGGGTGGCGGCGACCCGGGCGAGTTCGTCGACCGCTATCTGCGCCTGACCCGGCGTTCCCGCGCCGCCATGGAAAGGGTGCTCGAGTCTTAAGTCGCGCCCGGGTGGGTATTACCCCTGCATGCTGTTCAACTTGGTGAAGCGCTTCGCAATCATGGCCGTTGCCGTCCCGCTCGCGGCGGCGGGCGCCCGCAAGCTCAGCGAGAGGCTGGAAGCCAAGCGTGGCCCCAGCCGCGGCACCCGCGCGCTCCGGCAGGGCGCCGACTTCCTCGGCGGCCTGCGCGGCCAGCAGAAGAAGAAGCGCCGTTTCGCCTGGTGACGACGCTGTCTCAGGCCTGCTTACGAATCTGGTCGGCGGCGGCGAGCAAGACCTCGACGGGAATCTCGACGAGGCGCTCGCCGTCGGGCACCTCGACACCGGCATTCTCGCCCGATACGGCGTAGCCCTGCACCACGATCGTCGCGCGATCGGTCGAGTACACGGTCGGGCAACTGCCGCTGCTGCAGTTGGACGCGAGCGCATGCAGTCGCAGACCGATGCTGGTCGCTTCGACCGTGGTGGCGTCCTCATGGATCGTCATGACATCAACGGTACGGAAGGGAACTCTTCCGTCACAACGGGTCAGGCCGCGGCGCCGGGGAGCAACCGTACGTAGCGCTTCTGATGCGCGTCCAGGATCGGCTCGATGTCGCTGGTCGCGACGGATTCGTAAGCATCGAAGACCCGGCGGTAGTAGCGGATGGTTTGACGGCCACGCGACAGAAGGCCGGTGTTGTAGAGGTCGATCATCACGCATCGGTCGCCCATCAGTTCGAAGCCGTGCAGGGCCGCGACGGGCCAGATCGCTGACTCCGGCACGATCCGTACGTTGACATTGGGCAGGGCCGCGACCTCGCGCAGGCGGGCGATCTGGGCGAGCATGTCGGCCGGCCGGCACACCTGGTTGCTGAGGACGGACTCGGCCATGACGAAGAAGAACTGCCGGTCGGTCTCGTAGAGCACCTGGCTGCGCTGAATGCGGGCGGCCACCGTTTCCGAGACTGCGAGCGCCTTCTCGGCGATGTTGTGGTCGTCGGCCTGCTGGGCCTGCAGTCCGGTGAGAACAGCCCGGGCGTATTCACTGGTCTGTATAAGGCCGACGAACACCGAGGGCTGGAAGGTCCGGATCTCCTTGGCGTTCGCCTCGAGCTGCCGTACGAAGTGCTGACGGTGCGGCAGATCCGGCTCGGCTGACTGCCAATCGATCAGTTGATCGCTGGGGCGGTCAGTCAGGGCGACGAGGCGGCTGACCTCGGCTGCGGGCAACTCCAGCGCTTCGGCTATGCGCCGGACGTCGAGCATGTCGGGGATGGAGACGCCGGTTTCCAGCCGCGAGATCTTGGCTTGACTCATGCCCACCAGTTCGCCGAGAGCCTGGCCGGAGAGTTTCCTCTCCTTGCGCCAGCGTGCGAGCACGACGCCGACCGGCTCGTCGAGGCTCGGTGGGAGGTTGGGCGAGTCGCTCATGTCGCTCGCCCCCTTCCTCTTACTCGTGTTCGGCCGCGGCCTTCATCGCTTCCGCGAGAAGTCCGGCGGGAATCTCCACCAGTTGCTCACCCGGCGGAAGATCGAGACCAGCCGTTTCGCCGGTGACGGTGTATCCCTGCACCACGTAGGTGTCGCGGTCAGTGCGGTAGATGGTCGGGCAGGTGCTTGATCCGCAGAGAGTGGCGATGAAGGTGAGCCTCGGCGCATCCTGAGCGTCCGTTAAGGGCGTTTTTGTCACTGGCGAACGATACCGCAACGCCGGAGTTCTATGCGGGCGACTTGCATAGTCGTTATGCAACCACACGCGTGCGGGTATGGGTAACCGGTCGTTCCCATGATGAATGACGCAGAAGGAACTCATTCATCTCCCTGAGTTACTCTTGCGTCACCCTGCATAGCCGTGGATATTCATGGGTAAGGGGTCAGGGGCGAGGGCAGCACAGACCGTCATCTCCGCTTCACCTGTGTTCTCTCATCTGTCGACGATGAGGTCGGGCCCGTTTCTTCCACCGTGTATCCGGACTCCGTCGCGCTTCCCGTTCGTAGGTAGCCCTACGCGTCATCACAGCGGCCTGGCTTCGGTGCCGGCCGCACCGCCCTCATCTGCAGGACCGGAGGACTCCGATGACTTTCACCTTGCTGGCCGGGATTGTTGCGCTCATCGTGCTGCTGGTCGTTCTCAGTGAGATCGTCGCGGCCGTCATCCCTCTGATCATCGTTCTGACCTGCGTACCGGTGGGTGAGCGGGATGCGCTGGCCCGGGTGCTGGCGGCGCTCGACTCGTCGCGGCGGTTGCGGGTGTGGTCGGCACTGCGCCTCGCGGTGACGCTGCGTAGGCAGGAAATCGAGCATGCGCGGGTGGCGCGCGACCCGCGCATGAACCCGTATTCGCATCTCAACGCGTACTTCGCCGAGCCGTCGGCGGCCGCGCCGGTCAACCCGCCGTACGACCGGGCCGAACCGGTCAGCCCGCCCCTTCGCGATTGATCAACCGGCCCGGCGGCGGGCCTCGGCGGTGGCGGCGGCGCTGGGGGTGACGCCGTCGCGCTGCGCGGACGCGAACACCTCGGTGAGCGTGTCCGCGATGGCGTCCAGTCGGGCGGTGACCTGTTGCGGGGACTCGTGGTGCAGCTCGACGGCGGTGGCGCTGATGACGCCGCCGGCGCTGACCACGTAGTCGGGGGCCCAGAGGATGTCCCGGTTGTGCAGCAGGTCGGCGGTGGCGGGGGTGTCGAGCTGGTTGTTCGCTGGGCCGGCCACGGCGGCGCAGCGCAGAGCGGCCACGCTCGTGGGGGTCAGCAGTCCGCCCAGGGCGGCCGGCACCAGGACGTCGACGGCCGCAGTCAGGGCTTCTTCCGGCGTTGCCCAGGTGGCGCCCAGCTCGTCGGCCAGGGACCGCTTGGCCGGGTCGACGTCGGCGACGACGAGCTTCGCGCCGGACTCGGCGAGCAGCCGGGCCACCCGTCCGCCGACCCGGCCCAGGCCGACGACCGCGAAGGAGCGTCCGGCCGGGTCGGTTGAACCGAATCGGGCGCGGCAGACCGCCCGCAGAGCCGCGACCGTGCCGGCGGCGGTGCCCGGGGACGAGTCGCCGCTGCCGCCCGCGCCGGCCGGGCGGCAGAAGACATGGTTCGTACGGTGGCCGATCGTGACCATGTCGTCCGGGCCGGTGCCGACGTCGGGGCCGGTCGCGTAGTGGCCGCCCAGCTCCTCGATCACCGAACCCGCGTCGTGCAGGGCGGCCACTCGTAGGCCGGGATCCGGTGTGGCGCCGGTGGGAAGGGCGATCACGGTCTTGCCGCCGCCGTTGGGCAGCCCGGCCAGGGCGCACTTGTCGGTCATGGCGGCCGAGAGCCGCAGGGCGTCGGCCAGGCCGTCCTGCCATTGCGGGTACGCCTTCAAGCGGCAGCCGCCGAGGGCCGTCCCCAGCGCCGTCGAGTGCACGGCCACGATGATCGGCAGCCCCGACTCGGGGCCGCGCCGGATGATGATCCGTTCATGCGAGAACATGGGTTCAAGTTAGGCATCCGCCCGCCCGCCGAAGCGCCGTGCCGAACGAAATTCGGTGCGATTACCGAAGGTGGCCGGGTGAGCGACGTTGATTCGGCGATCGCGCGGGAACGGCAGTCGAACATCCGGCAGAAACCCCGAACCGGGTGCTGAGCGAGCGTCAACTGCTGATCGTGTAGCGGCCCTGATCGGTGACCTTGACGGCGAGCCAGTCGCCCTGGCGTTCCAGGGTGGCGTCGTTGTCGACGGTGAGCCAGCGGTTCCAGCGGACGCGTACGGGGACGGTGCCGGGGGTGGCGTCGAAGGTCAGGGAGGCCGCGTCCTGGCGGACCAGGCGGGCCGGCGCGGCGACGATGGGCCGCGGGTCGGCTACCGCGTAGAGGCGCCAGTCGGCGTTGCTCCACAGTTCGGTCAGATAGGGCAGGCCGGCCTTGATCAGCTCTGCCTCGGGGCGGCCCGACCAGGTCAGTTCGGCGTCGGGGACGGCGACGAACTGGACGGCCAGCTCGTCGAGCCAGGCGCGGTAGGTGTCGGCGGTCAGGGGTACGCCGGTGCCGCGGGCGCCGGGGATCTCGGTGAAGAAGAGCGGGTTACGGTCGATGTCGGCCTGCCGCAGCCAGCCGCGGGCCAGGGGGACGTCGCCCATGTGAGCGGCTTCCCAGTAGTCGCGCGTAGCGGGGATCTCCACCCGGCCGGTCAGGCTTTCCTGGGCCAGGCGGTCGAGCAGGGGGCGGAAGTAGGCGGCGTCCGCGGTCGGGTTGCCGATGTCGCGTACGTCGCCGGTGACGACGGGGGGCTGCCACCAGCAGGCCACGGCTACAAGGATCACTACCGCCCATCCGGGTAGTGGCCGGACGGCACCCGTCCACGGCGAGGTGCGGGAGAGGACGGGGAGGGTGGCGTAGGCGGCCAGCAGGGGAAGGGTGAACATCACGGCCAGGCGGGTGGCGTTGAGGCCGACCGGGGTGTGGATCAGGGACGCGGCCAGGACTCCGGCCGAGGAGAGCAGGGCGCCGATCCGTACCGGGCGGCGTGGCACCAGCGCCGCGACGACCAGGCCGGCGATCACTGCGCGCAGGGTGTCGGTGCGGCTGATGTTCATCCAGCCGCCGTCGCCGAACAGCAGGGCCGTCAGGGCCAGGGGGACGGCGGCGGGAATCGCCAGCAGCAGGCCGGAGCGCACCCGGCCGGACAGGATCAACGCGACACCGGCCAGGCCCAGGAACAACGCGACGACCGGGCTCGTGGCCCCGGCCAGCAGGGTGAGCAGGGCGGCCGGCCAGCCAGCAGAAATGGGGGCAGGCGCCTGCCGGGTGGTCAGGGCGACCAGCGCGCCGAGGGCCAGGCACACCCCGAGGCCGTACGTCACCCGGCCGCTCACCAGGTTGCCGGCCAGGCACGCGGTGCCGACCAGGGCGCCGAGCAGGGGGCGCGGGGCGTCGGTGCGGCGCAGCAGGACGGCGAGGAGCACGGCTGCGAACGGCAGACAGAGGGCGCCGGTCAGGCGTACGCCCAGTAACGCCATCACTGGCTGTGAGATCAGGCTGTAGCCGAGCTGGTTCACACCGGCGTACCAGCGCAGGTCGATGGGGGTGTAGCCGTGCGCGGCGAAGAAATCGGCCCGGGCCACCTGGGCTGCCAGGTCGGAGCCCATGGCCGGCAGCAGCAGATAGGTGGCGCCGAGCACCGCCGCGAGCACGGCGGTGAACACTTCCAGCCGGTGCCGGGCCCACACGCGACCAAACCCTACAGCGCGTCACGATAGGGTGCTCGCCATGCCCCGCCTCGCCGTCGTCCGCTACGCGGGCCTGGGCGGCAGCGTCCTCCTGGCGGTGGCCGCCTGGCTCGGCGGCGCGACGAATCCGTGGCAGCCGACGATCAAACCCGGGACGATCTTCGCTGGTGACGACGGCGTGCTGCTGCCGATCGCCTGGCTGCTCGGCACGGGGCTGCTGATCACCGCGTGGGTTCTCGGTGTGCGTGCCGTGCCCTCGGCGCGCTGGGCGTACGTCACGGCCGGGCTCTGGATGCTGCCCCTGCTGGCATTCCTGCCGTTGGGGAGCTACGACGCCTACTCGTACGCCTGCCAGGGCTGGCAGCAGAGTGCGGGCCTCGACCCGTACGCGGGCGGGGTCGATGTTCTGGGTTGTCCCTGGGCCGACGCCGTTGCCCCCACCTGGCGCGACGCCCCGGCCCCGTACGGCCCGCTGTTTCTGGTGCTGGCCGGCGTCGCGGCCAAGACCGGCAGCCTGGCCGGGACGCTGGCCGGGCTGCGGGTGATCGCCCTGGTCGGCGTCGCGCTGATCGCGGTGTCGTTGCCGGTGCTGGCCCGGCGTGGCGGTGTTCCGCTGGGTCGTGCGGTGTGGCTGGTGCTGGCCTGCCCGCTGGTGCCGATCCATCTGATCTCGGGCGCGCACAACGACGCGCTGATGGTGGGGCTGATGGTGTCCGGGCTGGCGTTCGCGATCGCCAGGAAGGGCTGGGCGGCCGGCCTGCTGCTGGGACTGGCGGTGGCTGTGAAGGCGACCGCGGTTGTCGTGGCGCCATTCGCGCTGCTGCTCCTGCTCGATTGTCGGAAGCTGCCTGTGGATAACTCCGCGGTTCTGTCGCCCCCGCGGCGTAGCGTTCGCCACGTCCCTGGGTGGGCGGGGGAGGCGATGGCACCCCGCGAGGCGACTTACAACACGGTGCGGCGGGGCTGGCGACCCGCCGCGGCACTGGCCGGGGGGTTGGTTCTGGCTCTGGCGGGGGTCTCGCTCGTCAGCGGGCGCGGGTTCGGGTGGGTCACGGCGCTCAGCGGCAGCGGGGTCTCGGTGCAGTGGACGTCGCTGCCCACCGCGATCGGCATGACGATCGACCTCGTCGGCCCGGATGCCGTGCCGGTCACCCGGGTTCTCGGCATCGTGGCGCTCGCCGTCGTCCTCGCGTACCTCTGGTGGAAAGCCCGCCACCGCGACGCGCTGCTCTACGCCGGGTACGCCCTCGCGGCGACCGTTCTGCTCGCGCCGGTCTTCCACCCCTGGTACGCGTTCTGGCCGCTCGCCGTCCTTGCCGCCACCCTGCACACCCACCTGAAGTGGCTGGTCGTGCCGTGCGCGGTCGCCTCCGCCCTGTGCCTGCCGGACGGTTACAACCTGGCGCTGGCGGTGAAGGCGCAGGGTGCCGTCGCCATGACCGCGTTCATCATCTACTTAGCCTGGAAATCGGTACATGAAGCGAAAAATCGCGCTGCTGAGCGTCGCCGGGCTGATCACGTTCCTGATCGTCTATCTGGCCCAGACGCGTAACGGGTACTTCGACTCCAAGGTCTACTACGGGGCGATCCAGTACTGGTTCCGCGGCGACGGCGGCATGGTCTACGACTGGCTGCGGCCCGGAACCCCCTACGGCTTCACGTATCCGCCGTTCGCGGGGCTGGTCATGTCGCCCATGGCCTTCCTGCCGTTCGGCGCGGTGGTGGTGATCGCCATCGTGGCCACGGTGCTCACCACGGCGTTGCTCATCTGGTGGTTCGCCCGGGACCTGATCCGTCGCCAGGGGTGGACGGTCTGGTTCGCGTACGGCATCGCGGTGTGCCTGGCCATCTCGTTCGAGCCGGTGCGCGAGACGATCACGTTCGGCCAGGTCAACACGCTGCTGCTCACGCTCGTGGCCGGGGACCTGCTGTTCGGCCTGGGCCGGGGGCGCAAGTGGGCCGGCGTCGGCATCGGCGTGGCCACCGCGATCAAGCTCACGCCGGGCATTTTCATCGTCTATCTGCTGGTCACCCGGCGCTGGCGGGCCGCCGCCACGGCGAGCGGCACCGCGGCCGGCGCGACCCTGCTGGCGGCCGCCATCTTCCCGGACGAGTCGCGGGAGTTCTGGACGTCGGCGCTGTGGGACACCAACCGGGTCGGCGTGCTGTCCTTTCTGTCCAACCAGTCGGAGCGCGGCTTCCTGGCCCGCCTGCCCATCGCGCAGGTCGAGGCGAAGGTGTGGCTGGTGTGCGTACTGGTCACCCTGGCCTTCTGGGCGTGGCGGGTGGCCAAGGCGCCGGACGACATCATGGGCGGCCTCGCGCTGACCGGCGTCGTCGGCTGCCTGATCAGCCCCGTCACCTGGATCCACCACTGCGTCTGGCTGCTGCCGGCGATCGTCCGCTGCGTCGACCTGGGCGCCCGCAACCAGAAGATCCTGGGTGGAGCCGCCTACCTGCTGATGACGAGCCGGCTGACCTGGCTGTGGGAGAAACGCCCGCGCCCGCCGCTGGAGCTGATCGGCGGCAACCTCTATGTCTGGTTCAGCCTGGCCCTGCTGATCTGGACACCCATCGGCACCCCTCGTTCAGCGGACGTCCATGAAGAGGACAAGATCCTCACGTAGTCAGAGCGCATGCACAAACGCTCGGCAATCGCTCTGCTCGGCCTGGCCGCCACCTTCGTCGCCACGCCGGCGGCCGCTCACGCGCCCCACGGGGAATTCCGCAGGCTGGCCACCTTCCCGGCCTATCTGAACTCGTCGATCGACGACACCGCGGCGGCGGAGATCTCCACGGTCACCGGGGACGGCCGCACGGTCGTCTACACCGACAGCCCGGGCAAGCGCCTCGGCTTCGTCGACATCAGCAATCCCAGCCGGCCGCGACCGTCCGGCACACTGGCGCTGGACGGCGAGCCCACCTCGGTGGCGCACCTCGGTCACCTGCTGCTCGCCGGCGTGAACACGCGCGAGAGCTTCACCGACCCGTCGGGCAAGCTCGTCGTGATCGACGACCGCAGCCGCGAGGTCGTGCGGCAGATCGACCTGGGTGGGCAGCCCGACTCGGTCGCGGTGGCGCCGAGCGGCCGCTACATCGCCGTGGCGATCGAGAACGAGCGCGACGAGGATGTCGACGACGGCGCGATCCCGCAGCTGCCGGCCGGCTACCTGTCGGTGATCGACACGAAGACGTGGAAGGCCTCGAAGGTGGGCCTGACCGGGCTGGCCGCGGTCGCGCCGAGCGATCCCGAGCCGGAGTACGTCAGCATCAACTCGCGCGACGAGGCGGTCGTCTCCCTGCAGGAGAACAACCACCTGGCTGTCGTGTCGCTGAGGTCGGGCAAGGTTGTCGAGGACTTCCCGGCGGGCGCGGTCACGGTGTCCGGTGTGGACACCAAGGACGACGACACCATCACGCTGGACGGCTCGATCACCGCCGAGCGGGAGCCGGACGGCGTCGCGTGGATCAGCGACGACCTGTTCGCCACGGCCAACGAGGGCGACTACGAGGGCGGCTCGCGCGGCTGGACGATCTTCTCGCGCGACGGCCGGGTCGTCTGGGACGCCGGCAACACGCTTGAGCACCTCGCCGTCGAGCACGGCCTCTACCCGGACAAGCGCTCCGACGCCAAGGGCATCGAGCCCGAGAACGTGGCGTTCGCGAAGATCGGCCGTACGCCGTACGTCTTCGTCAACTCGGAGCGGGGCAACTTCACCGCGGTGTACGACGTGTCGAACCCGCGGAAGCCGAAGTTCCAGCAACTGCTGCCGACCACCAACGGCCCCGAGGGCGTCGTCGCGGTGCCGTCGCGGGGCCTGCTGGTGGTCTCCAGCGAGGAGGAGATCCCGGACGCCAACATTCGCGGCTCGGTGCAGATCTACGGAATCGGCCGCGGCCGGTTCCCGTCGATCGTCTCGGACGACCTGATCCCGTTCGGCACGCTGTCGGCGCTGTCCGCCGTGCCCGGCAAGCGTTCCCAGCTCGTCTCGGTCACCGACTCGGCGTACACCCCGACCCGGATCCTGACGATCGACACCGCCTCCTCTCCCGCGGAGGTCGACAAGCAGCTGACCGTCACCAAGGCCGGCCGGCCGGTCGGTTACGACGCCGAGGGCATCGTGGCACGCCAGGGCGGCGGCTACTGGCTGGCCAGTGAGGGCTCGGCCGAGACCCCCAACCTTCTGGTAGGCCTCGACGCCCGCGGCGCGGTGCAGCAGGAGCTCCCGCTGCCGGCCGACATCGCCGCCGCCGTCACGACCAACGGTTTCGAGGGCGTGGCCGAGACCGGCGCCGCTGTCTGGGTCGCGATCCAGCGCCCGCTCAAGACCGACCCGGCGAACGTCGTCCGGATCGGCCGGCACGACCTCAGGACCGGCGCCTGGTCGTGGCTGCTCTACCCGCTCGACGCCGCTCCGCTGGGCTGGACCGGCCTGTCCGAGCTGGTCGCGGTCGACGGCAACACGTTCGCGGTGATCGAGCGCGACAACCAGCGCGGCCCGCAGGCCTCGATCAAGAAGATCTACCAGTTCGACGTCCCGGCCACCTGGACCGGCACGCCGACCGTCAGGAAGACGCTCGTCAAGGACCTGCTGCCCGCGCTGAAGGCCGGCAACGGCTGGGTGCAGGACAAGGTGGAGGGCCTGGCGATCGGCGGTGACGGCCGGACCTACGCCGTGACCGACAACGACGCCATCGACGACGCCACCGGCGAGACGGTCTTCCTGCGGCTGGGCCGGCTGCTCTAGAGAAGGCCCACCGCGTCGGCCACCGTGGTGCCGGTGGCCCGGCGGTAAGCCTCGTCGAAGCCCGCGTCGCCCAGTGCGGCGCGGGCTTCGACCATGATGCGGTCGACGTCGGGCACCGAACGGCCTCGGCCAGCCGCTCGAGCCCGTACTCGCGAATGGTCTCGAGCATGCGGTAGCGGCCGCCGGGGCCGAGCACGAGCAGCGACTTGTCGACCAGCGCGGCCAGCACCTCGAGATCGGTGGCGCAGACCCGCTCGGCCACGTCGACGCCGGCGCCGCCCTTGAACAGCGCGAACCGGCGCCACAGCTGCCGCTCCGGTTCGCTGAGCAGCTCCCAGCTCCAGTCGACGACCGCGCGCAGGGTCTGATGGCGGGGCAGCGCGGCGCGGTTGCCCCCGGTGAGCAGGCGGAACCGGTCGGCCAGACGGTCGGCCAGCACGGCTACGGGCAGGGTGCGCAGGCGGGCGGCGGCCAGCTCGATGGCCAGCGGCATGCCGTCGAGCTCGCGGCAGACACGGACGACGGCCCCGGTGTTCTGTGCGGTGAGGGCGAAGCCGGCGGCTCGGTCGAGCAGAAGCCGTACGGAAGCAAAAGCGGAAGCGGTCGACGCGTCCGCACCCACCGGCGGCAGAGCCAGCGGCTCGACCGGATGAAGCTGTTCGCCCGGAATGCCGAGCGGCTCGCGGCTCGTGGTCAGCACTCGCAGGCCCGGCGCGGCCCGCTCACCAGCCGGTGCTCGCCGAGCAGCCGGCGGACGGTGCTGACATCCGCCTCCCGCCCGACGAAGCTGCTCACCTCGGCCGGCAGGTTGCCGCTCGGCCTGTCCTGCAGCAGTTCGACGTGCAGGGCTCGCAGCTCGGCCGACGGGTCGGCGCCGAGCACCTCGGCCAGGCGGCGGCGAGCCTGCTCGAAGACCTCCAGCGCGCGGCCCGGGTTGCCGGCGGCCCGCAGCGCACGCATCAGCAGGGCCACCAGCTGCTCGTCGAGCCGATGCTGGGTGACCAGGCCCTCGAGCGCCGGCACGGCTCCCGCCCCGGTGACGCTGCGCTTGATCGCGTCGAGGCGCAGCTCGTGCAACCGCGCCGCCTCGGCCCGGGCCACCTCGGGAAAGTCGAGATCACCGCGCCAATAGCTGAGCGCCCGGCCCGGACCGGTGGCGGCGAGCCGGGCGAAGACGTGCGCGTCGATCTGCTCGGGCTCGATGACCAGGCGATAGCCGTACGAGGCGGCCTCGATCACCAGCCCGGCCCGGCGCAGCCGCGAGACCAGGGCCTGAAGCGCGTTGCCGGACGGTGGCTCGTCACCCCAGACGCCGTCGATCAGCCGCTCGGCCGACACGACCCGCCCCGGTTCCAGGGCGAGCAGCACCAGCAGGCTCCGCAGGCGCGCGCCCGCGACTGGCACGACCTCGCCGGTCGGGCCGCGCAGCTCCAACGGCCCGAGCACGGCGATCTCCACACCTACGATTCTGCCCGCTTGTAGCGGGCGATGAGTACGCCCTTCGTCGTGGCGACGCAGTCGATCAGCTCGAACTCGGCGAGCGGGGCCGGCTGCTCGAACAACCGCGCGCCCGATCCCAGGGTCAGCGGGTGGATCAGCAGCGTGTAATCGTCGATCAGGCCGGCCGCGTGCAGGCTGCGGACCAACGCCGCGCTGCCGTTGATGGCGAGGTCAGGGCCGGGTGACGCCTTCAGCTCGGCGACTGTCGCGGCGGCGTCACCGCGCAGCAGGATCGAATTCTCCCAGCCGCCGGCATCGTTCAGGGTGGTCGAGACGACGTACTTGGTCGCCTTGTTCATGAGAGCCGAGAACGGGTTGCCGTCGGTGGCGCGCCCCCAGACGTTCGCGAAGTCCTGCCAGGTACGCCGGCCGAACAACAGGTCACCGGCCTGGGCCATGCCTTTGCCGAGTTCCTGCCCCATGACCTCGTCGTTGTACCGCGGCCCCCAGCCACCATGGGCGAAACCGCCGCGCGCGTCCTCGTCGGGCCGCCCCAGCCCCTGCACCACCCCGTCCAAAGTCATGAACGTCGTCACACCGATCGAACGCATGCTTGTCTCCCTGTCCTGGTCCGGCCTTCCCCTCCTGTACGAACGGCGGTCGCACGTTTCGACACTGCCGGATTTCGACTGGACCCAGGAGCGGTTCGGGTGTCCTGGGTGGGCGGGAACTGAGCCCGGGTAGGGCGGCGCCGGCGAGGGGGACGCGGTCTCTGTTCGTACGACATGCTCGTTCCGCGCCGGGCGCGGTTTCAGGCCGGCTTCGCTCGGCGCAGGCGCAGCGACGGCATCATCATGACCACGGCCACCGCCGTCAGCACGATCGCGACGCTGACGCCGACCAGCACCCAGCCGGGCGCGCGGTCGTCGAAGAACGCGCCGATGCCCAGGAGCGCCGACAGGGCCCGCGAGCCGATCACGACGGCGGCGGCTTTGCGGGTCCCCCGTCACGCCGGAACGGCGGCGGCCAGGCTGATCAGGCCGAGCGTGAGCCCGGCGATGACGACCCCGACCGGTGGGCGGTTGTCGCCGAAGGGCAGTGAGCTCACCACGTCGAGCAGGGCGAGCAGGACAAGAAGGACCAGGCCGGTGCGATACAACGGAACCTCCCGATGACAGGTGCGAACATCGGGAAGGGGCGGCGGCCCTCAGCGAGATACGTCGTCAGCCCAGGTCGCGGCCGGGACGGTCGGAAACCGGCCACACGTACGGCAGGTCGTCCGGCACGTCGGGGCCGAAGAACGGCCGGTAGAGCTCCGGGTCCTTGCGCAGCAGGGCCGACTGGTGGCTACGGTGCACGGCCTCGTCGCCCAGCCACGGCGGCAGCTCGCCGACTTGTTCGAGAGCTTCCCGCGGACGAACCTGGGGCCCACCGCCCCAGTCGGCGATCAAGGTCGCCGCGGTGGTGTCGGCGCGCCCCGTCCCGGTCCACACGGCCACCATGTCGAGGCCGTAGCGCACGAGCCCCTCCTCGTACCCGCGCCACATCTTGACCGCCGGGTGATGCCGCCACCCGTAACCCGGCGTGGTCAGCCCGCGCAGCACCTGGATCGTCTCGACCCGCTGCTTGCCGAGCCGCTTCGGGTCGAGCACCCTCGCCGAGGCCAGGAAGTCCGGGTACGGGAGAAAGGTCTGCACTCCCCGACGTTACTGTCTCGGACGTGACCACGGCCCTGCTCGCCGACGTGACCGACGAGCCGATTCCGCGGGTGGCGGAGCTCGTCCTCCGTGATTGGATGGGGTCGTGACGATTGCGGTGACCGACGCGCCGGAGAAGAGCCGTTTCGAGGCGCGCGACGACGACGGGACGCTGGCCGGGGTGATCACCTATCAGGTGACCGGCAACGTCATCGCCTACACGCACACCAAGGTCGAGCCCGCCTACGAGGGCCATGGCGTCGGCGGCCTGCTGGCCCGCGCCGCCATGGAGGACGCGCAGGCCAAGCACCGCCTGGTCGTGCCGATCTGCCCGTTCCTGGCCGCCTGGCTCGACGAGCACCACGAGTACGAGAAGATGGTCGCCCGCAGCCACCGGCGCGTGAAGTAGCCGCGCTCACGAGAACGGCGTCACCGGCCGGGCCTCGGGCTCGCCGTCGGGGAAGCCGTGGTCGCTGATCTCGTCGAGCAGCAGGGCGCGCCCGCTGTCGGCGACGACGGTGGGTCCAGGCGCACCCCGGATGCGGCACGGGATCGGCTCGATGGTCGTCTCCGGCATACACCCGTACGCCGCCCGCTGGGAAGCCGCTACGAAGCGCAGGCGATGCAGGTCGTCGCGAACGGCCGGATGTCGAGGCGCTCACTCGCGATGGCCAGCCCGCACGACTCGCACCGCCCGTAGGCGCCGGCGTCCAGGCGGGAGAGTGCCTCGTTGACCGCCACCAACTGCGCCCGGGCCCCAGCGAGCACGGCCGTGAGCTGCGCCCGCTCGTACGCGATGGTGGCGCCCTCGGGGTCGTGCTCGTCGTCGGCGTTGTCGGCGCGGGACGCCTCGAAGAGCGCGTGCAGGTCGGCGTCCAGGGCCGCGATCTCGCCCTCGGCCTGCTCGCGGAGCCGCTCCAACGCCGTGCGGTGGCTGTCCATGGTCCCTCCACGGTAGCCAGCGCGGCGCCGCGTTCATGCCAGGCGGTCGACGAAGGCGGTCAGGGCTTCGTCGGGGGTGACGCCGGCGTCGATCGAGGTGGTCAGCATGTCGAGGAGCAGGCCGTCCATCGCGTAGTGGAGCAGGGCGATCTCGAGCGGGCCGCCGGGCAGGCCGGTGGTCGCGTGGAAGGCGACATCCTCCCGGTAGCCGGTGCGCAGAGTGGTGCCGAGGATCTCGGCGAGGCCGGGGCGGCGGGCGGCCTCCAGACGCAGCTCGATGAGGGCCCGGGTCAGCTCGGGGTGGGCCGTCGTGCGTTCCAGGATGTAGCGCAGATAGTCGATGAACAGCTCACGCCCGGGTGGGCGGCCGGCGAGCCGCTCGACCACGGCCGGGTCGGGCGCGAATCGTTCGAAGATGCGCTCGCCGAGCGCGCCGAGCAGGGCGTCGCGCGAGCGGAAGTAGTTGGACGCCGTGCCGCTGGGCACGCCGGCCTCGGTGTCGACCGCGCGGTGGGTGAGACCGCGGGCGCCCGACTCGGCCAGCACGCGCAGGCCCGCGTCGGCCAGCAGGCGGCGTCGTTCCGGATTTCTGACCACGAGGAGAGACTAGCTCAACCACTACAGGTGTTGTAGTTTAGGCACATGCGAAAACTCATCTACTACGTCGCCTCCACCGTCGATGGGTTCATCGCCGCGCCGGACGGTGACTTCGCGTTCTTCGGGCCGCTCGACGAGGAACTGAACGCCTACATCAGCTCGCGCTATCCCGAGACGCTGCCGACGGCGCTGCGCGAGCACTTCGGGGTCACCGCGCCCAACCAGGTCTTCGACACCGTCGTGATGGGCCGCGGCACGTACGAGCCGGCTCTGAAGGCCGGCATCACCAGCCCGTACGCGCATCTCGAGCAGTTCGTCTTCTCGAGCACGATCGACCCTGCGATCGACCCGGCGGTGACCGTGGTGACCGAGGACGCCCTGCCCTATGTGCGGAAGCTGAAGGAGCGCCCGGGCCGGCACATCTGGCTCTGCGGCGGCGGCGCCTTCGCCGGCGCCGTGCGTTCCGAGATCGACGAGTACGTGATCAAGCTGAACCCGCTGCTGGCCGGCGACGGCATCCCGTTGACGGCGGGCCCGTTCGACCCGGTCCGGCTGGCCTTGATCGACGCCACGCCGGTCGGGTCGAGTGGAGTGGTGGTGCTGCGGTACCGGGCGAACAACGCGGCGGCATGAGCCGACCGCGTGCGATGACCGACGACTGGGCCCTTCCTACTGAGGGCCAGTTCGAGCCGACGCGCCGGCAATGGGAGTGACGTCGCGGACGAACACGACTCCGTCGACGCCCGCGAGCCGGGCCGGGTCGAGCGGCGCGTAGCCGTACCAGGGGGACTCCCTTCGTGCTCCGGGCAGGTCGCGGGCTCCTGTCACGAGCTGATCTTGCGGGAACGCGTACAGGTGGCCCTCGACGGTGTCCGGGGGTGGAGCCGGCACGCCGTGCTCGTGGATCGTGCCGACGGCGGTGGCGACGAACGCGTAGCCCGTACCCAGTTCGGCGTCGACCAGAGATCCGGCGCCCCACCACTCAAGAGGCCGGCCGCCCATCCGCATGCTGCTTCGCCCGCGCTGCAGATGCGAGTTGTGGCCGTACGCGAAGGTCGGGCCCCGGTCGGCCAGGGCACGCAGGTTGTCCGCCATCATCGAGTCGCGGATGCCGAGCAGCCAGGACAGGCGGTCCGGGGAGGAATCCGCCATCCAGTAGTGGTAGCGCAGCAGGCCGGTGGCGGTGCGGGCGTACAGGCGGGCGCGTTCGTCGGGGCGCGGCTGCATGGCCACGCGGGCCGCCAGGTCGTCGGCCAACAGACGTAGTTCCTTGGCCTCGGGGGAGCGGCCCACCGACTGCGACGGATCCATCATGGCGGCCGGGTTGGTCCAGCGTTCGTCGTCGCCGAGCAGGCGGTCCATGTCCGGCGCGAGAGTGCCGGTGCTCTCGGCCAGAGCGGCAAGGATCGGGCGTGGACTGGCGGCGGCGGTGATCTCCAACGGGCCGTCGAAACCGGCGAAACGGACCTGCTCCCCGGGTGGACGGCCGTCGTTGTACGAGCGCATCCACCGTACGAGCTCGTGGTTGCCCTGGTAGTGGCCCCACTCGTGGCTGAAGCCGTTGCGAACCACATCGCCGAGGTCGCCGACGCCCGTGGTGACGTAGTCGTCGACGGTGAGGGCCCGCAGGCAGTCGCTCTCCAGGGCGATCGTGCGGTAACCCTCGTGCTCGACGAGATGCTTCCACAGCAGGTTGCGCAGCGTGAGCAGGTTGTTGTCGCCGTGGGTCGGTTCGCCCACAGCCAGCAGGCGGGGCCGGGCCTTGAGCAGGCGCATCACATCTTCGGGAGCAGAAGTCATGCCTCTGAACAGTATCGTTGAACCGTCCATTGAAACTTCGGCGCTTTCGGTGAGGGTGTATGGCCCGGAACCCTCAAACGCTGCGACCGGTCGACCTGGCGCGGGCGCATGGTTTGTCGACCCAGGCGATCCGCAACTACGAGGAGGCCGGGATCCTTCCCGCGGCCGGTCGCACGCCGTACGGCTATCGCACCTACACGCCGCGTCACGCGCAGGCGCTCCGCGCGTTCCTCGCCCTGATCCCCGGTCACGGCCACCGGACGGCCTCGCTGATCATGCAGGCGGTCAACCAGGACCTGCCCGCCGAGGCGTTGCAGCGCATCGACGAGAGTCACGCCCAGCTGCTCGACGACCGCCGTACGCTGCGGGCCGTCGAAGCCGCGCTTCGCGACCTGTCTCCCATGCCGGCGGAACGAGGTGACATGTTCGTCGGCCGGCTGGCCGGACTGCTCGGCGTCCGGCCGGCCACGCTCCGCAAATGGGAGCGGGCCGACCTGGTCCACCCGCGGCGCGACCGACGGACGGGATATCGCGTGTACGGTCCGGCCGACATCCGCGACGCGCAACTCGTCCACCAGCTCCGCCGGGGCGGCTACCGGCTGGAACGGATCGCCCCGCTGATCGCCCAGGTGCGCACGGCCGGCGGCGTGGAGCCCCTGGAGTCGGCGCTCAGCGACTGGCACGCGCGGTTGGCGGCCCGCGGCCGCGCGATGCTCGCCGGCGCGGCCGCCCTGGACGCCTTCCTCACGCTTCCTGCGGGTCCTGCTGAACGAACTTGATCGATCGCGCCTGGTTGTCCATGGTGGTGTACGACAGGTCGGGGTGGCCGGTCCAGGCGTCCGGGAAAGTCGACCTTGGTCAGATCGGGCAAGGCCGCGTACGCGCCGAAGCGGTACGAAGCCCTGGAGCCCCCGTGCGTGCGTGAAACATCGTCGCCGGCGGGCAATATCACCGTTAGTCGATGCCTATGGGCCTGTAACGAGCACCCGCGCGCGAAACGGCGGCCACCCCGGCCGAAGCCGGGCGTGACCGCCGTTCCGTCCCTGAGCGGGATCAGACGTTGTAGTACATCTCGAACTCGTGCGGGGTCGGGCGGAGGCGGACCGGGTCGATCTCGTTGGTGCGCTTCCAGTCGATCCAGGTGCTGATCAGGTCGTCGGTGAAGACGCCACCGGCGGTGAGGAACTCGTGGTCGGTCTCGAGGCTGTTGAGCACCGCGTCGAGGGAGCCGGGCACCTGCTTGACGCTGCCCCACTCCTCCGGGGGCAGGTCGTACAGGTCCTTGTCGATCGGGGCCGGGGGCTCGATCTTGTTCTTGATGCCGTCGAGGCCGGCCATCATCTGGGCCGAGAACGCCAGGTACGGGTTCGACGACGGGTCCGGCACGCGGAACTCGACGCGCTTGGCCTTCGGGTTGCTGCCCGTCACCGGGATGCGGGTGCAGGCCGAGCGGTTGCGCTGCGAGTACACCAGGTTGACCGGGGCCTCGTAGCCGGGCACCAGGCGACGGTACGAGTTGACCGTCGGGTTGGTGAAGGCCAGCAGGCTGGGCGCGTGGTGCAGCAGGCCGCCGATGTACCAGCGGGCCGTGTCGGACAGGCCGGCGTAGCCGGTCTCGTCGTAGAACAGCGGCTCGCCGTTCAGCCACAGACTCTGGTGGGTGTGCATGCCCGAGCCGTTGTCGCCGAACAGCGGCTTCGGCATGAACGTGGCGGTCTTGCCGTGCTCCCAGGCGGTGTTCTTGATGATGTACTTGAACATCTGCATCTGGTCGCCGGCGTGCAGGAGGGTCGAGAACTTGTAGTTGATCTCGGCCTGGCCGGCGGTGCCGACCTCGTGGTGCGAGCGCTCGACGGTGAAGCCGACGTCGATCAGACGGCGGACCATCGCGTCGCGCAGGTCGCTGTAGTGGTCGAGCGGGGCGACCGGGAAGTAGCCGCCCTTGTAGGCGGTCTTGTAACCCTTGTTGCCGCCCTCTTCGTCCTTGCCGGAGTTCCAGGCGCCCTCGATCGAGTCGATGTGGTAGTACGCCTCGTTGGCACTGGTGGAGTGGCGGATCGAGTCGAAGATGTAGAACTCGGCTTCGGCGCCGAAGAACGCGGTGTCGGCGATGCCGCTGGAGGCCAGGTAGGTCTCCGCCTTCTTGGCCACGTTCCGCGGGTCACGCGAGTAGGCCTCGCGGGTGAACGGGTCGTGGATGAAGAAGTTGAGCGCCAGCGTCTTCTGGATCCGGAACGGGTCGACGAAGGCGGTGGTGACGTCCGGCAGCAGCATCATGTCGGACTCGTGGATGGCCTGGAACCCGCGGATCGAGGATCCGTCGAAGGCGAGGCCGTCGGTTACCACGCTGTCGTCGAACGACTCGACCGGCATGTTGAAGTGCTGCATCACACCGGGCAGGTCACAGAACCGTACGTCGACGAACTTGACGTCCTCGTCCTTGAGGTATCGCAGCAATTCCTCGGGGTTGGCGAACAACACGTCCTCCTGGTACAGGATTTCGATACCGGGGCGGCGTTCTTCCGCCGCATGGCTGGGCTGGTCGCGACGCTATGGGGCGGGAGTTGCCCGGGCGTATCCCTATTGTTTCCGTCATGTTACGGAGTCTGTGGGTCTCCGCCGACGGTCAGGCCGACCCCAGCGAGGCTATCGCGAAAACGGCCGCGGTTACGCTGGTTGCATGGTTTCGGCAGGCAAGACCCCGCCCGGCACGCGGGGCGCGCTCGATCTGTCCGGCGTGACCCACGCCTCGTTCGGCCGCCGGTTCGGCGCCCTGCTGATCGACTGGGCGCTCGCCACCGTGGTGGCCGCCGTGATCGTCGACGACCTGCGAGCCAATCCCTGGCCCCAGCTGGGCATCTTCGTGCTGGTGCACGCGTTCTTCGTGGGCCTGTTCGGGCAGACTCTCGGCATGGCGCTGGCCCGCATCCGCTGCGTCTCCATCGTGGACGGCGGCGCGATCGGCCTGCCCCGCGCGATCCTCCGGGCCCTGCTGCTGGCCGTCGTCATCCCCGCGGTGATCAACGACGGCGACGGCCGGGGCCTGCACGACCGCGCGGCCCGCTCGGTCATGGTCCAGCGCTAGCGAAAATCCAACTGCGTTTTTCGTACGACGCGTGGATGCGCTCGTCCCGAGCGGTCAACCCGTTCCAGGCATGCCGGCTAGGTGCCGTCCGAGGCGGTAAGCGCTGTCCGAAGCGGTCGCGCCCGGGGCCGCGTACGGCGGGATGTCGGCCTCGACCGCCAGGCCGATGCCCGTACTCGGGAAAGAAGTTGACCTTGAATTTGGGTCGTGCTCAGCGGGGGCGTTGCTGGCGGAACGCGCCCTTGCTGGGGCGCATGTTCTTGGGGATGGCGCCCTTGGGCATCTGCGGGCGGGCCATCAGGGCGCCGAGGCGCTTGTCGAGCGCGTTGACGTCCTTGCCGGTGAGGTTGCGCGGCAGCCGCATCATCGTCGTGCGCAGCTTCCTGACCGGGAGCTGGCCCTCGTCGGAGCCGATCACGTAGTCGTAGAGCGGCGCGTTGCCGATGACCTTGGACAGGCGGCGCTTCTCTTGCCCCAGCAGGCCGCGGACGCGCTGCGGGTTGCCCTCGGCCAGCAGGATCACGCCGGGGCGGCCGATCACCACGTGCACCATGTCGAACTGGGTCGTCGAGGCGGCCGCGGGGCGGACCCGCCAGTCGCCGCGCATGTTCTCGATCAGGGAGGCGGCGGCGCCGGGCTGGCCCTCGGCCGCGTTCATCATCGCGGCGTTGGAGCGCAGGTTGAGCACGATGACCGCGGCCAGCAGGGTGACCATGATGCCGATCGGCAGGTAGATCCAGCCGAACAGGATCACCAGGACGACAGTCAGGGCGAGCGGGATCAGCACGGCCGCGAGGAGCAGTGGGACGAACCACTTGTCCTGCTTCGCGGTGAACGAGAACACCTGACCGATCTGCTTCAGGCGCGTGCCGAACGACACCTTCTCCTGCTCTTTTGCCATAACTCGAAAGTGTAGTGGGGCGGGTCCTTACCCACGCACCGGTGGTCCTCCCCATGGGTAAGGAGGCACGGGCCGCCAATATGAGGCAGGTTCCCCATGCCCGGCGGGTGCCTTCCGGCGAAGAGTTCCTTCCAGAAGAACTCCGACGGAAGGACACCGGGATGTTCCCGTACAACGACCCTCAGACCATGCTCGACCTGCACCACCAGCGCGCCGGTGAGCTGAGCCGCCGCGCGACCGACGCCCGCCGCGTGCGGGAGGCCGGCGTCGGCCGGTCCCGCCGCTTCGGGCGGTGGCCCCGCAGGCGGGCCGAGCAGCCGGCCAGGGCCGTCGTGGCCGCATGACGGCCGTGTTGTCCGGGGGGCCCGGGCCGGTTTCCGCGGCGGAAAATCTGTCGCACCCCCATGGCATGCTCGACCTCATGACGGTGCATGCGCACAGCGAGGTGCTCGTCGGCCGGGGGGCCGACCTCGCTGTTCTGCGCGATGCGCTGAAACGGGCCCGCCACGCCGAGCCGTCGACTGTGCTGGTCGGCGGCGAGGCCGGCGTGGGCAAGACCCGCCTGGTCGAGGAATTCGCCCGCGGCCTGGCCGGCGAGCCCGTGCGGGTGCTGTCCGGCCAGTGCCTCGAGCTGGGCGAAGAGGGTCTGCCCTTCGCCCCGTTCGCGGGCGCGCTGCGCGAGCTGGTGCGGGCCGAGGGCGTCGGCGCGCTCGACGGTCACGAGCGCGAACTGGCCCGTCTGCTGCCCGAGCTGGGTCCGCCGCCGCTCGAGGGCGACGCCCGCCGCGGCCTGCTCTTCGAGGCGGTCGCCGCGCTGCTCGGGCGGGGCCCGCTGGTCCTGGTGCTCGAAGACCTGCACTGGGCCGACCGTTCCACCCGCGATCTGATCGCCTTCCTGGTGCGGGCGGCCCGCCTGCCCCAGCTGCTGCTGATCACCACCTACCGCACCGACGAACTGCACCGCGGTCATCCGCTGCGCGCGTTCCTGGCCGAGCTCGACCGCGTGCGCGGCGTGCTGCGCCTCGAACTCGACCGGCTCGACCGCGAGGGCACCGCCGAGATGCTCACCCATCTGCTCGGCGCCGAGCCCGACGCGCGCGTGGTCGACGCGATCAACGAGCGCGCCCAGGGCAACCCGTTCTTCATCGAGCAGTTCGCCGGCTCGGGCCTCAACGAGATCCCCGCCAGCCTGCGTGACCTGCTGCTCTCCCGGGTCGACCAGCTGCCCGAGCCGGCCCAGCAGGTGCTGCGGGTGGCCGCCGTGGGCGGCACCCGGTTCGGCCACGAACTGCTGGCCCGGGTGGCCGGGCTCGACGACGCGGCCCTCGAATCGGCGCTGCGCGTCATCGTGGCCGCCCAGCTCGTCGCGGTCGTCGACGCCGAGGGCGGCTTCGAGTTCCGCCACGCCCTGGTGCGCGAGGCCGTGCACGACGACCTGCTGCCCGGCGAGCACGCCCGGCTGCACGCCCGCTACGCCCGCGCCGTCGAGGCCGAGCCTCACCTGGTCCCCATGGGCCGGGCCGCCGCCGAGACCGCCCATCACTGGCACGCGGCCCGCGACCATCCGCGCGCGCTCATCACTGCCAAGATCGCCGCCGACGAGGCCAAACAGCGTTTCGCGTACGGGGAACAGGCGCGCCTGCTCGACCGGGTTCTCCAGCTGTGGGAAGACGTGCCCGACGCCCAGACCCTGCTCGGCCTCGACCACCTGGACCTGCTCGAAGAGTCCGCCTTGGCCGCGATCGACTCCGGCGAGCACATGCGGGCGCTCACCCTCACCCGCGCCGCCCTGGCCGACCTCGACGCCGAGGCCGAACCACTGCGGGCCGGCCGCCTGCTCGTGCGCCGGGCCAAACTGCTGCGCACGGCCGGCAAGTCCGACGGCCGGGCCGAGTGCGAAGAGGCGTTCCGCCTGCTCAGCAAGGCCCCGCGCGGCTCCACCAGGGTGCGCCTGCTGGCCGACGTGGCCCACCAGCTGGCCGGCCTCGACCCCGACCGCGCGGCCGAGGTCGCCCGCGTCGCGATGGCCGACGCCTCCGACCAGGGCGACCTCGCCGCCCTGGTGACGGCCGAGGTGGCGTTCGGCTCGACCTGCTCGGGCCGGGTGCCCGCGGGCGAGGTGCTACCGGTCATGCGCGACGCGGTCGAACGAGCCCGCGCCGCCGGCGACCTGCCCGCCTTCACCAGCGGCCTGATCAACGTCTCCGACACGCTGTTCGAGCTGGGCCGCTACGAGGAATCGGCCGCAGCCGCCGCCGACGGCCTGCCCGGCGCGGGCCGGGTCGGCGTCAGCCGCACCACGGGCGTCTTCCTGCTGGCCAACCACGCCGAGGCGCTGATCGCCCTGGGCCGCTGGGACGAGGCCGACGCCCGCCTGGCCGAAGCGGCCCGGCTCGACCCGCCCGAGACGCTGGCCCTGCCCTGGCTGCGCCTGCGCGCCCGCATCCGCCTGGCCCGCGGCCGCGAGGGCGCACAAGCCCTGGTCAACCGGTCGCTGGCCTTCCTGGGCCGACCCTACCTCAGCAACGAGGGCCGTCTGGCCACGCTCGACCTGAGGCTGCTGGCCGCCCTCGACGACCCCGACCCGGCCGCCGCCGTCGAGGCCGCCCGTTCCGCCCTGGCCGACCCGTCGCTGACGGTCCTGCCGCGCTACTGCTGGTCGATCCTGTCCCACGCCGCCCGAGCCGCCACCCGCGCCACAGACGCCGCCCTGGCCGCCCAGGTAGCCGAGGCCGCCACCCGCCTCCCGATCCGCTACCCGGCCGAGGTCGCCTTCGCCGCCGAGGTCCGGGCCCTGCTTGAGGGCGGCGAACCCCGCTGGCACGAGGCCGTCCAGGCCTGGCGCGACGACGGCCATCGCCACGAACTGGCCCGAGCCCTCCTCGACCTGGCCGAGGCCCAGGCTGCAGCCCGCTCAACCCACCGCTCCGACGCCGCCGCCCGCGAGGCCGCCTCCCGCTCCGATGCTGTTTCTCGCTCCGAGGCCGTTTCTGGCTCCGAGGCCGCGTCTCGTTCCGAGGCCGCGTCTCGTTCCGAGGCCGCGTCTCGTCCTGAGGTCGCTTATCGCTTCGACCCAGCCGAGTCGATCGCTGAGGCTGTCGCGGTGGCCTCGGCGCTGGGCGCGACCCCGCTGGTCGAGGCGGCCGACATCTTGTCGCGCCGCCTCGGCATCCGCCCGTCGACCCCGGCCGCTGTGCGCGACGACCTGCTGACCACTCGCGAACGCGAGGTGCTGCGCCTGGTCGCCGAGGGCCACACCAACAGCCGCATAGCCGCCGACCTCTACATCTCACCCAAGACCGCGAGCGTCCACGTCTCCCGCATCATCGCCAAGCTCGAAGTCACCAACCGTGGCGAGGCCGCCGCCGTGGCCCGCCGCCTGGGCCTGCTCGACGACTGACCCAACGCGAACGCCTTCACCGTGACCGTGCGCCGTCCAAGGACCCGCCCGTCGTGATCCATCAACGCGGCGACTTGCTTGTCCTCACCCAAATCGATCGCCAGGATCGCCCGATCCGGCGTCACCACCCGACGCAACGCCTCGATCCGGTCATTCCGGCGGCGATCGCCCCGGGTCAACCCGCTACGCTGAACCACGAACGTCCTCCTCGATGGGTACTGGGACACCAAGCCCGCTCATCCCACCAGGGAGGACGTTGCTTGATCTCAGGCCCCTAAATCCTTCGAGATCTTTTCTACGGCGACACGCCCGGCTGTGGTGGTGATTGCCGTGCTCGGCGGCTGGCGGCGGCACGTCTGGCTGTGGTGGTGGTTGCCGTGCTCCACGACTAAGGGCTCGCCGAGAAATAACACGTTGGTTGGATCTTTATCGGGCGGGGTTTAGGACCGTTTGGTGCCGGCC
>NZ_JAMQOL010000082.1:0-59783 GCF_023717965.1 Paractinoplanes hotanensis | reverse complement strand
TGCACATCCACCATGCTCGAACCAACGACCCAACCGCGAAACGGTTTCTAGATCATGACGGAGCACTACTAGGCCGAGCAGCGGGAGCAGGGTCTCGCCGGTGACGCCGAGCCGTTCCCGGCTGGTGGCCAGAATCCGCAGCCCGGGGCACCGTGCCAGCATTCGCTCGGCCAGCCCGGCGACGGAGTCCAGCAGGTGCTCGCAGTTGTCCAGGATCAGCAGGCCATCGACGCCGCGCAGGTGTTCGACGATGGAGTCCATCCGGGACCGGGCGCTGTGCGGCGGCAGACCTAGCGCGTCAGCCACCGCGTCCGGCAGCAGGTCCGGCTGCGTCAGCGCGGCGAGTTCGACCAGCCATGCGGCACGACCGGCACCCGCCTCCAGGGCGAGCCGGCTCTTGCCGGCCCCGCCCACGCCCGTCACGGTCACCAGCCGATGCGTCCGAAGCAGGCGTCGGACGGTCGCGACCTCGCTGTCGCGGCCGACGAAGGTGGTCAGCGGCCGGGGCAGGACCGCGACCGGTACCGGTACATCCGGGCTCGACTCCAGGTCCGGGCGCAGCAACTGCCGGTGCAACCCTCGCAGATGCTCCCCGGGTTCGGTGCCGAGCCGCACCACCAGTTCGCGGCGCGCGGCATCGAACGTGGCCAGGGCCTCGCCGAGCCGGCCGGACCGGTGCCGGGCGAGCATCAGCTGACCCCACAGCCGCTCGTCGAGCGGATGCTCGGCGACCAGCGCGACCAGTTCGGCGATCAGCTCGTGGTGTCGGCCCTCGGCCAGGTCGGCGTCGATACGCGCCTGCACCGCGCGCATCCGCAGTTCCCCGAGCCGGGCGATCTCGGCCTCGGCGCCGGGCAGGTCGGCCACGTCGGCCAGCGCCGGTCCGCGCCACAGGGCGAGGGCCTCGCCCTGCAGTCCGGCCGCCCGGCGGTGATCGCCGGCCTGCGCCGCCCGCGATCCGGCCTCGACCAGCCGCTCGAAGCGCTGCGCGTCCAGCGCGCCGTCCGCGATCCGCAGCAGATAGCCGCCCTCGTGGGTCTCCAGGTCCGGCACCGGCCGGCCGGCGGCTGACCGCATCGCCCGGCGCGCCTCGGCGACCCGGCCGTACAGCAGCTCTGTGGCCCGCGACGGCGGGTCCTCCCACAGCGTTTCGACCAGGTGGTCGATGGACACGACCGTATTCGGCCGGATCAGTAGCGCGGTCAGCAGCGCACGGTGGCGGGGTCCGCCGACCGAGACCGGCGCGCCGGCGAACCGGACCTCGAGCGGACCGAGAACGCCGTAGTCGAAGAGTGCCTCCTCACCGCTGACCTGGGTCACGGCGGCGACGCTACCAACAACGACCCAGGGCGGCAGCGAAGGTGCCGCTGAGGCGACGGGTGCGGCGTCCAGTGCGGCGCCGACACGTCGGGGGGATGCGCAAGAAGCGTCGATCGAGGACTGGTCGCGTACGTCGAGCCGCAGCACTGTCACGCATTCGGCCGCCACCATGCGGCCCAGGTGGCGCAGCGTGGCGATGGGTGCCGGAGACTGACGCCGCCCTCGGCCGGCGTGATCCGTCCGGGTTGTGCCGAGCCGGCGATCAGCAGGCCCCGGCAGTTCGCCCACCGCCGTGACCCGCGGGTACGGGACGCGCATTCGCTGTGTGCGCTCTGATCCGGCTACTCACATGACCGAGGGCCATGAGCGCGAAGATGTCCGCCAGCAGCGGTACGTGGAAAAGGAAGGGTCGCGGGCCGATCGAGTCGCTGACCGACGGGACGCTGCCGTCCTCTCGTTGGTGTCGCAGCAGAAACCGGACTCCTTCGGCCGCTGGTCGCGGGTCTTCCTGTGCGCAGAGGGCCATGACGGCGTAGGAGGTGCTGATCGGGTCGCTGGGCCCTCCGGCCCTCTGTCCCCATCCGCCGTCGGTGTTCTGGCTCCCCCGCACGAAGCGCAATGCCCGCTGCGCGACGGTCTTGGCGGGGCCGGGGAACCGGCTCGGAATCCGCGAAGCCGTCAATACCGTGCGGGAAACGGTGTGGAGCTGACTGCTGCTCCAGTCCGGTGGGAAGGTGCCGTCCTCGAGCTGTTCATCCGCGAGGAACCGCAACCCGTCGACGAGAATGTCCCGGTGCCGCGGAATGTCGAACGTGAACGCGTCGAGCGCGGCGGCCGTCATACACGCTTCGGGTGCCGAACCACGGACGTACGTGGGGAAGCCACCATGCGGATGGCGAACCGCGGACAACGAGGCCAGTCCGCGGTCGGCCGCCCGCGCGGCGGACCGGGTCCCGTGGGTACGCAGCACCTGCACGGCGACGGAGGTGTCGTCCACGTCGGTCTGCAGGGCGACATCCGTGTACGACCATCCGCCGCCGGGTTGCTGGCAGCGCACCAGGCGGTCGGCGACCCGGTTCAGCACCGGCTCGGGGGCGCCGGCGGCGGCGAGGGCGACACCGGCGGTCACCGTGCACCACGTGTCGGTGTCCGTGACGAACGGAGCACTGCCGTCGGATCGCACGTGCCGGAGAGCTTTGCGGACTCCGTCCGCGACGGCCGTTTCCGTACCGGGGAGTCGCTGCAGCGCGTGCAGGCTGAAGAGGTGGATGAGCAGGTTGCCCTCCCACACCTCGGGGAGCCGTTGGGTGGCCAGCAGAACGTGGGCGTCCTCGTCGTCGAACGACTCCGTGAGCAGGCTCTTCAACGCGGTCACCTGTACCTGAGCCCAGGAATGCAGACCGTTGCGGTGCAGGAGGTCCGGGTCTGCGCGGGGACGGTCCTCGGCGGATCCACCGAGGGCGGCGAACATGCCGTCGATCAGCGCGCGTTTGCGCGGTCCGGTGAAGGTGGGGGAGCGCTCGAGGATGCGGGAGCGAAGGTCATCGGTGAGTTCCCCGCCTTCAAGCAGGGCGGTCCGGGCGATGGCCAGATCGAACGGATCGGAGTCCGCGGGAAGGTTTCGCAGGTAGCCGATTTGCCTGGTCGCCGGCTGCCCGATGCGCTGCAGGAGGCTGGCCAGGAGAGCCGTTTCCAACGGCCGGCCGCGGCAAGGCGCCCGTACGGCGCCGTCGGAGTCGACGTGCGTGGTGACGTACTCGGTCAGCCGAGCTTTCGCCCTCTCCAGCGACTCAGGAAACGCGGAGGAATGCCACGAATCGCCGTGGTGCTGCAAGGGTCGCATGACTGGCCTCACCCGTTCGAATCGATCAGCTTATGGACGGCGGTGGACGGTGACCGGCATCCGATCCGGTCGCAGCGTGACGACGGCCTTCGGCCGGACACGGGCCGAAGCAGGCACGATTCGCCAGCGCGCGCCGATGCTCGCCAGGATCGTCGTGACCTCACTCACGCCGAAGGCCTCACCTACACACCGGTGCACGCCCGCGCCGAACGGCACGTAGGCGCCCCGCGGCAGACCTCGCTGCCGGCCGGGAAGCCACCGGTCGGGGTCGAATCGCTCGGGATCGGTGTACCAGCGGGGATCCCGGTGCAGGCCGTACGGGCTGAAGTACACGGACGCGCCGGCGCCTACCTTCTGGCCGCCCAGGCGCAGGGGTGCGGCTGCCCGTCGCCGCACCAGCCACACCGGCGGGAACAGCCGCAGAGACTCCCGCACGACCCTGCGCAGATGGCTCAGTTCGGTGAGGTCACCCGCCGCCTGCCTGATCTCGTCCTCCACGCGCACGGCGATGTCCGGATGGCGGCCCAACAGGTAGAACGTCCAGCACACCGTGGTCGCCACCGTCTCGACCCCGGCGACCAGCATCGTCATGATCTCGTCGTGGACCTGCTGATCGTCCAGCCCCGGCAGGCCTAGGTCCTGGGCCTCCCAGAGCCGGCTCAGGAAGAAGGAAGGTGCCTCGGCGGGTCCGCCGGGAACACGCCGGCCGAGCGCGTCGGCGACAGCGTGCAGGCGGCCGAGCGCGGCGGCGTACCGCCGGCCGCTCGTACTCGGAAGCCTCGTCGAGGCGAAGGCGCGCCGGGAGGCGATGTCCAGGCAGGTGGGCAGCGCGGCAGCCACCTCATGTGCCATGGCCTCGGGTGACCGTACGCCGAACAGGCTCGCGAGCACGCCGGTGGCGGCGACGGCCAGCATCTGCCGGACGAGGTCGACCGGCTCGCCCTCGGTCCATCGAGACGCCTGCTGCTCCGCCGCCTCCCGCACAGCCGGAACGTAGGACTCGACCCGCTCACGGTGGAACACCGGCTGGATCAGTCGCCGTTGCTGCCGGTGGAAATCGCCGTCCGAGCTTCCCAGGCCGTTTCCGGTCAGGGCGCGGGTCTTGTCACCGTTGCGGCCACGTCCGACCTCGCCGGAGAGTTCGGTGAGCAGCCGCCACACCAGGTCCGGATCATTGACGAGGTACGCCGGGTGGCGGCGCAGCGTGAAGCTGGTCACTGCACCCAGGGCTCGTTGCCGCTCCACGAATTCCAGCGGTCGCCACCGCAGCCACGGAAGGTGGCCGAGCACGGGCAGCGCACCCGGCATCGCGGCGTCAGCCATCGTGGCCATCCGTCATGGCCGAGACCTGGTATCGAGCCGGCCGGGTGATCGTGAACCACTCGTACTGGCCCTGCATCCAGTTCTCCATCCCCGTGATGCACCGGAGCACGCCCGCTCGTACGTCTTCCGGGAGGCGCGCGAGCGCACGACCGCGACGCAACGCGGCCGCCTTGGCGATGAACTCCTGAACCTTGTCGTCGGTCATGGCGACCACGCGCGCCCGGGCCTCCTCCTCCGGTAGATCCATGCGCTGGGAGAGCACCTCGACGAGGTTGAAGTGCCTGCCCTCGCTACGCTCCTTGCGGTAGGAGTAGAGGTCGTTCGTCCACGTGAGCACGTCCGCGCAGATGTCCCGGAGCTCCTGCCACGGCCGCGCGGCGCGGAATTCGCCCGGCAGGTCGGCACGTGCGGCGACTTCGATGAGATCGATGGTGGGCTTGGCCGCCCCTTCCTCCCGTCGCAGGCGCACGAATTCCTCGATCGTGGGCGGCGGGGCGGTCGTCGCCGATCCCGCGTGCCGGACGGCGTGGAGCACGAAGCTGTCGAGATCCTGGCGGAACAGGTCGACCCAATGGCGGCTCATGCGCCGTACGACGTCGTCGTACCAATCCCGCACCCCGGAGACGACGATCTGGGGCATCGCGTCCGCCAGCCTCCGGTCGGCGAAGGCGGGCGATTCGACGGAAGCCAGATCCGCAACCTGCCGGGTGGCGAAGACCTGCTCGAAGAGGTCGTCCAGTGGGAAGATCCACAGCACCCAGTCGGCGATCGGAGCGATGGTGTCGGCATCGGCCACGGACGAGATCCGGCAGATCAGGTCCACCATGATGTCCTCGTCAGGTACGAAGCTTCCCAGTTGGTGGGCTTCGAGCCGGTCATGGATCGCCCGTGCACGGGCGCGGACGAGCTTCTCCGACGGATACCGACCGTTGTCGAAGGCCAGCTTCAGACGGGGCAGACCACTGGTCACCGTGTTGCCCTCCCCACGCCGGTCGGCGACACGGGCCGGGGGATCATCGGCATCCGGTCCGGATGTACGGTCCCCGTCGCCACCTCGCGGATCGGCCGGTCCGCCGCCGGTTCCAGCCGCTGCGTCGAGCAGATCACGGCGAGGCTGGTGGCGATCGCGGCCAGTGCCATCCTCCGGCCGATGCAGACGTGCACTCCCGCCCCGAACGGGATGTACGCGTCCTTGGCGGGCGGGTCCGACCGGTCGGGCGACCAGCGATCGGGGTCGAACTGCCGCGGCTGGGGGAACCAGCGGCGGTCGTGGTGCAGGATGTACGGGCTGAAGACGATCTCGGCGTGTGCCGGCAGGTCGACCTCGCCGAGCCGGACCGGTCGGAGCGTCCGGCGCATGATGAAGGGAACGGGGTAGCGGCGAACGGTCTCGCTGATCACCTTCTCGAGGTAGGTCAGCGACGACAGGCGCTCGAGGGTGAGGTCCCGGTTCCCGAGCACCTCGTCGAGTTCGCGGCGTACGGCGTCCTCGATCGGCGGATGGCGGAAAATCTCGTACAGGGCCCAGGTCAGCACGGCGCCGGTGGTCTCACTGCCGGCCACGAGCAGGGTCATCACCTGGTCGCGGACGGCCCGGACCGACAGCGCCGCACCGTTGTCGTCCCGGACCGCCAGGAGCGAGGTGAGCACGTCACCGGGGGCCTCGGGGTCCGGATGTTCCGCGCGCCGGGCAGTGATGACGTCGTTCACCAGGGCGTCCATGGCTCGCATGGAGGTGCGGAAGCGAAGGTTCCCGGGCGTGGGCAGCCGGTCCCATCCGTTCGGCATCGCCGTCCGGGCGAGGACGCCCCGGAACAGCACCGGCATGTGGTGCCGGATGCTCGCGAGCTTCTCGGTGGTGAGACCGGTGGAGAACAGGCTCCGGGCCACGCTGGTCAACGCGAGGTCGTTCATGTGCTCGTCGAGGGCGAACGCTCGGCCCGGCGTCCACGAGCCGACCACTTTCTGCGTCTCGTCCCGAACACGCCTGACGTGCGCGGCGAGGTGCTCGCCGGTGAAGGCGGATCGCAGCGCCCTGCGCTGGCGTCGGTGGGACTCGCCGTACGAGGTGAGAAGTGAGTCGCCGAACCAGGTGCTCGACTTCTCCATCAGCAGCCCGCGGTCGTAGTGCTGGTCTCCCGGCACGAGCAGCCGACGGACGAGTGCCGGGTGGGTGACCACATAGGCGGGTACCGGCCCGAGCCGGATCCGCACCACCTCGCCGACCGCCGCGAGGGAGGACAGGAACTCCAGGCGCCGGGTCAGCAAGGCGGGGGCGTGCCCGACGACGGGCCACCCGCCCGGGGCGGACACCGGACCGGCGGCGGGTGACCGCGGCCTCGTGTCGTCGGGCTTCTGCATCATCACGGTACCTCCCTGATGAACCTGTACACGGGTGCCGACTGCTACGGGGTGCGGGAACAGGTGACCACTAACTTCTGCCGACAACCGATGGGTTGCCCTGCATCCACAAGACCGTGACGTGCCTGTTCGTGAACCGCCAGCCATCCGGGGTGCGGAGCAGCCGGTCCTCGTAACGGGCGCCGATCATGCACAGGTCCCCATCTGGTAGGCCGTGCCGCAGATGCTGGGCGATCGTGTAGCTGGAGTGTGTCGCGTGATCACCGTGCACGGCGACCAGATGGTTGCCGTTGACGTGCTGGCTGGCGTCCAGCGGCTGGAGAATGGTGCGGATGAGCTCGGTGATGCCGTCCGGTCCCTCGCCGGTCCCGACGTCTGCGACCTCGATGCGGGCGTCGTCGGTGAACAACTGGCCGATCGCGGCCCAGTCGCGCCTGTCCAGCGTCAGCGCGTACCGGTTGGCCACGGCCTCTACCTCCACCCGGTCGGCAAGGTCCCGGACGAGGTGCTCATCCGTCAAGCGATCCATTGCTCCTCCTCCTGATGCCGCCGGAACCCCTGACCGCAGTCAGCGGGCACAGTCGAAGTACCAGACGGTCGCTCCACCGCGGGACGGGTCGAACCACCGGGGGACCTGCCGCCCGTGCTGGTCGGCGAGCTCGGTGAGGGTATGCACCGCGAGGCGCCATCCGTGACCGGCCAGCCAGTCGTGCGGAGGGATCGGCGGTCCGCTGCTGAACAGGCTGAGCACGCGGTCGACGCCGTCATTGGCGATTTCCTCATCGTGGAGACCCGCCCGCAGCGACGTGGCCACCTCGATGCCGAGGTGGCTGCCCGGCGCGGAGAGTTCACCGATCCGCCTCAGCATCAGGTCGAGCTCGGCGCGGTTCAGGTAGATCGTGAGCCCTTCGGCCAGCCAGCCGGTCGGCCGGGCCGGGTCGAAACCCGCGGTGGTCAAGGCGCCCGGCCAATCGTCGGCCAGGTCGATCGCAACCGGCGTACGCTCGGCCATCGGCTCCAGGCCCGCGACGCGGGCCACGTCCTCCTTCAGCGCCAGGACGGCGGGCCGGTCCAACTCGAAGACGCGCCGCCCCGCCCAGGGCAGCCGGTACGCACGACCGTCCAGCCCCGCGCCCAACAGCACGATCTGTTCGACGGGCAGGTCGGTCAGCAGCCGGTCGTGATGCAGGGTCCGCAGGGTGACAGCGTCGCCCATCATGCGAGTCAGACCGGCCATCTCGCGGGGCATCTCGTGGAGGCGGGGTGTCTCCCCGGGTTGGGCGAGTCCGAGGTGGACGACGGTCGCCTCGGCCAGCGGGTCCCGGAAGGCGGGTGCGGCGGACAGCGACTCGGCGGCCCGCTGGGCGGCGACCAGGACGGCCGTCCACGCGACGCCGTCCGGGAGAGGTGGGTTACTAATGGTTCTCACGTCCAGGAGTCGAGACGGGGTTCCATGTGCTGCCTCCCGTTTGGCTAGGGAGGAACAGCTTCCGGCGGTGGCCTTCACGCCGGCTGTGTGTGGTTGTAGGCGGTGTGCAGGTTCCGCGCCGCCCGCAGACGTCACGCTCACGATGAGGGCGGCGTTGTGTTTCTTGCCGTCAGCCCGTTTGCGGTCGTAGTAGACCCCTCTGAGCGGGCCGGCCAGGGCCGCGAACGCGGACAGAAGGGACCGGGGCGAGCACGAACTTCTCGTTCGCGATCAGCGACCTACACGGAACACAGAACGCCCAGCCTGTACTCGAACAACACGGCTCAGCCGCGCTCTGGGGCGGGCACGGCAGAGGGGTGCGTGGCGAAGCCACTTCCAGCTCAGCCGTGCTCTGGGGCGGGTAAGGCAGAGGGGGTGCGGGTGGCGAAGCCACTTCCAGCTCAGCCGTGCTCTGGGGCGGGTACGGCAGAGGGGGTGCGGGTGGCGAAGCCGCTTGCAGCTCAGCCGCGCTCTGGGGCGGGTACGGCAGAGGGGGTGCGGGTGGCGAAGCCACTTCCAGCCCAGCCGTGCTCTGGGGCGGGTAAGGCAGAGGGGGTGCGGGTGGCGAAGCCACTTCCAGCCCAGCCGTGCTCTGGGGCGGGTACGGCAGAGGGGGTGCGGGTGGCGAAGCCCCCGCTCGCGCGCGACGAAGTCGCGCGCATAAGGAACGAGGCGGCCCGGTCTGCGCGTTCCGCAGACAGAGTTCCGCCCCCGACTCGTGGGCGATACTGGGATCGAACCAGTGACCTCTCCGGTGTGAACGGAGCGCTCTCCCGCTGAGCTAATCGCCCTCAACGAACTCAGACTGTACTAGACCGGCTCCGGAATCCGCGAGCAGGGGTCACGCGAGGTACTCGCGCGCCTTGTCGATCAGGTCGATGCCGAGGCTGAGGCGGACCGAGATGTAGACGATCGCGCTCACGAACACGAAGCCGACAAGGCCGACCAGGCCTTTGACCGGCCAGGACTGGCGGGCGATCCAGTGGGTCCAGGACAGTACGTGTTTCTTCGTGAACTCGAGCAGGTGCCGGGCCCAGGCGAACTCGATGGCCCAGATGGCGAGGCCGGCGATCACGATGGCCCAGCCGGGGCCGGGGAACGGGATCAGCACGATGCCGACGGCGACGACGATGGCGCCGAGGGTGGCGATCGAGATCTTCAGGGCGAGCTTGCCCGTCGGGTTGGCTCGGATCTTGTCCAGCACACCCGGACGAGCTTGTTCTTGGTCGGGTTTCGCAGTCATTTCATCCCCCAGTGTCCCGGAGCCCCGTCACTACCCGGGAGGAATGGACGTTACCGGAGTAAGTCAACTGCTGGACCACCCGACGCCGGGCGGAACCGAGTACTTGGGGCAGAACAGTACAAGATATCGCTTTACGTCTTGTGCGAAAGGGTTTTCGGAACCGTCTTCCCACTACTGGGTGAGATCAGCGTATGGCGGAGCGTAACGACAGGGATCACCTGAGTATGGGAAACGCGGGGTTCACCAGCCTCGCAGCGGTGCCGGGGGGAGTTCGTCCATGAGTACCATTCGTCCAACGACCGTCGAGGTCGAGACCTCACTGCGGCTCGTAGCGCCTGATGCCACGGCACTGCCCGTGCGTGCCAGCCTGCGTTACGACCCAGCCGACCCTTATGCGGTACACGTGTTGTTCCACGCAGAATCAGCCGGTGGGGAAGCCGTGAGCTGGTCCTTTGCGCGGGAGCTGCTCGTGACCGGGCTCGATGAGCCCGCGGGTATCGGAGACGTCCGGGTGTGGCCGTGGGCCACGCCGCGGGGCGACTTCGTTGCTCTTGCTTTGTCGTCTCCGGACGGCAATGCGCTGTTCGAGGTGCCTCGCAGCGTTCTTGTCCGATTCCTCCGTCGCACCTATGTGGTGGTGCCGCGGGGCCGGGAATCCGAACACCTGGACGTCGATGCGGCGGTGAATCGATTGCTGGCCGGCCGATAGCGAAGGAAAGCGACGGGGGCGACTCGCACGGACACTGCCGGTCCGTACGGGTCGCTTTTCCGTATACGGAACTTAAATCTCAAAACCGGACATTGGCTCCCAGAATTCACGCGGAGCGGCGTCCATTCGCTCAAGCTGCGTTTTCAACGGGTGCATCGCTGGTCAGAGCCAGTTACCGTCGGCGCGATGTCCATTGCTGCTCCGCGGCTCGAGGCCGCGACGACGACGTTCCGCCCGCCCGGCTGGGCGGGCGTCGGCACCTGCGCTCTGGACGCTACCTCGGCCCAGCCGCCGAGCCGGCTTCCCTTCCACGTCCTGCTGCTGGCCACGGCCGGTCACGGCACGGTCGAGGTCGACTTCTTCGGGCATTCGTGCCGGCCCGGCACCCTGCTCTGGATCCGTCCCGGCCAGGCGTTGCGGGTCGGCCGCAACGGGCTGACCGCCTCGGTCGTCACCTTCGAGGAGCGGCTGGCCGGCGACGAGGCGCATCTGCACAGCCGCTGGCAGCTGCGCGGCGAGGACGAGGATGCGGTGATCAACGAGTTCGCCCAGCTCGCCGTCGACTGCGAGCGGCACCCGCCGGGGCCGATCGCGGCCGACCTGCTGCGCCACCAGCTGCGGGTGCTGCTGCTGCGGATCGCTCTGCTGGCGGCGGCCGACGCGTCGGGTGCCGAGAGCCGTACGTACACCCGGTTCCGTGGGCTGCTCGAAGCCGGCCACCCGCACAGCCGCCGGGTCGAGGACTACGCCGAGGAACTCGGCTGCTCCGTGCGTACGCTGACCCGGGCCTGCCTGGCCGTGACCGGCCGCACCGCCAAGCAGGTGGTCGACGACCGCGTCGCGCTGGAGGCTCGCCGGCTGCTCGCGTGCACCCCGCTCTCGGTGGCCGAGGTGGGTCGCCACCTGGGGTTTCCCGAGCCCACGAACTTCGGTCGCTTCTTCCACCGCGAGGTCGGTATGAGCCCGGGCCACTTCCGTTCCCAGGTCACGGCCGAGCCGCACGCCGCGATCCCGGCCCAGCGACGATCGTCTGACTGAGGGTAATTCCCACAAAACCATGGGGTATGTGCGACTCGGTGGCGCCGAGAGGGCATGATGAATGGGTGCAGATCTCCGCGCGCGGTGACTACGCGGTCCGGGCCGCGCTCAGTCTGGCGAGGGCCTACCCGGCACTGATGTCCGCCCAAGCCATCGCTCAAGACCAGGAAATGCCCCGCAAGTTCCTCGAGGCGGTGCTCGCCGATCTGCGCCGGGCCGGTGTCGTCCGGGCTCAGCGCGGCGCCGAGGGCGGCTACACATTGTCACAGTCCCCGCGGGACGTGACGATCGGCCAGATCCTGCGTGCGGTCGACGGCCCGCTGGCCGGGGTGCGCGGCCTCCGTCCTGAAGAGACCCGCTACACCGGCGCGGCGGAAAACCTGCCCAATCTCTGGGTCGCGGTCCGAGCCGCCGTACGCGAAGTGGTCGACGAGGTGAATCTGGCCGAGCTCATCAGCGGGCGGATGCCGGCGCACGTCCGCAAGCTGACCACGCGCCCCGACGCGTGGCAGCCGCGCTGAAGTTTGCCGATTTCTCGCACCGGGAATCATCCGGACGTCCGAACGAACCTTTGGGAGGGACGTACCGATGGGCCTCGTTTTCCGCAAGCGTAAGAAGTTCGGCCCGTTGATCCTGAACTTCACCGAGAACGGTTACTCCTCGTGGAGCCTCAAGATCGGCCGTTGGTCGTGGAACTCGCGCAGCCGCGCACACCGCTATGACCTGCCCGGCCCGTTCTCGTGGAAGCAGGACAAGGACAAGAGCCGCTCCTAAGCGGATATGACGACGTCCCCGCCGAGCCGTCCGTGTGACGGCCGGCGGGTGACCGTTCCCGCGTCGACCAGCGTGTGCAGCACCCGCGTGGCGTCCGCGGCCCGATACACCGTCTCGGTCAGCGCGAACGTGCGCAGCTCGGTCACCGTCGCCTCGCCGGCCTGGGCCAGATGGGCCAGCAGTTCGCGGCGCAGCGGCCCGGGATGCGGCGTCAGCGAGATGTCGATCAGGTGCCGCTCCGGGTCGCCGGGATCGCGGTAGCGGACCCCCGCGAACTCGTCGACCGACCACAGCGCCTCCTTGAAGCCCTCGAGGCTCTTGCCGGCCGTGGTGGCATAGACCAGCAGCTCGCCCGGTTCCTCCGAGTCGGCCAGCTCGACCTGCGTGAACAGCGGCCAGCCGGCCCGGTAGGCGTCGACCGAGGAGGCCGACGAGCCCGGCGGCAGCACCAGCAGCATCTCGGACGGTTTTCCGGCGGTCAGCGCGGCCACGGTGGCCGGTGCGGGCGGCTCGCTGCCCGAAGCGTCGAGAAACCCCAGCACAGGTACGCGCTGAGCCCCGACCGCCTTGAGGCCGACCGGCAGCCGTCCGTCCGTTCCGCCCGAGATCGTGTGCACGGCCAGCCCGGCCCCCGCGCCGGATTCGGCGGAGATCGTCTTGAGCCGCGGGTCGATCGCCCCCAGGTCGTCGCCGGTGGCCACCATGATCAGTTCCCGGCCCCGGACGAGATCGGACTGCTCGGCCAGCACGCGCATGGCCGCCTCGGCCGAGACGCCGCCGTCGGCATCGGCGTACCCGTGGGCGTAAATCACCCGCCGGGCACGGTGCAGCGCGGCGGGCGCCCAGGCTTCGAGGTGCCTGACCAGCAGTTCCCGCTTGACGGTGGCGATCGGTGAAGAGGACATAGGCGAGTTCTACAGTGTCCGAGAAGCGAGGAGTTCGCAACCTTGCACTTGTACCTACAGTGGTCACGTGAGCACTATGGGAAACGTGGCCCCTCCGCAGCTCGCCGAACTCACCGCGCGCGCCCAGACCATGACGTCTGAAGGCGATCTTGCCGGTGCGCGCCAGGTGCTGGCCAACGTGCTCGATCCGGTCGACGTCACCGACCCGCGCCACGCCACCGCCGACCTGGCCCTGGCGGCCGCGCTGCACGCCCGCATCCTGATCGCGCTGGGCGACGCCCACGGGGCCCGGCTGTGGGCCGAGTACGCCCACGTCGCCGAGGAACGCCTGCACGGCCCCCACCACGACCGTACGGTCGGCGCCGCCGCCACCCACGCCGCCGTGCTGCAGCGCGTCGGCCACTTCGGCCGGGCCGCCCAGGTCTACCGCCAGCTCGTCGGCGACCTCGCCGAGATCGACGGTCCCGACTCGCCCCGGGTGCTCGCAGCCGAGGCCGACCTGGCCACCGCCGAGCACGCGGCCGGTCACTGCACCGCCGCCCGGTCCCGGCTCACGGCGGCCTGGCGGCGGCACGTCAAGCGGTACGGCGAAGCGTCCGCTCCCGGCATCAAGATGCTGGCCCGCCTGGGCGCGATGGAACGCGAGTGCGGCCGCGAAGCCGAATCCCACGAGCACCTGGCCCAGGCGCAAGAGTTGTGCGCGCGCTACCTGCCCTCCGACCACCCGCTGGTCCGCCAGGTCACGGCCCTCGCCGCCGCTCCCGTCACCGGCAAGCACGTCTGCGGCCGCGTCGAGCAGTCCGACGGCCCCGGCGTCACCACGGTGGGCGCCCCCGGCGTACGCACCCTGCCGTTCCCGCGGCGTCCCACGGTGCCCGAGCCCGACCCGTCCGCCGACCCCGCGCAGCCGCCGCCCGACAACCGCCCCACCGACCCCAACGGCTCGGTCTACCAGCAGCCGCTCTACCTCGCCGACGTGCACCAGGCGCCCGGCGACCTGACCGGCCGTCACGCCCGCGCCGACACCCCGCCGCCGGTTCCCGGCCGTCGCGCTCCCGATTACGGCCCCGACGGTCGCCCCCAGCCGGTCGGTTCGGCCCCCGCGAGCACCTACACGCTCCCACCGAACTCGCAGCATCTTCCCGTACGGACGGAGCCCGCCCCCACCCCCGCCGGCCGCCGCCGTCAGCCCTTCCTGCTGGCCGCCGTCCTGGTGGCCGGCGTGGCCGCCGCCGTGGCCGTGGTCGCACTGACCCTGCCCGACGCCAACGGGAACGAGAACCCGGCCGCCACCCCCGCCCCCGCGGCCTCGTCACCGGCCGCAGCCGCGCCGGCCACGCCCACCACGCGTCCGCCCAAGGCCGACCCGGGCGCCCCCACCGCCGTCAAACTGCGCGACAGCCGCGACAGCGTCCTGCTCCAGTGGACCTACCCGAAGAACTCCGAGGGCCCGGTCTTGGTCTCCGGCGGCCGGGCCGGCCAGCCGCAGAAGCCGTTCCAGCAGCTCCCCGCGGGCAGCGCCGACTACGTCGTCTACGGCCTCAACGAGCAGCTGAACTACTGCTTCACGATCTCGGTCGCCTACGGCACCAACAACATCGCCCGCTCGGTCCCGGTCTGCACCAAGCGCTGACCGCCCCGCGACCGCGCCGAGCACTCGTTCAGTTCCGAGCTGCGCGCAGCGCTGACCGCCCATCGACCACGTCCGGCCCGGTGTGCCGCGCCGGGCGCCCGCGATCGGCCCGGCGCACCTGGAATCCGGCGGCTGACAGTGCGAGGTCCACGTCGCCGGGGTCTCCGTCGATCAGCGCCTCGAAGGTCAGGGAGTCCCTGGGGTTGAGGATCAGCGGATCCAGTTCGATCGCGGAGTCCGTGACCTTCCTCGGCGCGACCCTGCGGTCCTTGGTGCTCCCGTCCGCGTGAAAGGTCACCGCCGCGGTCAGCAACTTCGCCGGTGAGACGTCCAGCACGAGGCGGGTCGCGAGGTCCGACTTCTTCAGTTCGATGCGTCCGCGGTTCGTCAGCCGGACGACGATGACCCGCGGGTCGCACGCCGAGGTGCCCTGCCAGCTGAAAGTCATGCCGGTCCGGTCGATCTCGCCGGTCCGGGGAATGAGTGCGGTGTTCTGGGAGACGCTCCAGACCAGGAGCTTCGATCGGCCGTGGCGGAACTTGTAGATCGTGAACCAGAGACCGGCCAGGGCCACGACCACGGCCGCGGTCGTGGCCCACGCTGCTGCGGTCACTCTTCGATCCAGCGTCGCAGCAGGGCCCGGAATCCACGACGAGGCCGGTCCTCGGGCGCCTCGGCGTTCGGCGCAGTGACCTGCGGTCGATCGGCCGGGTCCTCGCTCGAAGCGTCCGACACGGCTGGTATCAGGCGGAGCGGAATCCTCCGGCCCGGCGTGGGCCTGGCGCCCGGAGTGGAGGAAACGGGCGGTGCCGATCCAGCGGCGATGCTGTCCGGGTCGGCAAGGGCGAGCGGCGCCGGTCGGCCGACGGGAGGCGTGCTGTCCGCGAGAGCGATCGGTGCCGGCCGGGCTGCGGTGGGAACGTCATCCGCGCTGTCCCGGGGTGTGCGGATCAGCGCTGCCGGGCGGCTGGCCATGGGGCCGGCGTCTCTGCTGTTCGCGTCGGTGTCGGCGAGTGAAGCGGGATGATCTGGGATGTGCTTCGTTTCCCGGCCGTCCGGGGCTGAGGCGGCGGGTTGCACCGGCGCGCCTGACTCCGGGACGGCCAGGGCGGCATACCGGTCGTTGGGGCGGCGGTAGGCGCGGCCGAGACTGCTGATCCAGTCTTCCAGGTCGACTTCTTCGCGGGCGTCCACGGGGCGGGGACTCGGCAGGGTGCGCGCGGCGCGGGTGCTCGGCGCGGTCGGCCCTTCGCGGTTCAGGGCGTCGATGCGAGTGAGGTTGATCCGGCGGCGGTATCCGCCGTCGTCCTCCACGCCGTGGGTCTGGCGGAACATCGCGCTCCGGGTGAGTTGCAGGTGTTCGCCGGGCACTCGGCGCGGGAGTTCGATGCTGGTGCTGGTGATGGTCATGCCGCCGACCACCGCGTGGGCGAACACGGTGATGTCCTGGGCGGTGGGTTGCACGACGCTGCGCGACATGGGTGCGTCCGCGCGTTGCCGGGCCTTCTTCTCCTCCTGCTGGGCGATCAGATTGCGGCGGCCGACCTCGTACAGCTGCCAGACCTTGTCCAGTTCCTCTGTGGTGAGTTCGCGGCCGACCGCGGCCAGCGCGTCCAGCAGATCCTGCACGGACTGCCGGCCCTTGGCGGTGCCGTTCACCGTGGTGCTCATGGTGCTCTTCGGCAGCCCCGACTTCTGGGCTGTCCGCTCGAGCGTGAGTTTGGTCGAGCGGATCAACTCGCGGAGGTACTCGCCGAGTTCCCGCGCGGGGCGGTCGGCGGGTATGGGCTTGAACGCCTTGGGGGCCAGGAGCGCCGGGCCCGGCCCGGCCTCGTCTGCCGACTGCCCGCCCGGCTCGAGCTTGGGCGGGCGCCATTCTTCCGACATCGGTCTCACCTTCAAAAGAAGTCGAGGGCGTCCGGGAAAGAGGCGGACGGGCCTCGAGGCCACATCATTCGACGGCGGCAACGGGACCGTGGCTGCCACACCACACCGGCCGACCGGTATCACGAATAGTCATATTGCCCGCCTCTCCGGTTGTCATGGAAGCGTGTCGACGGGATGTCGTGCCATTCTGTGCCGACTCGATGTTCCGACGCCGGATGTCGATCTATACGAACAGAACGTCAGAGGGCATCGTGTTCCGGAGATTGATCATGGAACATGCCTGGAGGTCAGAAGATCCAGCTCAGGGCCTTGTGCGCTGGGAGCAGGTTTTGCATCGTAGGTGCGGATGGCAATCCCGGTATCGGTCTCACGGCTGCGCGATCGTTCGGGATGCGGGGTCCCTTCTGCCACGGGGATCCCGCAGCCGCCCCCACGTATTCGTGAGGACTCAATAACGCACGGTAATCGCGCCAAGAATGCATCGGCAATTCCCGAGGTATCGTCGGATCGAGATCATTCCGCAATTTGATCGACGTGCCCCGGTCGCCCGGCGCCACAACGGCGGGGCGGGCCGTGATGGCCTTGGCGGAGAGCGAGGAGTCTGCCGGCCCAGAGCGCCGATGCGGCCCGCCCGGTCGTCCGCCATACGTCGATCGGTGGATTCGCGGACGGGGCGGTGGACGCGGGGAGCAGTACATCGGTCGATTCGGGCGGGGGCCGGGCGGCCGAAGACTGAGGGCATGACTGTCGAGCACGTATCTGCCATGGCCGGGCCGGTTGGGGTGCGGGAGCGGGCGCTGGCGCCCGATCTCGCGCGGGGGCTCATGCTGGCGCTCATCGCGCTGGCCAACTCGGTCGTCTATCTCTACGCGAGGCCCTACGGGGTGCGGCAGCACATCGTGGGGGACGGGCTCGTGGACCGGATCGTCAGCGTCGTCACGGTGACCACTGTGGACGGCCGGGCCTATCCGATGTTCGCGGCCCTCTTCGCGTACGGAGTGGTGCAGATCATGCAGAGGCAGCGCGCCGCCGGCGCGTCGCTCGCCGACGCGAAGAGACTGCTGCGGCGGCGTAGCTGGTGGCTCGTCGCGTTCGGGTTCGCGCACGCCCTGCTGCTGTTCCCGGGGGACATCCTCGGGCTGTACGGCGTGGCCGGCTTCATCCTGGTCGCACTCACGGGGGTGTCCGACCGAAAGCTGCTGATCGCGGCGGGCTGCTGGCTTCTCGTGGTCGCGCTGGTGCAGGGCGCGGCCTACATGGCGCCGCCGTCGGGGGAGCGGTCGTTCTTCTGGTCGTTCGAGACGGCCGATCCGTGGCAGGCCATGACTCTGCGGCCGTTCGAGTGGCTGATGACGCCGGCCGGCGTGCTCGGTGTGGGCAGCGCCGTCCTGGTCGGCACCTGGGCCGCGCGGCGGGGCGTCCTCGCCGATCCGGCCGCGCACCGGACGCTGCTCGTCCGGACGGCGGTGGTGGGGCTGACGACGGCGGTCGTGGGCGGGCTGCCGGCGGGGCTGGCGGTCGGGCACTTCTGGACGTCGGGCACGACGCTCGCGCTGTGGGGGATCTCGGCGCTGCACGCGGTGACCGGTGTCGCCGGCGGCCTGGGGTATGCGGCGCTCATCGGTCTGCTGGCGATCCGGGCGCGGGGGCCGGTGGTGACCGCGCTGGCTGCCACGGGGCAGCGGTCGCTCAGTTGCTACCTGTTCCAGTCGGTGGTGTTCGTGGCGCTGCTGGCGCCGTGGACGTTCGGGCTGGGCGCGACGATCAGCACCGGCGTCGCGGCGCTGCTGGCCCTGGGCACGTGGCTGGTGTCGGTTGTGCTGGCCGACCTGTTGCGGCGGGCCGGACGGCGCGGGCCGGCCGAAATCGTGTTGCGCCGGCTGACGTACCGCAGAGGCAAGATGACGGTGTGACCGAGATGGCGGAGGAACTGCGCCGGGAACACCGATGGAACCAGGCGTGGGCATTGCTCCCGTACGGGCTGCTGGTTCTCTCGTACGGGATCTCGCTGTTCACCGGCGGGGCCGAGTGGCCGCAGCAACTCGTGACGCTGGCCGTGGCAGCCGGGTTCGCCGTCTGGCACTGGTGGTTCGTCCTGGCCCACCCGGACTGGTGGGAGCGCCGCCCGTGGGCCATGGCGGTCTACTTCGCGGGGGTGCTCGGCTGGACCTACCTGCTGCTGGAGCGGGACGAGGCGTTCCAGCTGTTCGTCCCGGCCTGTTACGTGCTCGCCTTCGTGGCCCTGCCGGGGTGGTACGCCTATCTGGGACTGCTCGCGGCGAACCTGCCGCTGCTGGTGGCGTCCGAGGCCGGGCTGACCTCGGTGCTGATCAACGTCGGGATCATCACGCCGCTGGCAGCGCTGTTCGGCACGATGATCCGGGTGATGGAACGGGAGGCGATCCGGCGGCGCGAGGTCAACAGCGAGCTGGTCGCCATGGCCGCCGAGAACACCCGGCTCAGCCGCCAGGCCGGCGTCGCCGAGGAACGGGCCCGGCTGGCCCGCGAGATCCATGACACGGTGGCTCAGGGGCTGACCGGCATCGTCACGCAGCTCGAGGCGCTGGGCGAGGTTCGGCCCGAGCAGGAACGGCGGCTCGACAACGCCCGTACGCTGGCCCGCACCAGCCTCGACGAGGTGCGCCGGTCGATCGACGCGCTGCGGCCGGGGCCGCTGCAGGACGCCCGGCTGGGTGACGCCGTACGGCTGGCCGTGGCGACCTGGAGCGGGCAGCAGGAGGTGCCCGCGAGTTTCACCGTGACCGGTACGCCCGTGCCGGCGCATTCGGAGGTCGAGGTGACCCTGCTCCGGGCGGCCCAGGAAGCGCTGGCCAACGTGGGCCGGCACGCGCGAGCCGGCCGGGCCGACGTCACGCTGTCCTACATGGAGGATGTCATCGTGCTGGACGTGCGGGACGACGGCACGGGTTTCGACGTGTCCCGGGCCGGTGGGTTCGGGCTGGTCGCGCTGCGCCAGCGGGTCGAGGCGCTCGCCGGGTCGGTCGCGATCGAGTCGTCGCCCGGGGCCGGGACGGCGGTCAGCGTGACCCTGCCGGCGATCGGGCCGGCGTGATGGCGGCGCTCCGGCTCGTGGTCGTCGACGACCACCCGGTCGTCCGGGACGGGTTGCGCGGCATGCTCGGCGCCCAGCCCGACTTCGCGATCGTGGGCGAGGCCGCGACCGGCTCCGAGGCGCTGACCGTGGTCGAGGCGGTGCGCCCGGACGTGGTGCTGACCGACCTGCGCCTGCCCGGGCCGAGCGGCGGCGCGCTGATCCGGCTGCTGCTCGAACGCGTGCCCACCGCCCGGGTGCTCGTGCTGACCACCCACGACACCGATTCCGACGTGCTGCCCGCGGTCGAGGCCGGCGCCATCGGCTATCTGCTCAAGGATGCGCCCCGCGAGGAGCTGTTCCGTGCAGTGCGGGCCGCCGCCAAGGGTGAGACCGTGCTGTCCCCCTCGGTCGCGGCGGTGCTGCTGGCCCGCGTACGCCCGAACCGGCCCGCACCCACCACCCGGCTCAGCGCCCGCGAACGCGAGATCCTGGCCCTGGTGGCCGAGGGCCGCACCAACCGCGAGACGGCGGCCGCCCTGTTCATCAGCGAGGCCACGGTCAAGACCCACCTGCTGCACATCTACGCCAAGCTCGAGGTGCCGGACAGGGCCTCCGCCGTCTCGGCCGCCCACCGCCGCGGCATTCTCTAGCCTTCGACGAGCTCCGACACCGTCACGGCCCGCAGGCCTTGCGCGGCCAGGGCCATCAGCAGCTCCTCAGTGGTGGCCGCCACGCCGCTGCGCCGCGCGGTGCCCTCGTGCAGCACGACGATCGACCCCGGGCGGATGGCGGCGAGCAGGTCGCCGGCGATCGCCTCGTCGCCCGGCCCTCCGGTGTGCGCGGCGACGAGGGTGCCGAGCACCGCGCGCAGGCCCAGCCCGGCCGCCGACCGCAGCATCCGCGGGGTGTAGAAGCCGGAGCCGGGCCGGAACCAGCGGACCGTGCCGTACCGCGTGAGCAGCTGGTTGACCTCGGCCAGATCGCGCCGGAACCGATCGCCGGGCACGAGCACGGACCGTTCGTCGCGCATCAGGTGGTTGGCGATCTCGTGCCCCTCGGCGACGATCCGCCCGACCAGTTCCCCGTGCGCCGCGACCCGTTCACCGATGAGGAAGAACGTCGCCCGGGCGCCGTGCCGGCGCAACACGTCCAGAAGCTGAGGGGTGGTGCCCGGGTGCGGCCCGTCGTCGAACGTCAGCGCGAACACGGGCTCGGCCGTCTCGGCGAACCAGAGCACGTCGCCGGGCAGCACCCGGGACAGGGCGCGGGCGACGGGTTCCCGCCGGCGCCGGAACCCGTCGGTGGCCATGCGTCATGGTAGGTCAGATCCGCGGCAGCAGCGTCCGGGCGACCTGCTTGGCGTCGGCCAGATTCCGGGTGTCGGAGGCGCGAGCAGACGTCGAGCTGCACGGCGCCGCAGAAGGACGTACAGGTGGTGGGGCGGCTCTCGAGGTGCTGAGCGGGCTCAGGCGGCTGCCCGGCGGTGCTGGGTGAGCCAGCGCATCACCTCGAGCGCGTGCGATGCCGGGTCGGGGATCGGGTGGAAGACGTGCTCGACCACGTCGTCGGCGACCACCAGGGTGAGCCGGTCGTAGAGGGTCATGTCGCCCGCGGCCAGCGTGGGCAGGCCGGCCGCCTCGGCCAGGGTCAGCCGCGGATCGGGGATCAGCGGGTAGGGCAGGCGCAGCCGGTGCACCAGTTCGCGCTGGTAGCCGGTCGACTGGGCGGACAGGCCGTAGACGCGGGCGGCGCCGGCGGCCAGGATCTCGGCGTGGTGGTCGCGCAACCAGATGGCCTGGTCGGTGCTGCCGCGGGCGCCGGCCACCTCGAGCAGGCCGCGTGGCAGGTCGACGCCGGGGCGGCCGGTGAGCGGATAGACGAACACGACCGTACGGCAGGCCGGGGCGGCGTCGGCCATGTGGTAGGTGTCCGGGCCGAAGAACACCGAGCCGGGCGCGTCGGTCGGGAACGCCGAATGCACGAACAGCTCCCCGTCGTACGAGGAGAAGCGCACCCGGCTCCGCCAGAGCTCACCACTGGTGTCGACCGCGCCGGTCGTGGGGAGCAGGTCGACGATCGGCCCGGGCAGCAGATCGGGGGCGAACGGCCGGCTCCAGCCGAACACGTCGCGCAGGGTGCGCGCGGTGGCGTTGCCGGGGCGGTGGTTGACCCGCTCATGAGTGGCCGGTGTGACAGTCGTGAAGCTGTAACCGCTTTCCTTCAGCGTTCTACCGAGCTGCAGCAGTGCGGCGTCGGCGTCGGTCAGTCCGGCCATGGCGGCAGCCGTGGTGGCCGTCGTCATGGGCCGCGCATTCCCCCGGATCGTCGGCCTATTCGTGCCACGACGTTCATCCCCGGCGGGCGATGCCGGGCCTGCTCTCGCCGTACGCAAGCCCGAGTTGGACGCGGCGGACGCGGGCGTCCATGCGTACGCCAAAGCGGCGGCACGACGTTCGCCTTCGGGGTGGCCGCGTCGGCGGACGCGAACGACAACGGCGAGCGACTGTTGCTGTCGCTCGCCGCTCTCGCGTACGCCGTCGTCACCGGGCTGACCCTCTATGCGTCCGGGCATGTCGAGCGGCGCGTCTCGCCCCGCATCGGCATGATCCTGGACCGGGTGGCCGGCATCCTGCTGACGTCGATCGCGGTGATCCTGCTGGCCAACGGGTTCACCGATCTTGTCCAGGCGGCCCGGTAGCTACCTCAGACCGCGAAGCCGCGGTGGCGGCGCACCAGCTTGCGCAGCATGAACACGGACTGGGCGATGGTGGCGATGTAGAGCAACGGCCAGCCGAGCGAGAGGATCGCCGACTGCACGCCCACGCTCTGCTGGGTCCAGGCGAAGATGGCCCCACCCATGACGGCGATCAGCACGACCAGCGGCATGACGTAGGCCGAGCCCTTGCCCTTCTCCGCGTTGGCCTGGGCGGCCCAGTTGTCCTGATCGGTCTTGGCCAGGAATTGCGCCCAGGCCGAGACGAAGTGCCCCATCCGGATGAACATGTAGAGCTCGGCCGGGACGAAGAGCGCGGCATAGAGGATGTCGGACGCGCTCTTGTCCTTCATGGACAGCGCGAGGCGCAGGTTGAGCAGCATCGCGATGGCCGGCGGGATGAGCCAGATCGGGTTGAACACGAAGGCGTCGATCGACAGCGCGGCCACCAGCAGCAGCAGGAAGCCCAGCCGCGAAATGATGTTGAACGCCATCGAGATGTTCTCGAACCACCGCAGCCGCAGGTTGGGGTGCAGCGGCTGGCCCTTGCTGTCACCGCGCTGGCCCGGCCAGAACAGGTCGATGGCGCCGAAGTTCCACTTCACCTGCTGGCCGTGCAGAGCCCGGAGGTTGGTCATCGGGCCCACGTACGCCCGGGCGGTCGCGCTGATCTTCGTGCTGAAGCCGGCGTCCTTGATCTGCAGCGACAGCTTGCTGTCCTCGACCTCGCTGTCGCGGACCCACGGCGCCTGCTGGTAGTGGCGGACCATCACCGTCTCGAGCGCCCGCATGTTGAACAGGCTGCACTGGCCGCCCAGCACGGCCATGTTGCGGCCGCGGAGCAGGTTGTCCATGTTGAACGCGGCGAACTGCGCCCGCTGCCCGGCTACCAGGAACCGCGCCATCAGGCCCTTGCGGTTCTTGTCGATGCTGTAGATGGCGCTGAGCCCGCCGATCCGCGGGTCGTCGGTCATCTCCAGCTCGAGCCGCTCCACGGTGTCGCGGGCGAGCGTCGTGTCGCCGTCGACGCCGAGGATGTAGTCGTAGCCGCGCGACAGGAAGTAGCCGTAGTTGAGCGCGCCGACCTTCTTGTCGGGGTTCACGCCCATGTCGTGGACGTGCACCGTGGTGACGAACTCCTCGCCCTTCACCGTACGGGTGTGCCGGCCCTCGAAACCGCGGGCGATCTCGGGGGTGTCGTCGTCGGTGTTGTTGATGACGACGTGGATGACGTCCGGCAGCCGGGTCTGGGCCAGCAGGCTCTTCAGCACGTCGGCGATCGTGTCCTGCTCGTTGTAGCAGGGGATGATGCAGCTGATCGTGGCGTTGCGGGGAGTCGCAGTGGTCGAGGCCGCCGCGATCTCGCCGGAGATGGTCTCGACAGCCTCGAGCTCGTGCAGCTGCGGCACGGCCGGGGGAAGCGCGAGCGGGCCGGCCTTGGCGCTGCGGGGCAGCAGGATCTGGCGGTCGGTGGCCCGGCGCAGGCCGGGGCTGGACTCGGTCATCGGGGGGCACCATTCGTGAGCAACGGCAGGGTCAGGGTGTCGAGCGCGGTGGAGCGGTAGTAGCTGCCCGACTTCGGCGCCGTCTCCACGAGCAGGTCCAGCCGGATCGTGAGCGTGAGCGTCGTTGCTCCCGTAGTCGCCGCCGGCAGCGCCACCACGGTGTTGTAGGGGTAGGGCGGGGTGACGTCGAACCTGCCGTTGTCGGTGGCGGCGGTGACCCGCTTCGTACCGTCGTCCTGGATCACCTGGAACGTGCTGATGGTGATGCGGTGGGTGTCATCGGCGTCCTCGACATGGGCCGCGACATTGATGGTCTTGAGCGTCTCGGCGCTGTAGAGCTTGGCGTTGTCCGAGGTCCAATAGGTCAGCTTCACCGAGAAGGTGCCCTGCTTGAGGCTGTGGGTGACCGTGCCGGTGTCCAGCGGCCCGCTGGCCCGGACGGGAAGCTTGACCGCCTGAGCGCTGGCGCCGGCGCTGGGGGTGGGGGAAGGCGACGCGCTGGGGCTGCTCTCGCCTATCAGCGGTTTGCTGCTGCTGGTGATCTGCTTGAGGCTGCTGCAGCCGGTCAGGCTGCCGCACAATACGGCGGCGGCCAGTCCGGCCGCCACGCTTCGGGGGAGGCGCACGGTGGGGGAACCCTTCGCTTCTTCGACCAGCGCGGCACGCCCGCGCTTGCTCGACTCCTCATCGGTCGAGGCGGGTCCGCGCTTGAAGGTTTCGTCCCGGGTTCTTTTCGGTAGCTCGCGGCGCTCGGAGACGACGGCGCCCGCCGGCGCCGTCATCGCCGGATCGGGCAGGTGGCGGGGTCAGTAAGTGCGGCCGGTCGAAGGTGCCGGAGGCTGGGCTTCGGAGCGGGGATGCCAGACGGTCAGGTCGTTCGAGCGGCGGGTGACCACGGCGTGCTCGAAGAACTGGATGGTGTCGGGGCCGGAGCCGATCGACTGCTCGGGATGAGTGGGGAACCCGACGCGTTCGTCGGGGTCGAAGCGAAAGCCGGTCGGGGGGACGAAGCGCACCAGGGCCAGGACGTCGGCGCGGACCGCGACCGCGTCGTGCTCGGGACTCCAGTAGATGTCGCCGCCCTCGAAGGCTTGCACTCGGCGTCGCTCCTCCGCCTTCTCCGAGCTTCCGGTCGGGAAGCCCAGCCAGCCTGCGGTGCCGCCCATCCGCTCGTAGAGGATGCCGATGCCGCCGTCGACCTTGTACGTGCCGTGGACGGACGTGTAGACAGTGGCGCCGCCGGGGCGGTCGAAGCCGATGCACGCGGCGACCAAGTCCTCGGGGTAGTCCCAGGCGCCCTCGAAACGCTGGAACTTGCCGTCGGTGCCGCGGGGTGAGCGACCGGCGCCCTGCGCCTTCCCGCGCGGGAAGCCGAGCCTGCCGCTGACTCCGCCGTGCGCGTCATGGTGTTCCCGCACCGGGGACATGATCTCGATGGCGCCGGTGGAATTGGTGTAGGCGATGCTGCCCTTCTCGAAGGGCTGGATCCAGCCGCTGTCCCCGGTGCCGCCCGAGCGGGTCGGGCCGGCCTCGACGCCGGGTCCCGTGGGAAAGCCGAACCGGTCGGGGCCGCCCCGCAAGTCATAGTGCTTTCCGATGCCACCCCGGGTGGCGAAGACGCCGTACTCGACCGTCGAGTAGACCGACGTCGCGCGGGAGTGCTTGTCGGGCTCGAGCCTCTGCCGCAGAGCCTTCGTCGCGACGCCTGTTCCGGTCACACCCTCGCTCTCGCCGATGGGGAATCCGAGCCGGCCTCCGGTTCCGCCCTCGTCCCGGTGGAAGCGGAGGAAGGGACCGAGCAGGGACACGGCGCCGGCGGAAGCGGACCAGAAGATGGCACCGTTCTCGTAAAGGCGGTAGAAGCCGGTGTTTCCCCGTGGCGAGGCTGCCGAGCGGCGAAGGCCGCCATGCTTGCCGCCAAGAACCGCGCGATGGTGACCGTGGAGTTCGGAAATCTCCTCGTCCGCCCTCGGCACGTCCCGCAGGACCTCGAGCTCTGCGCCGCCGGCGTCGACCAGTGCCTGGACCCGTCCCGGATGTACGTCGGCGAGCAGTTCGACGACGAGGCTGTCGTCGGAGGCGAGCAATACTCGGAGGACTGCGGCCGTTTTGTCCACCGCAGCCTCGGCCAAGACCCGGAAGGCGTTCCTGGCCGGCATTCCCAGGATCTTGTCGGCGGCGGCTCGCGGGGACGACCACTCGACGAAGCTCAGGTCGAGCGGCTCGGGGGCGACGTAGTTGTTGTTCTGGATGTTGCCGGTGCCGATCTGTACTCCGCTGCTCCCGTCGACCGAGGTCTCGATCCTTCGAGGTTCCGGGTCCACGGGTGCTCCTGACGACGTCGGGCGAACGGCGGCAGTCAGTATCACGGAGGGGCACCGAACCCGAAACCGGACAAACGGTCGGTGTCACAGGCCGGGGGTATGATGGCTGGCGCGGTGAACGCCGAGGGTTTGTCAGGTTAACTCAAGGTAAACTGACTGGCTTTACCGCCTATTGTCACCAGATTGTCGATCGAAGGAAAGAGGAAGGTTTTGTTTCGCCGATTCGGGCAATGCGGGTCGGCATGTCGGACCACCGGGAACGCGGGCGTGCAGTGACTGAAGCAGTGATGACCAGGTGTTTCTGGCAACCTCCGATGAGCAAGCAGGCGCCTAAGGTCGAGCTCAAAGTGGCGGTTTCGTCCGCCGATCTGCGTTCCCTCGGTGCTGATGTGAAATGCGGCATAACCCGCCGGATCTATTTTCTGGACACGGCCGACCTCGCCCTCCAGCAGCACGGGCTCATCGTGCGTCTGCGCAGCACCAAGGGGCGCCCGAGCGACGCTGTCGTGAAGCTGCGCCCGGTGCTGCCCAAGGCGCTGCCGGGGTGGCTGCGCAACGACAACGGGTTCGCGGTCGAGATCGACGCGTTGCCCGACAACTACGCCTGTTCGGGGACGCTCAAGCGCACCCTGGGGCGGCACGAGGTCGAGCGCACGGCCGCGGCCCGCAAGCCGCTCGCTCGGCTGCTCTCCGGTCGCCAGCGGCGCCTCCTCACGGCGTACGCCAATGTGCCTCTCGACAGCCTGCTGACGTTCGGCCCGGTCGAGGTGCGGCGCTGCCGGTTCGAGCTTGCGGCCTCCGACCATCCGCTGGTGGCCGAGGAGTGGACGTTCCCGGACGGGTCGTCGATCGCCGAGCTGTCCACCCGCTGCCCGTCGGCCAAGGCGGCCCAGGTGGCGGCCGAGACGTCGAGCGCTTTGCGGGCGCACGGCATCGTTCCGGACGACGAGCCCCAGGTGACCAAGACGGAGGCGACGCTCCGGTATTTCAGACCTCTATTCGCGAACCCATGATCACCGTGTGGTCGCGAGGCAGGCTGAAGTATTCGGCGGCGTCGGCCGTGATGTACGACGTGGCGATGAACAGGCGCTTGCGCCAGGGGGCCATGGTCGGCGACGGGCCGCGGCCGAGCTCGATCTTCGACAGGAAGTAGGACGCCTCGTCGACCGAGATCTGGCCCTCGGTCAGCTCGGCGTCGAGCATCTGGAGCAGGGCCGGCACGTCCGGCGTCTCCATGTAGCCGTAGCGCGCGGTCACGTGGGTGATGCCGTCGCCCGCGTGGCCCAGGTGGTCGACGAGGATCCGCTGATCGTCGGCGAGCCGGGGGACGGGCAGCGTGTCGATCGACAGGACGACCACGTGCTCGTGCCGGACGTGGTTGTGCTCGACGTTGGCCCGCAGCGCGAGCGGGGCGGTCTGCTTGCCGCGGTTCAGGAAGATCGCCGTGCCGGGCACCCGGCTCAGCGGCGGTTCGCGGTTCTGGATGTCGTCGACGAACTCGCTCAGCGAGCCCTCGGCGCGGTCACGCTCCGCGGTCACGATCGCGCGGCCACGCTGCCACGTGGTCATGACGGTGAACGCGGTGAGACCGATCAGCAGCGGCAGCCACGCTCCGTGCACGAGTTTGGTGAGGTTGGCGCTGACGAAGAGCAAATCGATGGCGAGCAGCAGACCGCCACCGACGACCACCACCCACAGCGGCGTCTTCCAGCGCACCCGGGCCAGGTAGAAGAAGAGCAGCGTGGTGATGGTGATCGTGGCGACGACGGCCATGCCGTAGGCGTAGGCCAGGGCGGCCGAGCTGCGGAAGGCGAAGACCAGCACCAGTACGGACACCATGAGCAGCCAGTTGATCCACGGGACGTAGATCTGGCCGATCGCCGACTCCGAGGTGTGCACGACGCGCAACCGCGGAAGGTAACCGAGCTGACCGGCCTGGGACGCCACCGAGTAGGCGCCGGTGATGACGGCCTGGGCCGCGATCACGGTGGCCACGGTGGCCAGGATCACCAGGGGCAGCCGCGCCCAATCCGGCACGAGCAGGAAGAACGGGCTGGTGAGCTTGCTCGGGTCGTCGAGCAGCAGCGCGCCCTGGCCGAGATAGTTGAGCGTGCTGGCCGGCAGCACGAGGCTGAGCCAGCCGATCACGATGGCCTTCCGGCCGAAGTGCCCCATGTCGGCGTAGATCGCCTCGGCGCCGGTGACGGAGAGGACGATCGCGGCCAGCGCGAAGAACGCGATGTGGAAATGCCCGGCGAGAAAACCGACGGCGAACGTCGGGGACAGCGCCTCGAGGATGCGGGGTTCTTGCACGATCCCCCAGACGCCGGCCGCGCCGATGGCCGTGAACCAGGTGATCATCACCGGGCCGAAGAGCTTGCCCACCGCGGCCGTGCCGTGCCGCTGGAACGCGAACAGAACCACGATGATCACGGCCGTCAGCGGCACGACGACGCTCTCGAGGCCGGGCCGGACGGTTTCGAGGCCCTCGACCGCCGACAGCACCGAGATGGCCGGGGTGATCATGCTGTCGCCGAAGAACAACGAGGCGCCGAAGATGCCGAGGGCGGCCAGGAACACCGCGCTGCGCCGGCGGTTGGACGACCCCCACCGGCGTAGCAGCGTGATCAGGGCCATGATGCCGCCCTCACCGTCGTTGTTGACCCGCATCACCAGAGTGATGTAAGTCAGCGTCACGATGATCATGACCGACCAGAAGATCGTCGAGATGACGCCGAGGATGTTGCCGTCGCTGATCGGCACGGGGTGCGGGTCGGCCGGGTTGAAGATGGTCTGGACCGTGTAGATCGGGCTCGTGCCGATGTCGCCGAACACCACGCCGAGCGCGCCGACCACCACGGCGGCCTTCAGCGTCGAGTGGCCGTGATGGGGCGCTTCGAGGCTCACGGGCTCATTCTGCGCGCCGGTGCCCGCTTCAGGTGGCGTGTCGGCAGGTGTCGCCCGCCACGGGCCGGACGGGTTCAGCGTCACGGACCGTACGGATTCAGCCCGCGGCCGCGCGTGCTTCGGTCACTTCCCGCCCCCGCTCGGAGGCCGGGAAACGATCGAGCATGGCGCGCAACTCGGCCGCCGGGACGTTGGCGCCGAACGCCTCGGTGCCGGGCTCCAGCCGTACGCCCTGGGACAGCGACCCGGCAATCACCGGATCGAAGCCCAGCCCGTCAACGAGCGCCGCGACAGCGGCGACGTCGGCCTCGCCGTCCCCCGCCACCGCGATCGCCTTGCGACCGGGCGCGCCCGCCGGCAGCGCGCCCTCCTCGAGGTCGTGGTAGCCCATGTGGTTGAAGGCCTTCACGATCCGCGAATCGGGCAGGAACGCCTGGACGATCTCGCTCGACGACGTGCGGGGGTCGGTGAGGTCGTCGCGGATGCCGTCGACCTCCCACCAGTAGTTCATGGCGTCGACGACGAGCTTGCCGCGCAGCGCGTCGACCGGGAGGCTCTGGTGCTTGCCCAGCGGCAGCGCGAGCACCACGATGTCGGCCCGGGCGGCCGCGTCCCGGGCCGTGGTGGGCTCGGCCCCGGGCGCCAGCACCCCGATGATCAACTTGATCTTCGAGACGTCGCCCGACCCGGCGATGAGCACCTGGTGCCCGGCTGCCACCGCCAGCCGGGCCAGGACGGTGCCGACCTTGCCGGCGCCGAGGATGCCGATCGTCGCCATGGCTCAGGCCGCCAGCAGATCGCGGGTCATCGGGAGCACCTTGCTGCCGAACAGCTCGACGGCGCGCAGGCGGGCGCTCGCGGGCGTCGACCCGGCCACGTAGATCAGGTCGAAGCGGCCGACGCCGAGGGTCTTGATCGCCTTGGCCATCTTGCGGGCCACGGTCTCGGGCGAGCCGATGTAGAGCGAGCCGTGCTCGACCTCGTGGTCGAACTCCTGCTTGCGCAGCGGGGGCCAGCCGCGCAGCTTGCCGATCCGGTCACGCATGACCTTGTAACGCGGGTAGAACACTTCCTTGGCCTCCTCGTCGGTGTCCGCGACGAACCCCGGCGAGTGCATGCCGACCGGGTGGGCCACGGTGCCGAGCTGGTCGGCGGCACGGCGATAGAGATCGACGTACGGGGCGAAGCGGTCGGGGGAGCCGCCGATGATCGCGAGCATCAGGGGCAGACCGTACCGCGCCGTGCGGACCACCGACTGCGGGGATCCACCGACGCCCACCCAGGTGGAGAGGTGACCCGAGTCGGTCTTGGGGAAGACGTCGGCGTCGGTCAGCGCCGCGCGGGTCGTGCCGCTCCAGGTGACCGGCTTCTCCTTGAGCAGCTCGGCGAACAGCTCGATCTTCTCCTCGAAGAGCACGTCGTAGTCGGCCATGTCGTAGCCGAACAGCGGGAACGACTCGGTGAACGAGCCGCGGCCCAGGATGACCTCGGCGCGGCCGTTGGACAGGCCGTCGAGAGTAGCGAAGCGCTGGAACACGCGTACGGGATCGTCGGAGCTCAGCACCGTCACGCCGGAAGCGAGCCGGATGTTTTTCGTGCGGCCGGCGATGCCGGCGAGCACGGTCTCGGGGGAGGAGATCGCGTACTCGGGGCGGTGGTGCTCGCCGAGCGCGATGACGTCGACGCCCAGCTCGTCGGCGAGGACAGCCTCGTCGACGACCTGGCGGATCGCCGCGCCGTACGAGAGCAGATTGCCGTTGTCGTCCTCCGGCACGTCGCCGAACGTGTCGAGGCCGAAGGTGATGTCACTCATGCGATCCTCCAAGCTGATTGACGTGTCAATTATGCCCGCTACGATTGACACGTCAACTACAGGAGGTGTGGCCGTGGCCACTCGGCGCTTCCCGACCCGCGAGGAACTACGGGTCTGGCGTGATTTCATCGAGACCGGCGAGCTGGTCAGGTCAGCCATGGCCGCCCGGCTGCAGAGGGAAGGACTCTCGCCGGGCGACTACACGGTGCTCCTCGCGCTCAGCGAGGCGCCCGGCGAGCGGCTGCGCTCGTCCGAGCTGGCGACCGCCGTCGGCTGGGAACGCAGCCGCCTCTCCCACCACCTCGGCCGCATGGAGAAGCGGGGCCTGATCCGCCGCGAGGAGTGCCTGACCGACAACCGCGGCGCCGAGGCCGTGCTGGCCCCGGCCGGCCGGGCGATCTTTCAGCAGGTCAACCGGCCCCACCTGCGCGACATCCGGGAGATCTTCGTGGACGCGCTGACCCCGGCCCAGCTGGAAGCGACGGGCGAGATCATGGCCGCCCTGCGGGAGCACCTCGCGCGGGAGTAGAAAGGTGGTCATGGCTCGTATCGCGGTGACCGGTGGCAGCGGCAAACTCGGCCGCGCCGTAGTGCAGGACCTGCTCGACCACGGCCGGCAGGTCGTCAACCTCGACTCGGCGCCGTCCGCCGACGTGCGGGTCGACCTCGCCGACTTCGGCCAGGTGGTCGGCGCGCTGACCGCGGTCGACGACCGCTACGACGGCATCGACGCCGTCGTGCACCTGGCCGCCATCCCGGCGCCCGGGCTGCGGCCCAACGCCGCGATCTTCCACAACAACGTGCCCGCCACCTACAACGTCTTCGAGGCAGCCCGGGTGGCCGGCATCAAGACGGTCGTCTGGGCGTCCAGCGAGACCGTGCTCGGCCTGCCGTTCGCGAGCACCCCGCCGCCGTACCTGCCGGCCGACGAGAACTACGAGGCCCGCCCCAACTCGGCGTACTCGCTGGGCAAGCACCTCGAGGAGCAGATGGCGGCCCAGTTCTGCCGCTGGGATCCCGAGCTGACGATGATCGGCCTGCGCTTCTCCAACGTCATGGAGCCGCACGACTACGCGGCCTTCCCCGGCTACGACGCCGACCCCCACCTGCGAAGCTGGAACGCCTGGGGCTACATCGACGCCCGCGACGGCGCCCAGGCAGTGCGTAAGGCGCTGGCCTACCCCGAACCCGGCGTCGAGATCTTCGTGATCGCCAACGCCGACACGGTGATGAGCCGCCCCAGCGCCGCCCTGGCCGCCGAGGTCTTCCCCGACCTGCCGATCACGAAGGAACTGGGGGAACACGAGACCCTGCTCTCCATCGACAAGGCCCGCCGCCTGCTCGGCTACGAACCCGAGTTCAGCTGGCGCACCGAAGTCTGAGGGAGGGAAGCGGTGGCGCGCCGGCGATGAGCGCCGCGGTGTGGATCACGACTGCTGCTCGCACCGAAGCCCTGCCTTGTTAGGCTGCGTCGCGAAGGTCATGAGCGCCAGCGTCAAGCCCCGGCTCGCTGGCCGGCAACCCTTGCGTTCGCGATGGGGTGCCCCGGGTGAAGACCTGGCCTGCGCCCGACCGGGCGTGGGCAAGCGCGAGCTTCTCCGGAGGCAGAGCCATGTCCGATCTCCTCGACATCGTCGGCGCCGACCTGACCGTCCCGCTGCCCGGCGGCGACATCCGCTTCGCCCACCTCGACTACGCGGCGTCCGCGCCGGCCGTGCGGACCGCCGCCGACGCCGTACGCGACCTGCTCCCGTACTACGGCAGCGTCCACCGCGGCGCCGGCCTGCGCTCGCAGCGCTCGACCTTCGAGTACGAGCGGGCCCGCGAGACCGTGGCCGAGTTCGTGGGCGCCCGCGACGGGGACGCCGTGATCTTCACCCGCAACACCACCGACGCGCTGAACCTGCTGGCCCGGGCGCTGCCCGCGGGCACCACGACCGTCGTCTTCGACGGTGAGCACCACGCCAACCTGTTGCCCTGGCCCTCTCCCGTGCGCCTGCCGGCTCCGGCCACCCCCGACGAGGCGGTCGAGGCGGTGCGGGTCGCGCTTTCCTCCGTACGGGGCCCCGCTCTGCTCGCGGTGACCGGCGCCAGCAACGTGACGGGTGAGATCTGGCCCGTCCGCCGCCTGGCCGACATCGCCCACGCGTACGGGGCCCGGGTGCTCGTCGACGCGGCCCAGCTCGCGCCGCACGTGCCGGTCGACCTGGACGACCTGGGCGCCGACTACCTGGCCTTCTCGGGTCACAAGCTGTACGCCCCGTTCGGCGCCGGTGTGCTGGCCGGCCGCGGCGACTGGCTCGACGCCGCCGAGCCGTACCTGCGCGGCGGCGGGGCCAGCGCGTCCGTCGGCGACGCGTCCGGCGATGTCGTCTGGGCCACCGGCCCGGCCCGGCACGAGGGCGGCACCCCCAACCTGGTCGGCGCGATCTCGCTCGCCGCCGTCTGTGAGGCACTGCTGCGGGCCGACCGCGTGGCCCTCCTCGAACACGAGCAGAGCCTGCTGGCGGGCCTCGGCGGCGGCGTCTCTCTCTTCGGCGGCCGGGCGCCCCGCGTCGGCATCGTCTCGTTCGCGGTGCCCGACCCGGCCGGGGTGGCCGACCGGCTGGCCCGGGACTACGGCATCGGCGTACGGGCCGGCCTGTTCTGCGCCCACCCGCTGGTCCGCCGCCTGGGCGGCGACGGCACCTGCGACAGCGGCGGCCTGCTGCGCGCCAGCTGGGGCCTGGGCAGCACGCACGACGACCTCGACCGCCTGGCCACCGCGCTGATCGAGCTGGGCGTGTACCCCTGACCACTCTCGCGTCCTTCCGACGGCCCGCGGCCTTCGACGACAGCGACGGCACCGGTGGCAGCTACCCCGACGCGGCGGTCGTGGCGCTGCACGGCGGCGGCATCGAGCCCGGCACGTCCGAGCTGTTCCTGGCCATCGCCGGTTACCACCCGGCCGGCGGCGCTACTGGCGGGCCGGTTCACGACTACTGGATGTTCGAGGGCATCCGGTCGTCGGGCAACGCTGCGCTGCACATCACGTCGGCGAGCTGCGACGACCTTCGTCGACGCCACCCGGTCGGCGCTGTCGGATGAATCTGCGTCCCGGGGGTTAGCCTGACCCGGTGAGAATTGTGGTGGTCGGCGGCAGCGGGCACATCGGCACGTTCCTGGTTCCCCGGCTGGTGCGAGCCGGCCATGAGGTGGTCAACGTCAGCCGGGGGCAGCGGTCGCACTACGTCGACGACCCGGCCTGGTCGCAGGTGCGGCCCGTGACGGCCGACCGCGACGACCCGGCGTTCCCGGAAACCGTGTCGGGGCTCCAGCCCGACGTCGTGGTCGACCTGATCTGCTTCACCCTGGAATCGGCGACCGCACTGGTCGAACGGCTGCGCGGGCAGACCGGGCACCTGCTGCACTGCGGCTCGATCTGGCGCGCCGGGCCCAGCCTGAAGCTGCCCGTCACCGAGGAGAACGGCCCGCCGCCCCTCGGCGAGTACGGCATCGCGAAGGACGCCATCGCCCGGATGCTCAAGGAGGAGACCAGATCCGGCGGGCTGGTCACCACCTCGGTGCACCCCGGGCACATCGTCGGCCCGGGCTGGCATCCGATCGGCCCGCTCGGCAACGTCGACCCCGCGGTGTGGCGCACGTTGTCGGCCGGGGACCCGCTCGACGTCCCCGGAATCGGCACCGAATTCATGCACCACGTCCACGCCGACGACGTGGCCCAGATCTTCGAGGCCGCCATCGACCGGCGCGAGGCCGCCGCGGGTGAGGACTTCAGCGCCGTCGCCCCGTCCGCCCTCAACGTCCGCGGGTACGCCCGGATCGCCGCCTCGTGGTTCGGCCAGGAGGCCCGGCTCCGCCCGGTGACCTGGGTCGATTTCCGCCGTACGGCCGGCGACGAGGCGGCCGAGACCAGCTGGGAACACCTCGTCCGCGACCACTACTTCAGCATCGACAAGGCCCGTGCCCTGCTCGGCTACGCCCCCGCGTACGAGCCGGAACAGGCGATCCTCGAAGCCGTCCGCTGGCTCATCGACCACGATCAGCTGGACGTCGCCACCCCGCTCACGGTCTGACGCCGACGTGCACGGCTACAGGCTGGCCGTGCCCCGGCACCACGGTGTCGAAGTCGTGCACCAGCCCGAGCTTCTCCATGACCCGGGCCGACCGCGTGTTCTCCACGTGCCGGATGCTGATGACGCGATCGAGGCCGACCTCCTCGAATCCGAACCGCAATGCCTCCGCGGCCGCCTCGGTGGCATACCCGTGGCCCCAGAACGGCCGCCCCAGCCGCCACCCGATCTCGACCGCCGGTAGAACCTCGGGCAGGAACGCCGGAACCGCGAGCCCCGCCCACCCGATCAGCTCGCCCCGCCGCTCGACAGCGAAGAGGCCGAAGCCCCGTTCCGTCCAGTCGCGTCGCATCTTCCGCAGCCCTTCGGCGCTTTGCTCCCGATCCCGCACCGACCCGTCGAGGATGTAGCGCATCACTTCCGGATCCGCGTTGATGGCGGCGAGCCCGTCCAGGTCGTCGTCCCGCCACCCGCGCAGCACCAGCCGCTCGGTCTCCACAGTTCGCATGAAGCCATCCTGCCGGTGTCCGCGCGTGCGTCGCCGGTGGCTCGGCCGTAGGGTCGCCGGTATGTCTGTAGCCGTGGCTGCGCCTCATCCAGCCGCGATCGAGGCTGCGCGCGCGGTTGTCGCGGACGGGGGCAACGCGTTCGATGCGGCGCTGGCCGCGGCGGGGGCGCTGGCCGTCGTCTATCCGCATCAGTGTTCGGTGGGTGGCGATCTGGTGGCCATGGTGCGGCCGGCCGGGTCGGCCGTGCGGGCTGTGCTGTCGATCGGCGCGGCGGCCCGCGACGCGCGGGTGGAGAGCATGCCGTTGCGCGGGCCGCAGACGGTGACCGTGCCGGGAGCGGTCGCGGGCTGGGCCGCGGTGCAGTCGCTGGGCGCCCGGCTCCCGCTCGGCGCGTTGCTCGCCCCGGCCATCGGGTTCGCGGCCGGCGGCGTCGAGAAGAGCAAGGGATTGCGTACGGCGATCAGCCAGGGCCTCGACGTCATCCGGGCCGACCCCGGCCTGGCCGCGGTGCTGCTCGGGCCCACGTTCGTGCAGCCGGCGCTGGCCGAGACCCTGGCCGGGATCGCCCGGGACTGGCGGTCCTTCTATGCCGGTCCGCTCAACCGCAGGCTGGTCGCCGGGCTGCGATCGCTGGGCAGCGCGCTGTCGGAAGCTGACTTCGCCGCGCACGCGGCCGAGGTGGGGGCGCCGCTGAGCCGTACGGTCGGGGACGTGGTGTGGCATGCCGCGCCGCCGCCGGTGCAGGGCGCCACGTTCCTCGCGGTCGTCGGCTCGCGGTCACTGGTGGCCGACAGCCGTCGCGCGCAGGCCGCTCGCAACGCGCTGCTCGGCGACCCCCGCGGCGGGCCGGTCTCGATCGACGGGCTTCTCCTGCGTACGCGGGAAGCCTTCGACCCTCAGCCCGAGCCCCCGAGACCCACCGGCGACACGGTGGCCGTCACCGCCGCCGACGACGAGGGCAACGCTGTGACGATCATCCAGAGCGTCTTCGAGAGCTTCGGCGCGGGCCTGCTCGAGCCGTCGACCGGGGTGGTGCTGCACAACCGTGGCACGTCCTTCAGCCTCGACCCGGCCCATCCCGCGCACTTCGCCGGCGGCCTGCGCCCGCCGCACACCCTGTGCCCGACGATCGCGCTGACCCCGGACGGCGTGGTCGCGCTGGGCTGCCAGGGTGGCCGGGCCCAGCCCTGGATCCTGGCCCAGCTGGCCCCCGACGTGCTCACCGCGGACGCCGCCGAACTGGTCAGCCGCCCACGATGGATCGTCCGCGGCGACGACCTGATCGTGGAGCCCGGCTTGCCCCCGCTCGACCCGGCCGGCCTCACGGTAACGACCACCGCGGGCCCGCACGACGACGCGGGCCACGTGCAGCTGGCCCGGCTGCGCTCCGGAACCCTCGACGCGGGCAGCGACCCGCGCGCCGACGGCCTCGCCGCCGTGCTGACCATTTAGCATCGCCGGCATGACGCGCACGACACCGCCGCGACCGCTGGACATCACGGCCGTCTTTCCCGAGCTGCGTGAGTTCTCGGCGACGGCCACCCGGCTGCATCCCCGGCCCGGCATGCCGTCGGTCGCGGACAGCTCCGTCGGCGGCCCGCTGTTGTGGCCCGCGGACGAGGCGTGGCCCGTCTGCACCGACGGGGAGTCCCACGCCGTCGACAGCTTGCAGACACCGGCAATGGTCCGCCGCAGCCGGCAGATCTTCGCGGCGGCCAGCGCCCGCGAGTTCTACCACCTGACCGACGAGGAGCAGGCCGAACTGCCGGACTTCGACCACTCCGAGCCGGTCGCGACGGTGCGGCAGCCGATCCCGCTCGTGCCCGTAGCTCAGCTGTATCGGCGTGACATTCCCGATTTCGCCGGCCCCGGCGACAGCGACCTGCTTCAGGTGCTGTGGTGCCCGCTCGACCACCCCGGCGAGGGCTACAACCCACGGGTGCGGCTCTACTGGCGGCGCAGCGCAGGCGTCGGCCCGCGGCTGGAGGCCGCGCCGGAACCGCCGGTGGTTGAGGAGCCCTACCTGCCGAACCGCTGCGTCGTTCACCCGGAACAGATTCGCGAGTACGAGTACGCCGCGAAGCTGCCCGAGCACCTCGCCACGCGGATCGCCGCCTGGGAGGAGGACGGCGACCACGAGGACGTCATCGACTACTCCGTCGACCTGTCGCTGGCACCCGGCTGGAAGGTCGGTGGCTTCGCGAACTGGTCGCTGACCGACCCGCTGCCGAACGACTGCGCCGAGTGCGGCACGGCGATGACGCTGCTGCTGACCGCGGACTCGTCCGAATGGGAGGGCGCGGGCAGCAGCTGGCAACCCGTGGAGGACGCCGTTCCCGAGCCCACCGAGGTGGTCATCGGGCGCGGCTACGCCCTTTACATCTTCCGCTGCCCGGCCTCGTTCGACCACCCGCCCTCCACGGCGATGCAGTGATCCCGCACGGTCAAGCTGAGCCCTTCGGGGCGAGGCACTCCGCCGAGGGCGTGTGAACCGGGAGGCGTGCCGGCGCCGTGTAGGTTGCGGAGTCGGAGCTCGATGGGATGGCGGTTGATCGATGGATGACATGACCAGCATCGATGCGCCTGCGGTGCGGGCGATGGGCGTGGCGGTGACCGAGATCGGCGACGAGATCGCCGGGGCGGCCGCGCTGATTCCCGGGTGGGAGTACGCGGGGCAGGGCGCTGTCGAGGGCGCCGAGGTGTGTGAGAACTCGATGGCCCACGCGGCCCGTTTCTGGCAGATCACGGTCGAGGGGCTGGCCGGGCTGGTCCGCGACTACGGCGGTGAGCTGCGCGCGGCGGCCGGCGACTTCGTGGCCACCGATCAGGGGGCCGCCGACCGCGTCCAGGTCGCCGGAAAGCCGGGATGACGCCATGACGATCACGCTGCGGGGGCTGCTCGACGCTGACACCGGGCGGCTCGAGACGGTGGCCCGGCACTGGGACCGGTTGGCCCGTACGCTCGACGCCGCCGTGGAAGATCTCGGCCGGGACACCCGCGAGCTGCCGAACCACTGGCCGGCCGGGCCCAGCTCGCAGGCCGCGCAGGACAGGGCGGCCGAGCTGCGCGTGCAGGTCGGCAACGGGCAGACGCACTGCGCCGCCATCGCCTGGATCATTCGTGACTTCGCGCTCGACCTGGGGCAGGGGCGGCGCCGGCTGCTGGAGCTGGTCGAAGAGGCGCGGGCGGCCGGGTTGCGGGTCGACCTGGAAGCGGGCCTGATCACCGCGCCGATCGCGGTCGCCACCGGGGCGGGGGCCGTCGACGCGTACGCCCAGCAGATCGGCGAAGTCCTGGCGGCGGTCAACGACCTTGATCGGAAGGCGGCCGCGGCCCTCGGCGAGCACACGTTCCGTGCGGACGTCCTGCCCGACGCCGAGCAGTCGCGGTTCGACGACGTCTCGATCCTCGCGCTGGCCAACTGGATCGACACGAGCCAGGCCGACTACTGGAAGGGCCTGCACTCCCTGCACCAGGAGCGGGCGATCGCCGAGTTCCCCACGATCATCGGGGCCGCGCGGGGCCTGCCGCCGAGCGACCGCGACACCGCCAACCGCCTCCTGCTGCGCCAGGCCAAGGACGACCTGCTGGCCACCCGCGCCCGTCAGGAGGAGCAGCACGACGGCGCCATGAACCGGGCTCAGCTCGACCTCGACCGGCGGCTGGCTGCCATCACCGACCTGGAACGCCGGTCCGAGGGCCGGCACCTGCTGGCGTACGAACCGGGCTCGGAACTCGGGGCGCAACTCGCCCAGCGGTGAAAACCGGGTCGCGCGGGGCCGGGGGAATTTCCGGGCGGATAGCATCGTCAAGGTTCTGATGGGCTTTTCCGTACCAGAAGGAGATCACCGTGTCCGCAACCCGTACCCCCGCTGTGGCCGACCCTCTCGTCGTCCCGGCCGGGACTACGGCCGCCGATGCGGTGGCCGCAGCCGGCCTGCCGACGACCGGCCCCAAGGCGATCGTCGTCGTCCGCGACGCCGGTGGCCGCCTGCGTGACCTCGACTGGCGGCCCGAGCTCGACACCGACGCCACGCCGGTCGCGATCGACGAGCCCGACGGACTCAACGTGCTGCGCCACTCGGCCGCGCACGTGCTGGCCCAGGCCGTGCAGGACATCTTCCCCGAGGCCAGGCTGGGCATCGGCCCGCCCATCGACAACGGCTTCTACTACGACTTCGACGTGCCGAAGCCGTTCCAGCCGGAAGACCTGACGAAGCTCGAGAAGCGGATGCAGGAGATCGTCAAGGCCGGGCAGGCGTTCCGCCGTCGCGAGTACAAGTCGCTCGACGAGGCCAAGGTCGAGCTGGCCGCCGAGCCGTACAAGCTCGAGCTGGTCGACATCAAGGGCGACGTCGACGACGCCGAGCTGAGCACGGTCGGCGCCGGCGAGCTGACCCACTACGACAACCTCGACAAGGAGGGCAAGCGCGTCTGGGGCGACCTGTGCCGCGGCCCTCACCTGCCGACCACCCGCTTCATCCCCGCGTTCAAGCTGATGCGCTCGGCCGCCGCCTACTGGCGCGGCTCCGAGAAGAACCCGCAGCTCCAGCGCATCTACGGCACCGCCTGGCCGTCGCGCGACGAGCTCAAGGCGTACCTGAACCGCCTGGCCGAGGCCGAGCGCCGCGACCACCGCAAGCTCGGCACCGAGCTCGACCTGTTCTCGTTCCCCGACGAGATCGGCTCCGGGCTGGTCGTCTTCCACCCCAAGGGCGGCATCATCAAGCGCGAGATGGAGGACTACGTCCGCGCCCGCCACATCGAGGAGGGCTTCCAGTACGTCAGCTCGCCGCACATCACCAAGGAGGGGCTGTTCCACACCTCCGGGCACCTGCCGTACTACAAGGACACGATGTTCCCCCCGATGCAGCTGGAGGGGGCCGACTACTACCTCAAGGCCATGAACTGCCCGATGCACAACTTGATCTTCAAGTCGCGCGGGCGGTCCTACCGTGAGCTGCCGCTGCGCTTCTTCGAGTTCGGCACGGTCTACCGCTACGAGAAGAGCGGCGTGGTCCACGGCCTCACCCGGGTCCGCGGCCTCACCCAGGACGACTCCCACTCGTACGTGACTGCCGAGCAGGCCCCGGGCGAGATCAAGCACCTGCTGAACTTCGTGCTCTCCCTGCTGCGCGACTTCGGTCTCGACGACTACTACCTCGAGCTGTCGACCCGCGACCCCAAGAGCGACAAGTTCATCGGCACCGACGAGCAGTGGGCCGTCGCCACCAAGGTCCTCGAGGACGTGGCCGTCGAATCCGGCCTCGAGCTCGTCCTCGACCCGGGCGGCGCCGCCTTCTACGGCCCGAAGATCAGCGTCCAGGCCAAGGACGCGATCGGCCGCACCTGGCAGATGTCGACCATCCAGTACGACTTCAACCAGCCCGCCCGCTTCGGCCTGGAATTCCAGGCAGCCGACGGCACCCGGCAAGAGCCCGTAATGATCCACTCGGCGAAGTTCGGCTCGATCGAGCGCTTCTTCGGCGTGCTCGTGGAGCACTACGCCGGCGCCTTCCCGGCCTGGCTGGCCCCCGTCCAGGTCGTGGGCATCCCGATCCGGGACGACCACGTGGGCTATCTGGCCGAGTTCGTGGCCAAGCTGCGGGCCGCCGGCATCCGCGCCGAGGTCGACTACTCGGACGACCGCATGCAGAAGAAGATCCGAACCGCGCAGCAGCAGAAGATCCCGTTCATGGCCATCGCCGGCGACGACGACGTGGCCGCCGGAACGGTCTCCTTCCGCTACCGCGACGGCTCGCAGCGCAACGGCGTCCCGGTCGACGAGGCTGTGGCCCACGTGGCCGAGATCGTCCGCTCCCGCACCAACGTCGGGCCTTCCGCGGCGTAGCCGCTTTCCTACGCTCGGACAGCGGAGGTCTGAGCGGACGGGGCCGCCTGCCCGGCGGGCGGTCCCTGTTCGGCCCGCGAGATGCGCAGCCACACCACGAAGCCCCAGATCACGAACACGGCGTAGACGCCGTACAGAATGGCCGACGGGTAGTAGCGGAAGTGCAGCAACTCGGGGACGCCGACCAGGTCGACGGCTATCCAGCAGAGCCAGAACTCGACCCAGCCCCGGGCCAGGGCGTACGTGGCCAGCATGGACCCGACGAAGATCCACGAGTCGGCCAGGTAGTACCACCAGGGGACGGGGAAACCAGCGCCGACCGCCCGGAACACGTAGAAGCAGAGGACCACGGCGAACACGGCCAGGCTGCCGTAGACCACGCGCTGGCGGGCCGTGGCCCAGTGCGGCTGGACCGCCACGCCGGCCGAAGCGCGGTTCCGGTTCCACCGCCACCAGCCGTACACGCTGGCGATGACGAAGAAGACCTGCCGCGCGGCCTGCCCGAACAGGGGCGTGCCCTGGTCGTTGCCGATGGCCTGGCCCGCGAAGACGGTGAACAGCAGCACGTTGCCGACGATGCCGACCGGCCACGCCCAGACGTTGCGGCGCATGCCGAACAACGCCGAGCCCAGCCCGAAGGCGTTGCCCACGATCTCGCGGTAGTAGATCGCCTGGTCCGCCGTCACCTGCCACTTGGCGTGGTAGAACGCGGAGAGTAGTTGGTCGAGCCAGTCCACGACTTATCGTAGGGCGCGGCCGGCGGGGCATAGTGGTTCCCGTGACCGAACCCACCTGCCCGATCGAGACCCGCCTCTATGAGAGCGGCCGGCCGATCGCCAAGGATTTCCCGTACGACCAGGTGGCCCCGCTGCTCGACGAGCACCCGGACGCGGTGCTCTGGCTCGACCTGTTCCACCCCACCCCGGACGACCTGACCCTGGTGGCCCGGGAGTTCCGGCTGCACCCGCTGGCCGTCGAGGACGCCACGGTCGACCACGAGCGGCCCAAGCTCGACCGCTACCCCCACCACGTCTTCCTCAACGTGTACGCGGTCGACATCGCCACCGAGGACTCCCGTACGAGGTTCGGCAAGACCGAGATCAGCGTCTTCGTGACGACCCGGGCGCTGATCACGGTCCGCAAGTCGCCCAGTGACACGAGCAAGTTCGTCACCCGGTGGGAGGCCGACGCCGAGCTCGACGGCGGCGGCGTCGGCTGGTTGCTCTACGGCCTGCTCGACGTGGTGGTCGACGGGCAGTACGGGGCCGCCCAGCAGCTGGACGCGGCGATGGACCTGGTCGAGGACAACCTTCTCGAGGAGGGCGGAGCGCCGCGAACGGTCCGTCTGCGGGGCATCGAGCAGCGGAAGTTGCTGGCCGCCCTGCGCCGGGCCGTGGCGCCCATGCCCGAGCTGGTCGGCCAGGCCATGCGCTCCGACCTGGGCCTGGTCGACGCCAAGCTGCGCCCGTACTACCGGGATGTGGAGGACCACGCGACCCACACCGTCGACGAGGTCGAGCATCTGCGGGACCGGATCGACGCGCTGCTGCAGGCCGACACGGCCGAGCAGGGCAACGCGCTCAACGACACCACCCGCAAGCTGGCCGCGTGGGCCGCCATCATCGCCGTGCCGACCGCGATCACCGGGTATTTCGGGCAGAACCTGCCGTACCCGGGCTTCGAGAAGTTCTGGGGCTTCGTGGTGAGCACGGTGTCCATCGTGGCCATCTCGATCCTGCTGTACTTCTATCTGAAGCGCCGCGACTGGCTGTGATCCGCGGGCACCCGGACGCCTTCCGGTTGGCGTAACCTCCCGGAAGATCCGGCCGGGGGAGGCAATCATGTTCACGCTCATCTGGGGCGCGGTGCGGACCCGCACGGCCCAGGTGCTGACCGTGCTGATGCTCACCGCGCTGGCCGCCACCGTCGCCGCGGCCGGGCCGTGGTTCGCCTACGCCGGCATCAACCGCGCGGCCACGGCCGACGTGACCGCCGCCCCGCCCGAACAGCGGATCGTGTCGGTGCGGCAGATGGCCGACACCGCGGGCGACCCACAGGCCGCGATCGACGACCTCGCGTCGACGGTGCAGAGCCAATTGCCGCTGCCGCAGGCCGACCCGGTGACCGGGCTGGCGCTGCCGCTCACGGCCAGCGCCCGCGGCGGCGCCCCCTCCATGAATCTCGCCTTCCGCGACGACTTCTGCGCCCACGTACAGCTTGACGGCGCCTGCCCCGCCTCGCCCGGGGAAGCGGCGATCAGCGTCGCCGCCGCGCAGCGGCTGGATCTCCGGCCGGGCGACCCGATGGCCCTGCGGTCGTCGCCCGGCGCGGAGCCGATCGTCCTGACCGTGGTGGGGACGTTCACATACATCGACCCGGGCGGCACCTACTGGGGTAATTCGCTGTTCGAGGCGAACGGTGGCCTCGACCCGGCCTTCACACCGATCGAGACGTTCCGGTCGGATCAGCTCGGGGAACCGTCCGTCACCTTCGACCTCACCGTGCCGGACGAGCTGCTGCGCGGCGAGGAGGGGTTCCGGCTCGGCCCGGTGCTGCGCGAGGCGGAGGCGCGCCTCGCGGCCTCGGGCCTGCGGCTGGTCAACGCGACCGGGCCGCTGATCGAGGCGATCGACCGCAACCGGCAGGAGATCGAGCTCGGCGTCTTCGTCGCGATGGCGCAGACGCTGGTGCTCACCTGGTTCGCGATCGGCCTGGCCGGCCACTACACCGGGCGCGACCGGCGCGGCGACGCCGCCCTGCTCAAGCTGCGCGGCAGCACACGGTCCGCGATGCTGCGCCTGGCCTGGGGGCAACACATGCTGCCGCTGACCGCGGGCGCGCTGATCGGCGTGCCGCTCGGCTACCTGCTCGCGCGGTGGCTGGCCGGTCCCGTCGCCTCGCCCGTCGAGCAGCGGGAGGCCCTGCTGCTCTCCTTGGCCGCGGTTGCCGCGGTGCTGCTCGGCGGTCTCGTCGTGCTCGCCGTGGTCGAGGCCGTGGCGCTGCGCCGCCCGGTCGCCGACCTGCTGCGCGAGGTCGGCTCGGGTCGTGGCGACTGGCGGGGCGGGCTGGCTGACCTGTTGCTGCTCGTGATCGCGGTGGCCGCCGTCTATCAGGCCCGGTCGAGCGCGCCCGACAGCGGGCTGGCGCTCGCCGCTCCGGGCCTGGTCGCGCTGGCGGTGGCGTTGCTGGTGGCGCGGCTGCTGGCCCAGGTCGCCGACCGGGGTGGCGGGTTGGCGATGCGCACGGGTCATCTGCGGCTCGGCCTCACGTCGGTGCAGGTCTCCCGACAGCCCGGCAGCGACCGGGTGTTCGCCTTCGTCGTCGTCGCGGTCGCCCTCTTCGCCACCACTCTGGGTCTCACCCTCGGCGACAACCGGGCCCGGGCCGATCGCAGCGAGGCTGAGCTGGGTGCCGAACGGGTGCTGTCGGTGCGGACGCCCACCCGCGCCACGTTGCTCGACGCCGTGCGCCGTGCCGATCCCGCGGGCGACCAGGCCATGGCCGTGGTCGTCGACCGCACCAACGCCCCGCCCGTGCTCGCGGTCGACAGCTCCCGGTTGGCCGCCGTGGCCCGCTGGCGCCCGGTCTACGGCCCGGCCGACCTGCTCGCCGCGGCGACCGCCGACAACCCCGGCCCGAGGCCCGCGCCCGCCATCACCGGCGACCGGCTCACCCTGCGGCTGCGCAACGACAGCCGGCAACCGGTCGCAGTGGGCCTCTCCCTGCAGCACGAGGGCACCGGCCTGCCCGTCCAGGTGCGGTTCGGCACGTTGCGCCCGGGCGAGCAGTCGCTCACCGCGCAGGTCTCCGGGTGCCGTGCGGCGCCCGGCTGCCGCATCCTGCGCTGGCAGCTCAGCAGCCCGGTCGAGGCCAACGGCAACGTCCCGCCGGCCCCGCCCGGCAGCGCGGTGATCCTGCGCGTACTGAGCCAGCAGGGCCAGCAGGGACCGTCGGCCGAGATCCTCGGCCGCAGCCAGCTCGGTGACATCGCCCGGTGGCGTTCCGGCACGGCCGGCGCGGCCCTCGACATCGCCACGGTCGACGGGAACCTGCGTATCTCGAGCGACGAGAACCGGGCCGGCACCCCGGACATCGGCATTCAGGTGTACGCCGTGGACAGTGCCCTGCCTCCGCCGGTCGTGCTGGCCGGGCCGCCGCCGGACGAGTGGCGGTTCAAGGAGCCGTCGATGTCGTCGCTCGGCGATCAGCCGGTCCCGGTACGGGTCGACGGCACCACACGCGTGCTGCCCGCGGTGGGCAGCAATGGCGTCCTCATCGACCTCGAGACCAGCCGCCGCATCGCCGGCGACGCCGACGCGCCGGGTGAGTTCCAGGTCTGGCTCGCGCCCGGGGCCGGCTCCGGGGTGGTCGACGCGCTGCGTGCGGCCGGGCTCGTCGTCACCGGCGAGGACACGGTGGCTCGCCGATCGAGCCGGTTGGCCGACCAGGGGCCGGCCGCGGTCGCCCGGTTCGGGCTGCTCTGCGGGGCGGTCGGACTGCTGCTGGCGGCCGCGACGCTCGGGGTGGCCGGCGCGGTCGACCGGCGCCGACGGCTGGAGCAACTGCGGGCGTTGCGTCTTCAGGGACTTCCGCTCGGGGTGGCGGTCGGCACGGCGTACGCGGGGGCCTGGGTGTTGATCGTGGCGGGTGTCGTGGTGGGGCTGGTGGCGGCGGCGATCGCCGACCCGTTGGCGCGCGTGGCCGTTCGCGGCTTCACCGACGGGTGGGACGTGCTGCCGCTGCCGGGCGCTCTGGGGTGGCCGGCCGTGGGGCTGGCCGGGCTGATCGCGTTCGGGCTGCTCGGCCTGGTCGGGTGGCTTTCGGTGCTGCCGCTGGTGCGCGGGCTGCGCGGCGGGGCGGCGGCGCGATGATGTCGCTGGTGCTGGCCATGGTCTGGACCAGGCGTGGACAGGCCGTCACTCTGGCGCTGCTGTCCCTGTTCGCGGTCGCCGCGGCCGTGGCCTCGCCGGCCTACCTGACGGCGATCGACCGGGCGGTCGCGGCGGGCCAGATCGAGACGTCCACGCCCGGCGAGCGCAGCCTGGTCATCACCGGCATGCAGGACGCCCGGGTCGACAGCGGCGCGCCCGACTTCACCGACGTCGGCGCCGCCCTGATCGAGCTGCCCGGATTCACCTATGTCTACGGCTCGTCCTACCCGATCATCGGGCTCCGGCCGGACAACGACAACGCCGACCGGATGGTCTTCCGGCAGGACGTCTGCGCCCACCTACGCATCGTCAGCGGCCGCTGCCTGGTCGGCGAGGACGACATCGTCGTCGGGGCGGCGACGGCCCGGCGCCTCGGGCTGACCGCCGGCGACCAGGTGTCGCTGACGTCCGCGGCGTATGTCGAAATACCGCAGCCGCTGTGGGTGAAGGACGGCGACCCCAGGCGGCTCGTCATCGCCGGCACCTACGCGGTCGAGGACCCCGAAGACGTCTACTGGGGCACGCACGGCTATTTCACGACCCTCCCCGGCGTGGGCGCCTCGGAGCCCGTTTTCACCGGTGCGACGACGTTCAGCACGATGGACCACGGCCCGACCGACCTGTCCATCGACGGGCTGGCCGGCCCCGGCGCGCTCGACCCCGACCGGCTCGGCGAGCTGCGCGCCGCCCTGCTGGCGCTGATCCGCAAGGCCACCGAGATCGGCCCCGATCTGCAGGTCAACACCGCTGTCCCGGCCCTGCTCGACCGCATCGACTCGGGCCGCGCGACGGCCCACCTGCTGGTGCCGGTGCTGGCCGTCCCACTCGTGCTGCTCGCCTGCTTCAGCATCTTCCTGGCGGTCGGCTACGGCACCGAGGGCCGCCGGCCCGAGCTCGCGATCGTCGCGTTGCGCGGCACGCGCTGGTGGACCCGGTGGTGGCTGGCGATCGGCGAGAGTCTCGCGGCGATCCTGGCCGGCGCCGTGGCCGGCTGCCTGGCCGGCCAACTGATGGTCAACGCGGTGGCCGCGGCTCGGTTCCCCGGCGTCGGCATCGAGGAGGGCTGGGCCTCCCTCCGGTACGCGCCCTACGCCGCGCTGGCCGCGCTGGCCGCAGCCGTGCTGGCGCAGCGGCGCCAGCTCGTCAGCCCGGTCGCCACGCTGCTGCGGCGGCCGGTGACCGCCGGCCGCCACCGCGCGATCACTCTCGACGCCGTGATCGTGCTGCTCGCCGTCGTTTCCGTGGGGCAACTCGTGATCACCGGCGGGTCGCTCACCGGCGTCGGCCTGCTCGCCCCCGCGCTGGTCATGCTGGCGCTCGCACTGCTCGCCGGGCGCGCCCTGCTGCCACTGGTCACCCGGTACGCCTCCGGGGCGCTCGCCGCCGGCCGGCTCGGCCCCGCCCTGGCCGGCTTCCAGCTCTCCCGCCGTCCCGGCGCCCAGCGGCTCTTCGCGCTGCTGGTCGCGACCGTGGCCGTCGCCGGATATGCGACCTGCGCGATCGACGTGGCCGCCCGGGGCCGGGTCGTTCAGGCCGAACTCGGCGTCGGCGCGAGCCGCGTGCTCGAGGTGGAGCCGGTTTACCGCAGCCGGCTGCTGCATGCCGTGAGACAGGTCGACCCGGAGGGGAGGTTCGCCATGGCAGCCGCCCGGCTGCGCAACAGCGACGGCCGCGAGCCGCTCGGCCTGGCCGTCGACTCGACCCGGCTGACCACCGTGCCGACCTGGCCCGACGGCGCGCCGCCGGCCGGTGAGGTGGCGCGTGCGCTGCGCCCGGAGGCACCCGCCGCGCCCACCATCGGCGGGCCCGACCTCAGGATCAAGGCGACCGCCGGCGGCATCGTGAAGGGCAAGGAGCTGCGGCTCAATGTGTCCGTCTCGTCGCTGACCGGCCTCGGCGAGACCCTGGTGGCGCTCGGCGACCTGCGCCCGGGCGAGTGGACCTACAAGCAGCGGGTCGACGCGTGCGACCAGGGCTGCCGCGTCAACGGTTTCCAGCTTCAGGTCAACGGCAACGTGGTCGGCGTGACCGGTGAGGTGACCCTCGAGAGCGTGAGCAGCGACTCCGCCTGGCTGAAAGACGCGAATCGATGGCGGATGCCCCGGCACGGCCGGATCAGCACTGCCCCCGAGGGTCTGCGCATCGAGGTCGACGAGCCCGGCGGATTACCCGACGGCGCCTGGGTGCAGCCGGCCGACACGCCCTACCCGTTGCCGGTGGGATTCGCGGGCGGTGACCCGTCCGGTGACATGCTGACCGGCCTCGACGGCCGGCCGATGGCGGTCACCGGGGTCTTCGACCTGCCCGTCGTGCCACGCCTGGGCGGGCACGCCAGCCTGGTCGACCTCGAATACGCCGACCGCTTGGCGACCGACGCCGCCCCGGCGCTGCTGCCCGAGGTGTGGCTCAACTCCCACGCTCCGGCCGATGTGGTCGAGCGGCTGACCGCCCAGGGGCTGACGATCCGCTCCGACACCCGGTCGGCGCAGGTCCTGCGGCAACTCGCCGAGCAGGGCCCGGCCCTGTCGCTCTGGTTCCACCTGCTCGCGGGCGGCCTCGCCGTGCTGCTCGGCGCCTTCGTCCTGGTGCTCGCGGCCGCAGTCGACCGGGCCCGCCGAGTCGAGGACCTCTCGGCGCTGCGCGTGCAGGGCCTGCGCCGCCCGACCATGAGCCGGGCGACGCTGTGGACCTACCCGGCGCTGGTCGGCATCGCCGCGGTGACCGGCATGCTGACCGCGCTGGCCGGGTGGGCGGCGACCGCGTGGGCGCTGCCGCTGGCCGGGGTCGACCCGGTCGATCTGCCGTTGCCGTCCTGGCCCCGGGTGCTGGTGCTGGCCGGCACGACCGTTCTCGTCCTTCTACTGTTGGCCACCGTGGCCCTGGCCACCGGCCGGGACCTCCGCCGTCGCATCACGCCTTCCTAGGGGATCACCACATGAAGACACTCAGCGTTGTGGACGCCGACCTCGCCTGGGATGCCGACCTGACGGTGCTGCGAGGCGTCACGGTCGACGCGCGGCCAGGCCAGATCCTGGCCGTCACCGGCACCTCCGGCGCGGGCAAGACCACGCTGCTCAGCGCCCTGGCCGGCCTGCTGACCCCGGTCCGCGGCGAGGTGCTGGTCGACGGCGAGCGGCTGACCGGCCGCGACCAGGCGGTGAAGCTCGGCGTGGTGCTGATCCCGCAGGACAACGGCCTGGCCGCGATCCTGACCGCCGCCGAGAACATCTCGGTCGCGGTCATCGCCACCGGCGGCACGGCAGCCGAGGCCCGCCGGCGCACCGCCGAGGCGCTCGAGCCGCTGGGCCTCTCGGGCCAGGCCAACCAGCTCATCGAGGAGCTCTCCGGCGGCCAGCAGCAGCGCACGGCCATCGCCCGCGGCCTGGCCCTGCAGGGCGACATCCTGCTGGCCGACGAGATCACGAGCGAGCTCGACGCGGCCAACCGCCAGCGCGTCATGGAACTGCTGCGAGCCGAGGCCGCCCGCGGCGCCGCCGTGGTCTTCGCCACCCACGACCCCGAGGCCGCCGCGGCGTGCGACCGCGAGCTGCACCTGGGCGACGGCGAGGCGGTCTGGTTGCGGCCTTGACCAGGCGGGTGGGTCAGGCGGGTGGGTGCCGTCAGGAGACGAGGTCGGTGAGTTCGCGATCGATCGTCTCGGCGAACGAGCCGGCCGCGACGACCGACACGTTGGATGCCTCGGCTCCGCTGTCGATGGCCAGGAAGCGTACGGCCGGGAAACTCTTGGCGGCTGCCGCGACCGCATCGGTCTGCGTCTTGCCCACCGCGACCACGACGCCGCATCGGCTTCCGGCCAGCGAGTTGAGATGCGCCTGCGCGTTCGCCGGCGTCTGAGGGCCGGCGACCGCGAGGTACTGCACGCGCGCGTGGCTCGATAGGGACGCTTCCTGCATGGCCGTCCACAGTGGCTGGGTTGCGGCGCCGGTCACCCCGTCGGAACCGGTGAGCAGGCAGGCGGTGGCATCGACGTAGTCACGTTGGCGCGGCGGGTCGGGCCACAGCAGCCAGGTGCCGAGGGCGGCGCTGGTCACCAATGCGGCAGCTCCGGCCGCCCACCACATCACTCGTTGACGCACCGGCGGATCGTACGTGTCAATGATCTTCAAAACAACGTCTTGTATGGATGCGTCGATTCGTTGATGATCTCTGCGCTGTGCGTGATCGTCGCTCATCGGTCACGTTGATCACGGGGGAGCATCGTGCGCCGCTGGCTTGGTGTCGTTACCGCTATGGCTTTGGCCTTCACCGTCGGACTGCCGCCCGGGGCGGTTCCGGCCGAGGGCGGATTCCCGCTGCGTGGGCTGTTTTCGTGGCTTGAGCAGCCGGCCGCCCTGGCCGACGTGCTGGGCCTGCCGGTGCAGAAGAATCCGTCCGGCGAGGGCCGGGGTCACTACGTCTCGGCCGACGAGACCAGCTCCGAGGGCGGCGCCGGTCAGCCGGCCGGCCGTGGCATCGGCGCTGTTGCCGCTGAGCTTCCCGAGCCGCCGCAGCAGAAGAAGTACACCGCGCCGGTCGCGCCCGGGGCCGACAGCTTCGACGAGAAGACCAGCGTGCGCGTGCCGGAGCGGTCCGGCGAGCGGTTCACCGAGTACCGCAACGCCGATGGATCGGCGACCCGCCGGCTCTACGGCAGCCGGGTCAACTTCCGCGACGTGGACGGTCGCTGGCAGCCGATCGACACCGAGCTGACCACGCGTGAGGGGCGGCTCGAGACGACGGCGAACTCGGTCGGCGTCAGCCTGGCCCCGGCCGGCGCCGACGACGAACTGGCCACGGTGACCACCGCCGCCGGGGACAGCGTCGCGCTGGGAGTGGACGGCGCTGCCGGCACGCCCGCCGCGGCCGCCGGCTCGGTGGCGACGTACGGGGAGATCCTGCCCTCGATCGACCTCGAGGCCGAGGCGCTCGCGGACGGCCTGCGCAGCACGATCGTGCTGAAGGAGCGGCCGGCGGACAGCGAATGGGTGCTGCCGCTCGCCCTCGACGGGCTGACGGCGCGCACCGCGACCGACGGCGCAGTCGCCCTGGCCGATGCGGCGGGCCAGGTCGCGTTGCGGATGACGCCCGGCACCATGGAGGACGCCAACGTCGACCCGATGTCCGGAAGCGCGGCCCAGGCGCCGGTGACCCTCACGGTGGACGCCGGCTCGGTGACAGTGTCGGCCGATCCGGCCTGGCTGGCCGACCCGGCCCGGGAATATCCGGTGCGGATCGGCACGACGATCGTGACCGGGGACGCGCGGACGGATACGTTTGCCGACGCCGACCCGGCCACGACCAACCGGGACACCGATGACCTGCCTGTCGGCACCTGGAAGGACGGGTCCGCGGTGGCCCGGTCGTACATCGGGTTCGACGCGGCTGCGGCCGACGGCTTCGGCGACAAGCTGGTCAGGTCGGCGACGCTCAACCTGTTCCACTCGTGGTCGGCCGACTGCGGGAACCAGCAGCCGATTTCTGTACGGCGGGTGACCGTGCCGTTCGACGGCACCCCGCCCGCCGACGAGGACGGTCTGGCCGCCGCACCGGCGTACTCGGATCCCATCGGGACCTTGGAGGTCGCGGACAACCGCCCGGCGTGCACCAACGGCGCCGGTGACCGTGGTGTCGGCAAGTGGTGGAGTGTGCCGCTGGAGAAGGACGCGGTGACCGACTGGACGGCGGGGGAGCCGACGGACGTCGCGCTGGCGCTGACCACCACGGAGACCGACGCCGGCGCGTTCAAGCGGTTCACGTCGGGCAATGTCGAGGGCGGCGAGTTCCAGCCGTTCGTCGAGGTGACGGCGGCTGAGAACACCGGGCCGCAGGTCAACGAGCAGTATCCGAGCTACGGCCGGGCCGTGCCGACGCTCACGCCCGAGCTGCTGGCCGACGCCTCCGACCCGGACGACGGGCCGGGGTCGTTGCGCTACATGTTCATCCTGTACGGGAGCGACGGCAAGACCGAGATCGGCCGGTCGATTCCGTTGTACCGCAAGTCGTGGACCGTGCCGACCGGCGTGTTCAAGTGGGCTGAGTCCTACTACTGGAGCGTGCGCGTCGACGACGGCCTGGACTCTAACCAGGAGTACCTCTACAAGAACCTGATCACTACACCCGTACCGCAACCCGCGGTCACCTCGGGGTTGTCGCAGAACTCGGGCCGCTCGTTCGATCCCGCCGCGGGCAACTACACCACCTCGGCCCGCGACGCGATCGTCACCACGGTCGGCCCGGCGCTGGAGATTGTTCGCTACTACAACAGCAACGACCCGCGTACGACCCAGGCCCTGGGCGCGGGCTGGTCGAGCATCCTCGATTCCAAGGTCGTCAACCGCGGCAGCACGGTCGTGCTGACCTACCCGAACGGTCGCGAGATGGCGTTCGGCCGCAACGCCGACGGCACGTTCACCTCGCCGGCCGGGCGCAGCGCGATCCTGAACAGCATCACCGGCGGATACCGGCTGTGGGAGAAGGACGGCAACCGCTACGAGTTCCTGCAGGCCAAACCGAACGGGGTGTGGGCGCTCAGCACGTTCAAGGACGTCCACAACCGCACGCTGAAGCTCAACTGGGTCAGCGGCCGGATCGACAGCCTGGAGGCGGCGTCGGGCCGCAAGCTGTATCTGACCTGGGACAGCACGACCGCCCCGAAGCACGTGACGCAGGTCAGCACCGACGCGGTGAACGGCGCCGCGAACCGGTGGACCTACACCTATTCGGGCACCGCGCTGACCACCGTCTGCCCGCCGACCTCCAGCACCAAGTGCCACTCCTACCAGTACGCCGACGGCTCGCTGTATCAGACCGTGGTGGCCAACAACCAGCCGCTGTCGTACTACCGGCTGACCGAGACCAGCGGCACGTCGGTCCGCAGCTCGGTGCTCGAGAACGCCGGGACGGACAACGGCACCTACCACGGCGTCACGTTCAACGTCGCCGGCCCGCTCGCCGGCTCGTCGGCCAAGGCGGTCGGGTTCAACGGCTCGGCGCGGGTCGCCCTGCCCGCGTCCAAGCTGTCCGGTGACGCCTCGAACCAGGCCGTCAGCATGTGGTTCAAGGCTGCTCCGAGCAGCACCTCCCGGGTGCTGTACGGCCAGTCGTGGCAGAACAGCGACAACGTCTCCACCAAGGCCGGCTACAACCCGACGCTGTACCTCAGCACGGAGGGTCACCTCATGGGTGGCTTCCCGGTCGCGCCGCAGCCGGGCACCGCGATCGGCACCCTGGTCACCCCGTCGTCCAACGAGTGCATCGGCGTGGCCGGGAACACCGCCACCGTGGGGGCCCGGCTGGGCCTGTTCGGCTGCACCGGCTCCGTCAGCCACCAGTTCAGCTGGACGACGGCGCGCGAGCTGCGGGTCACCACCGGCGGACAGGTCCGCTGCATCGCCCCCGAGAACGGCGACTACGGCAAGGTCTTCGTCGTCACGGCCACCTGCGACGGCAGCGCGAAGCTGAAGTGGGACGTGCGGGCCAACGGCGAGATCGTCAGCGACTACTCGTACATGTGCTTCAGCCGGATCGAGGTCACCGGTCAGTCGTACACCGGAGCCATCGGGCAGCGGCCCTGCGACACCAGGCCGCGCGCGCTCTGGCAGCGGTACTTCCCCCGGCTGCACACCGCGATGAAGTCCGGCACGATCCTGGCCGACAACGACTGGCACCACGTCGTCCTCTCCGCCTCGGGCAACTCGCAGACGATGTACGTCGACGGCGAGGTGGCGGCCACCCAGACCGGGCTGCAGGTGCAGGACATGACGCCGGTCTACAACTACCTGGGCGCCGGTTGGCTCGGGGGTGGCTGGCGGGACAGCGGTGTCGACGACACCACCAGCAACGCGGGCTACCGGCGCAACTTCAACGGCGCGCTGTCGGAGGTGGCGCTGTTCGACACCCCGGTCAACGCGGCGACCGCCCGGGACCTGTACGAGGCGAACAACCCGGTCCGCCAGCTGACCAAGGTGCTGCGGCCGTCGGGCAACCCGGCCGGGCAGGTCACGTACGACCCGATCGACGGTCGGGTCAGCCAGGTGACCGACAGCAACGGCGCGATCTGGAGACCGCAGGACCCGACGGTCGGCGGCACCACCAAGGTGTACGAGAGCTCCGTGCTCGCCGGCGTGCCCAACAACTACTGGCGCCTCAACGACGCGGCCGCGACCCAGGCCAAGAACCAGATCAACGGCGAGACCGCGACCTACAACGCCGTCGAACTAGGCTGGAACGGGCCGTTCTGGCCGCTGACCACGGCGGCGAACTTCGACGGTTTCCCGTCCCGCCTCACCGCCCGCGATCCCACGACCTGCGGCGCCGACTGCGTGACCGACATGAATCTGTCCGCGGTCTCGATGTGGTTCAAGACGTCGGTCAACGGCTATCCGCTGTTCAGCTACGGCAACGCGGCCATCCAGGGCGGCACGACGACGAAGACGTACACGGCGCTCTACGTCGACTCCGAGGGCAAACTAAGGGGCCAGTTCGGCACCAGCGCGGTCAACCCGATCCGGAGCGCGGCCAAGGTCAACGACAGCAAGTGGCACCACGTCGCGCTGGTCACCTGGGACGACAACCAGAGCCTCTACCTGGACGGCAAGATCCAGGGCAGCCTGGCCGGCGTACCGGTGCGCGACAACGTCGCCAAGTACATGTACGCCGGCGCCGGCTACCTCGGCGGCGGGTACACGCCCGGCACCCACGAGACCGTCCCGCCGACCGCGCGCGGCTGGATGGGCCAGATCGCCGAGGTCGCCACGTACAGCAAGCCGCTCGACGGAAAGATGGTCGAGGCGCAGTTCAAGGCGCGCAACGCGGTGACCGCCACGGCCGTGCCGTCGGTGACCTACAGCGTGCAGCAACCCGACCACACCGACGACGCGCCCGTGGTGAGCCGGGACATCCACGACCTGCAGGGCGGTCGCAAGCTCGCCGAGGTCGACCCGATGGGCAACCAGACGCGCTACGGCTACAGCACCAAGGGCTTCCTGCGTACGGTCACCGACCCCAACGGCAACCAGACCATCAACGAGCACGACGTACGCGGGAACGTCGTCTCGACCGCGACCTGTCAGAACCGGTCGACCGACCGGTGCACGACGACCTATTACACGTACTTCCCCGACGCGACGACCGAGCAGCCCGGCGCCAGCGTGATGAACGACCGACTGCTCACCAAGCGCGGGCCCGGGTCGGCGAACTCGTCGGACGACCGGTACCTGGCCACGTACACCTACAACACGGACAACGCGGTCCGCACCTCGGAGACCGACGCGCTGGGCCGCAGGACGACTGTCGAATACACCAACGGCTCCACCGCGCCCTCCGGCCTGCCCACGAGGATCCTCAAGCCGGGCGGCAGCGTCGTCACCATCACCTACAACACCGCGGGTGACCTGCTCAGCACCACCGACCCGGCCGGCAAGCGGACCGAGTACGAGTACGACGCCCTCGGCCGCACCACCAAGGAGATCGAGGTCGTCGGCGGTACGTCGCGGATGATCGCGCAGTACGAGTACGACAAGCAGGACCGGGTGGTCAAGGAGACCGGCGCCGCCGTGACCAACCACGTGACCGGGGCGGTGCACACGCCGGTCACCACGACGGTCTACAACGACGACGGCCTGCCGACGTCGGAGACCGTGGCCGACGCGACCGGCGGTGACGCGTCCCGCACGGTGTCGTTCGGCTACGACACGTTCGGGCGCCGTACGACCGAGACCGACGCGCTCGGCAAGACGGTGACGATCGGCTACGACGCGTACGGGCGGGTCGCCTCGCAGACGCACGCCGACGACAGCGTCGTGCGCACCAAGTACGACCCGCTCGGCAACGAGCTCGAGGTCACCGTCGAGGGCGAATCCGACCCGGTCAAGAAGATGGCCTACGACCCCGCGGGCCGCCTGGCGTCGGTCACCGACGCGATGAACTTCGTGACCAAGTACGAGTACACGGACAACAACCTGCTCACCAAGGTCACCCGCTACAACAGCGCGAACGGCACCGGCACGGCCTACGTCGAGGAGCAGAACGCGTACGACTCGGCCGGCAACCTGACCTCGCAGGTCACCAACAACGGCCTGACCACGACCACCCGCACGTACGACGCGGCCGGTCGCGGGCTCACGGCGACGCTCGACCCGGCCGGCCTGAACCGCACCACCACCCACACGTACTCGGTCAACGACGACGTGCTGACTACGACCCTCACCACCGGAAGCACGGTCGTGAGCCGGTCGGAGTCGATGTTCGACAAGCTCGGCCGGGCCCTGGCCGAGACGACGTACACGTCGGCCGGGCTCACCCCGACCTTCCGGTGGATGTTCGGCGAGATCACCGCCGGCAGCACGGCCGACGCGGCGGGCAACACCCGCGGTGTGGCGGGCGCCGGGGCGACCTGGTCGACCGAGCGCGGCGGTTCGGTGTCGCTGACCGGCGCCGCGGCGGCGGTCACGGCGAACCAGCCGGTCGTCGACACCAGCCGCAGCTACACGGCCGGCCTCCGGGTCAACGTCGGCGACCGGACCGCGGACCGCCCCCTGCTGTCGATGCCGGCCGCCGCCGGGCGCCCGGCCATGGAGCTGAAGTACGTCACGGGTAACGCGTTCCAGCTCACGATCAACGGGACCACCGCCGCGGGCGCGGAGACCGCCCTCACGCTGAAGTCGGCCAACGGGACCGTCCCCGCCGCCGGCACGTGGGCGCATCTGGCGGCCTCGTACGACGCGACCAGCCGTACGGCCCGGCTGTACGTCAACGGTGTCGCGCTCGCGCCCGCCACGGCCACCGACTTCGTGCCCGTGACCGCGGCCAAGGTCCAGGTCGGGCACCTGGGCAGCACGGCCGCGCAGGGCCTGTTCGACGAGGCGATCGCGTTCCAGTCGGCGCTCACCACCACCGAGGCGCAGAACCTGAGCTCGGGCGCGGTGCCGGCGGCCGGTGCCAAAGTAGTGCGCACCAACCAGAACCTCGACGCGGACGGCTCGCCGGTCTCGGCCACCGACGCCCGCGGCTACATCACGTACGTCACCAACGACGAGGCCGGCCGGGCCGCCGTGCTCACGGCGCCGGAAGCCGCCAGTGTGACCGGGGAGGGGACACCGGTCGTCTCGGTGTCGACGACCCGGGCCGGCTACAACACGTTCGGCGAGCTCACCGAGCAGCAGGACCCGCTCGGCCGGGTGTCGACCACCCGGTACGACGCGGTCGGCCGTCCGCTCGAGACCCAGCTGCCCGACTACGTCGCGCCGGGCTCGTCCACGCCCATCACCGCGAAGACCACCAACGCCTACAACACGGTCGGCCAGGTCGCGTCGACGACCGACCCGCTCGGCAACACCACGAGCTTCGAGTACGACCGGTTCGGCCGTACGACGAAGGTCACCGCACCCGACGACGGCGTCAGCTCGTTCGTCTATTCCAAGAACGGCGACCTGCTCGAGCAGACCGACCCGACCGGGGCCAGGGCGACCGCCACCTACGACTTCATGGGCCGCACGCTGACCAGCACGCAGGCGGTGCGCCAGACCGGGCAGGCGAGCACGACGACGCTCGCGTACGCAGGCGGGCCGTGGCCGGCCACGGTAACGTCCGCGGCCGGCGTGGTCACCACCATGGAGTACAACGCCGCCGGCGAGCAGAAGTCGGTCGAGGACGGCGCGGGCAACACCACGCTGACCAGCTACGACGGCGCGGGACGGCCGGTGCGGGTCACGGCGCCCGACAACACCTACGAGACGGCGGCCTACGACCTGGCCGGCCGCATGGTCGAGGCCAAGTCGTGGTCGGCGGCCGGCGCGGCGCTGCGGACGGTCTCCAGCCAGTACGACGCGGCCGGCAACCTGGTCGAGGGCACCGACGCCCGGGGCACGACGCGGACGTTCACGTACGACGCCCGCGGGCAACTGGTGACGCAGACCGAGCCGATCAGCGGCTCCGACGCGATCGTGTCGGCGTTCGGCTACGACCTGGCCGGGCAGCGCACACGGTTCACCGACGGGCGGGGCAACACCTTCGTCACCACGTACAACGCCTGGGGCCTGCCCGAGTCGCAGATCGAGCCGGCCACGGCGGCCCACCCGAACCTGGCCGACCGCACGTTCACGACCTCGTACGACGCGGCCGGCCGAGCCGTGCGCACCACGTCGCCCGGCGGTGTCGAGGTCACGTCCGAGTACAACAACATGGGCCGCCTGACCCGCAACACCGGCGCCGGCGCCCAGGTCGCGACGGTCGACAAGACGTTCGGGTACGACGCCGCGGGCCGGGTGACGTCGCTGACCGGCTCGGCCGGGGACACCACGATCGCGTACGACGACCGGGGCCTGCCGACGACGATCGGCGGGGTGTCGGGCGCGTCGTCCTACACGTACAACCTCGACGGCGCGCTGGCCTCGCGCACCGACGCGGCCGGGACGACCTCGTACACCTACGACACCGCGGGACGGCAGAAGACGGTCGTCAACAGCGGCGCCGGCGTCGACATGACGTACGCGTACAACACCATGTCGATGGTCAGCTCGATCACCCACGGCGCCGGCGGCAACGTCCGGTCGTTCGGCTACGACAACCTGCACCGGGTCACCTCGGACGAACTCAAGACAGCCGGCGGCGCCTCGGTCGCGAAGATCGCCTACGGCTGGGACCTCAACGACAACCTCACCTCGAAGACGACGACCGGCTTCACCGGCGCGGCCGCCAACACCTACACGTACGACCTGGCCGACCGTCTGATCGGCTGGAACAACGGCACGACACCGACGGTCTACGCCTACGACAAGTCGGGCAACCGGACCCAGGCCGACGGCAAGACGTTCGCCTACGACCAGCGCAACCAGTTGCTGTCGTCGTCGGACGGCACGCAGTACCACTACTCGCCGCGGGGCACCCTGACCAGCACGATCGAGAACGGCGTCGAGCAGCAGACGGAAACCGACGCGTTCAACCAGGTGACGTCGCAGACCGTGGCCGGCGGCGACACGCGCACCTACACCTACGACGGTCTCGGCCGCATGATCAAGCCAGGCCTGACGTACACGGGTCTCGCGAACACGGTCGCCGGGGACAGCACCACGACCTACGTGCGCGACGCGGCCGACGGTCTGGTCGGCGTCGCCTCGGGTGGGACCAAGCGGTACGCGTGGACCGACCTGCACACCGACGTGGTGGGCGAGTTCCTGGGTAACGGCGCGGCCCTGGCCGCGTCGGTGGCGTACGACCCGTGGGGCAAGGTCCTGGCCTCCGGCGGCATGATCGGCAGGCTCGGCTATCAGTCGCAGTGGACCGATGAGGGCACTGGCAAGGTCAACATGTGGGCCCGCTGGTACGACCCGGAGACGGGTGCCTTCGATACGCGGGACGCGGCGTCGAACAACCCGAACCCGGCTTCCGGGGCGGCCAACCGGTTCGCGTACGCCGAGGGCAACCCGCTGGGCAACACGGACACCACCGGGTACGGCGTTGATGGCAAGTGTGGGACGTATGACTACGAGTGTGAGCTGAAGAAGTATCAGGGTCAGCTCGCTCAGTACAACCGCGACATGGACCAGCATCAGCGTGATGTGCGGTTCACCGGTGAGGACATCGCCCGGCAGGAGGCCGA
>NZ_JAMQOL010000081.1:0-63413 GCF_023717965.1 Paractinoplanes hotanensis | reverse complement strand
GCCGAGTAGTAGTAGGCGTCCCCGACCCGGATGATGTCGCCGTCGGCGAAGTCCTGCCACACCACCGGATTGGTGAAGGTCCCGGTTGGCGGCGGCGTCGTGGGGGTGCTGCCACCGACACGGACGAGCTGCCACTGCTGGTTGGTCCCGTTCCAGTCGGCGTACTGCACGATGTTGCCACCGTCGGCCGTGGAGGCGCCCTGCACCTCGACCGCCTTGCCACTGTTGCGGTTGATCAGCTGGATGTAACCGTCGATGTCCTGCACGCTGAACTGCTGATTCGCGGCGTTGTTGTCCGACCACTGCACGATCGCGCCACCGTCCGCCGTCGAGGCGCCCGAGACGTCCAGCACCTTGCCCGACAACCGCGACTTCAGCCGATAGAAGCCTCCCCCGGAGTCGACGAACTGCCACTGCTGCTGGCTCCCGTCGTTACGGGTCCACTGAGTGATCCGGGCCCCGTCATTGGTGGCCAGGTTGTACACGTCGATGGCCTTGCCGCTGTTGCGGTTCACCAGCACATACGACGCGCTGGTGTCGATGGTCGCGGCGGAAGCGGCCGGGGCGGCGACAACCGTGAGCGCTGTACCGGCCAGCAGTGCCAGCACGGCGGTAATCGCCAGATAACCGCGCCGCCAATGCCTTTTGAGGGGTGTGCCGCAGGTGTACATTCGCCGCTCCTGGCCGCTGCATTCGGGGTGAGTTAACGTTCACATCTTGTCGATGACGAATGCCTGCGGGCCGAGCGTTTGGGGGTCGCAGACATCAGACATTCAAGGATGGCAATGTTGCCAGAGTGTTTCATCAAGCTCAAGGGCGCCGGCCACCGAAGTTCCCCGGCTCGGGGTTTCACCTGGTGGAAGCGCCACATTCGGATCCCACGGCTCGGCTGCTGCGCGGTGCCACCGAGAACCGAGGCGTCACTGATCCGCCTTGCCGCACCCGTCGTAACACTTTTTCGGTGCCATTCTCGGGAGTCCTGTGCGTCGATTTGCACAGATGGCGACCAACGAAAGGTTGAAGACCATTCGGCGCGGGCGCATTCGGACAGCCGCCGTAACGGTTCCGCGCGCGACCTCGTTGCGCGTCGAGAATTGCTTACGGAATGGAGGCCACAACCGCGACCTGGACTGTCGCGCCGGCAGACCGGCCAGGGCCTGAGTTCGAGACGGTCTGCGGGCGATGGACGTCGAGGTGCGAACGGCCGGTCCGGTGACCTCAGCCCGGCCCGAGGAAACTCGACAGGAGTTGCCTGAACTCGTGCGGGTGCTCGATCGCCGGCACGTGCCCGCATCGGCCGAACACGTGCAGACGGACATCGGCGAGATGTTCGAGCAGGGGCAGGGCAGCCGTCCCCAGCGGGGTAAGCCGGTCCTCAGCGCCGTGAACGAGCAGCACGGGTGCACGAACCGCGGCCAGCGTCTGCGCCGAGAGGGCGAGCTCGTCGGCCCACCGCGCCCGGGGCGGGGGGAACAACGACGCGAATGCGCCCGCCCCCGCTCGCATCGCGGCCGCGCGGGCGTCGACGGCCGAATCGGTCACGAGCGCCTGGTCGAGGACGAGGCGACTCAGCATGTCTCGTGCCCCGAGCCGGCCGGCGGGGGCGGCCCAGACCGCATCGAGATCGGCGGACAGCGGCGCCCCGGGGGCGCCCATCGTCGAGACCGCCACGACCCGGGTGATCTGCTGGGGGCGCGCGGCCGCCAACGCCAGCGCCACGGCGCCGCCCATGGAATGACCCACCACGGCGTAGCGCTCGACACCGAGAGCATCCATCAGGCCCGCGGCCTGCTCCGTCCACAGCTGGAGCCCACCTCTGGAGCCCGGCGGAACGGGTGTACGGCCGAACCCCGCATGGTCAGGTGCTACCCAGTGCCAGGACGGGCCCAGCGCCTGCGCCGTCGCCGCCCAGGCGCCGGACCCGGTCGTGCCGGGTCCGGAGCCGTGCAGCATCAGCACCGCGGGTCCGGCGCCGCTTTCCATGATGTGGACGGGCGAACCGTCGACCGCGACGGTCCGAACTGCCGTCACTGGCTGACGGACTTGGAAAAGACCTCCATCATGGCCCGGCCGAACTGCGGCATGTCGGGCCAGCCCCGGCAGGAGACGAGGTTGCCGTCCACGACGTCGGGCGCGTCGATGACCGTCGCGCCCGCGTTCTCCATGTCACCGGTGATCGGCGGGAAGCACGCTGTCTTTCGGCCCTTCAGCAGGCCGTACACCGCCGGCACCTGCGCGCCGTGGCACACCAGCGCGATGGGCAGGTTGCGCGCGAAGAAGTGCTCGGTGATGCGCCTGACGTCGGCGTCGACCCGGATCCACTCGGGGGCGCGCCCCCCGGGGATGATGAGGGCGTCATAGCGCTCGACGTCGACCTCGGCCCAGGGCACGTCGACCGGCAGCTTCCGGCCGTTCTTCTCCACGTAGGCGTCGGAGTTGGGGTCGAACTCGTGGATGACCAGTTGCACGTCACGCATCGTCCGTGACGAGACGTCAACGTCCCAGCCGCCCTCCTGCACGCGATAGTAGGGATACATGGTGTCGAGCTCCTCGGCGGCGTCGCCGGTCAGGAGCAGCGCTCTGGGCACCTGCTTCTCCTTACACGTGGGGGCGGGTGAGCTAGATCAAATCGGATCGGATCCGATCCGATGAGTCAGCATTGCTCGGCCCGGCCCGCCCGTCAAGCGTCCGCCGCCATTGCTTCATCGTCCTTGGCCTCGTCGAACAATCGCCGGAAACGCTCGCCGGACCGCAGGATGTGCCGGCGCATCGCGTAGGCGGCGGCATCGGCGTCCCGCGCGGCGATCGCGGCCACAACTTCCTCGTGCTCGGCCATGGCCAGGTGGGTGACCTGGGTGTCGCGGTGAAGCCGGAAGAGGTGCACGTGACTGTGCAGGCGGGCGAGCGTTTCCCGGATGACCTGGTTCTCCGCGCTCAGGGCGACGAGATCGTGGAAAGCGGCGTCGCGCAGCCCGAAGGCGCCGTAGGCCGTGGGCCCGCTGCCCCCCTCCAACTCCGCCATCTCCTCGAGCATTCGCCGCAGACCGGCCACCTGCGCCAGCGATGCGCGTTCGGCGGACCTGCGCGCCGCTGCCGGCTCGAGGAGCAGGCGGACCTCGAGCATGTCCTCGAATCGGTGACGGGTGATCTGGGGAGGAATGCGGTAGCCGGCGTGGGGCACCCGCACGACCAGGCCCTCGGCCTCCATGCGGTTCAGAGCGTCCCGGATCGGCGTCTGCGAGACCCCCAGCTCCCGCGCCAGGACGTCGATCGTGACGCGGGAGTCGGGCTCGATCCGTAGCGACATCAGCTGTCCGAGCAGGGTGTCGTACACCTCGTCGGCCAGCCGGCCGCCGGATCTTCCCGGCGGCGCCGCACCCGTCACGGACCTGCGGCCCCGCGCGATCATCGCTTCGTCGTCCATCGTGACCTGAGGTCCTTTCCTGCGTCTTCGCGAGCCCGTTGACATCGATCACCACGCTGCGGCATGCTGACGCCCACGCCGGATCGTATAGGAAAACTGCCGGATGATCGCCATCCGGCACATCGCGGAACCGCCTTCCGTCGCTCTACGCACCTGACGTTCCCATGAGCATGCTCGACGTCCTGCCCGGTTCGGCAACCGGCCGCATCAAGAACCCGGCACCACGCGGCGTACTCGTGACACCGGCTCCCACGACAGCCGGGCACCACCCGGACAACTCAGCAACCGCTCGGCGAAACACGTAGCGAGGCCCTTAGAAGTCCCCACCCGGAAAGCAGGCAGAAAGATGCGGCATCCGAAGCGAACAGGACGAATATCCGTTGCCGGCCGAAAGGTGCAGCTGGCGACGGCGGCCATGCTGCTGGTGGCCACGACCATGGCGGCGTGCGGCGACGGCGAGGACGACGGCGCGAAGGCAAGCGCCCCCAAGGCGCCGGCGACGATTCCGGAGCTCACCAAGGACCCGCTGACGCTCAGCTTCATCTGGTTCGAGTGGCCCCCCGCCAAAGCCCTGGAAGCCTTCGCGAACGAGGAGTACACGAAAGATCGGCCGAACGCGACCATCAAGGTCAACACCGTGCCGAACGCGAACTGGCACGACGCGATGTTCACCCAGTTCGCCGCGCGCAAGACCGACTTCGACGTCGCGATCCTGGACTCGCAACACATCGGCGAGGCCGTGACGAACGGCAACATCCTCGACCTCACCGACTTCGTGAAACAGAACATCGACGTCCAGGCCTACAACCCGTACCTCCTGGCGGCGTACGGCCAATACCCCCAGGCGGAGACCGGCCAGCGCGACGAGAACGCCAGCCTGTACGGACTGCCGCTGCTCGGCGACACCTGGACGATGATCTACCGCAAGGACCTGATCGGCGACAAGCCACCGCAGACCTGGGACGAGATGATCTCAGCCGCCGCGAAGTGCCAGGCGGACAACCCGGGCGTCAGCGGGCTGGCTTTCCACCAGGCCAACGGCTCCGACGCCGCGGCCGTCACCTACAACACGGTCAACGGCGTCTACGGCGGCAACCTCTGGGACGCCAAGACGCGCAAGATCGACGGCGTTCTCAACGACGCCGCGGGCCAGGAGGCGATGGACGTCCTGGTCAACAAGATGAAGCCGCTGACCGCCAAGGGCTCCGGCAACTGGTTCATCGACGAGGTGAACGCGGCGGTCGCCCAGGGCAAGGCCTGCATCGCGTTCAACTGGATTGCCGCGAGCGGCGGCCTGCTCGACCCGAAGGAGTCGACGCTCGGCAAGACGCGGGAGCAGATTCTCGACAAGCTCGGCTTCGCCACCCTGCCGGCCCAGAAGACGAACCTGGTGCCTCTCGGCGGCATGGGCATGCACGTGTCGGCCTACTCCTCCGCGGCGAACCAGGCCGAGGCCCTGAACTTCATGAAGTGGTTCGAGCAGCCCGACATCCAGAAGAAGTGGGCCGCGGCCGGCGGCGTGCCGTCGCGTACGGACGCCCTGGAGTCACCCGAGTTCCTCAACGCCGGGCCGTTCAACAAGGTGTACGCCGACTCGGTTCCGCGGATGCGGGACATGTGGAACGTGCCCGAGTACGCGCGCCTCGTCGACATCGAGAACACCAACGTGAACGCGGCTCTCAACGGCGCTAAGGAGCCGAAGGAGGCACTCGACGACATCGCCAAGGAACAGCAGAGCGTGCTCGACTCCAGCGGCCGCAAGGGCGGCGGCGGACTGTGAGCGATCCCGTCTCGCTGACGACCGACCGCCCGGGGCAGGTGGCGACGCCGACGCCGCCTGCCCCGGGTCGGTCCCGCTGGTTGAGCGACCGCCGGCTCGCCGTGGCCTTCATCGCTCCCGCGTTGCTGCTGTTGCTCGCCATGTCGGTGTTTCCCTTGCTGTGGGCGCTGTACCTGTCCTTCACCGACTACTCGGCCACTCGCGGGGGGCCCGCTCATTTCGTGTGGTTCGAGAACTACACCGCCATCCTGACGTCGGCGCAGGTGCACCAGCGGGCCCTGACGACGTTGATCTACGTGGTCGGCGCGGTCACTCTGCAGACCGTGCTCGGCTTCACCATCGCGTACCTGATCTCCCGGCGCACGCACGGGCGAGGACTGCTGACCACTCTGTTCCTCGTGCCGATGATGCTGTCGCCGGTCGTGGTCGGGCTGTTCTGGCGCTTCATGCTGGACGCGCAGTTCGGCGTGATCAACAGCATCCTGGGCTCGGTCGGCCTGGGGCAGGTGGAGTGGCTCACCCAGCAGCGAACGGCACTGATCTCGCTGATCGTGGTCGACACCTGGCAATGGACGCCGTTCATCATGCTCATCGCGCTGGCCGGCCTGACCGCGGTTCCCACATACCTGTACGAGGCCGCGTCGATCGACCGGGCGTCCGAGTGGTTCCGATTCCGCACCATCACTCTTCCACTGGTGTGGCCGCTCCTCCTCATCGCCGTGTTGTTCCGGGCCATCGAGGCCTTCCGGCTGTTCGACCTCGTCTACATCCTCACCAACGGCGGGCCGGGGGTCTCCACCGAGACGTTGTCGTTCCACGTCTACAAGGTCGCGTTCCTGGGCTTCAACACCGGAACTGCCTCGGCGTACGGGATTCTCATGGTCCTCGTGGTCATCGTCCTCACGCAGCTCTACCTGCGCTACCTGAACAAGCTCAAGGAGGACTGATGGCCGTCTCCATCGACGAGGCCGTGTCCCCCGGTCCGGTCCGGGATCACACGGCCCCCGCGCCCCGCCGCGGCGGCCGGGGCCGCTCCGTGCTGGAGCTCGCGTTGCTGGTCGTGCTGGCCGCCGTGATGCTCTTTCCGGCGCTGTGGATGCTGGAGACGTCCATCAAGGAGAACCGCGACGTCTATGCCATCCCGGCCAAGTTCTTCGACTTCACGGTCACCCTGGACCATTTCAAGGACGTGTTCGTCGCCCCCGGCGGCGGTCGGTCGGCCGTGTCCGTCTCGTTCCTCAACTCCGTCGTGGTCGCCGGAGTCTCCACGCTGCTGGCCACCGTGCTGGGGGTCCCGGCGGCCTGGGCCTACTCCCGCTTCTCCGTGAGGGCCAAGAAGGACCAGCTGTTCTTCATCCTGTCCACCCGCTTCATGCCGCCGGTGGTGGTCGTGATCCCGATCTTCCTCATGTACCGCCAGGTCGGACTCATCGACAGCAAGCTCGGCCTGATCCTCATCTACGCCGCGTTCAACGTCCCGTTCACGATCTGGATGATGAAGGGGTTCGTCGACGAGGTGCCCCCCGAGTACGAGGACGCCGCCATGCTCGACGGCTACACCCGCTTGCAGGCCTTCTGGAAATTCACCCTCCCCCTGCTGGTGCCCGGCATCGCCGCGACGGCCGTCTTCGCCCTCATCTTCTCGTGGAACGAGTTCGTGTTCGCCATCTTCCTCACCTCCAGCGACGAGGTGCGGACGGCCCCACCCGCCATCGCCGGCCTCATCGGCGGCACCACAGTGGACTGGGGTCTCGTGGCCGCCGCCTCCGTGGTGTTCGCCCTACCGGTACTCATCTTCGCCTACCTGGTGCGCAAGCACCTCGTCGCCGGTGTGACGCTCGGGGCGGTGCGACGCTGATGGCCGGCATCGAGGTGACCGCTCTGCACAAGCGCTACCCGGACGGTACGGTCGCGGTCGATCAGGTGGACCTGTCCATTCGCGACGGCGAGCTGTTCGTAATGCTCGGCCCTTCGGGTTGCGGCAAGACGACCACGCTGCGGGCCATAGCCGGCCTAGAGCGGCAGACGACGGGCGACATCCGCATCGGCGACACGCTGGTCAACGACCTGCCGCCGGCCGAGCGCGACATCGCGATGGTGTTCCAGTTCTACGCCCTCTACCCGCATCTGAGGACTCGCGACAACCTCGCCTTCCCGCTGCGGGCCGAGGGACTACCCAAGGCCGAGGTACGCGAACGGGTCGACGAGGCCGCCCGGCTGATGCGGCTAGGTCCGCTGCTCAACCGACGACCGAGCCGGCTGTCCGGCGGGGAGCAGCAGCGCGTCGCGCTTGCCCGCGCCCTGGTGCGACGACCGCGCGCGTTCCTCATGGACGAACCCCTCACCAACCTGGACGCCGAGCTGCGGGCGGACATGCGTACGGAGATCAAGCACCTGCAGGGGGAACTGGGGACGACGATGGTCTACGTCACCCACGACCAGGTCGAGGCGATGTCGCTCGGTCACCGGATCGCCATCCTCAACAAGGGCCGCGTCGAGCAGATCGGCACGCCGCTGGAGGTCTACGACCGTCCGGCGAGTCTCTTCTGCGCCGCGTTCATCGGCTCCCCGCCGATGAACCTGATCGACGTGGAGGTGGCCGACGGGAAGCTGCGCAGTCCGGGCGGGTTGGTCCTCACACCACCGCCGGGCCTGCCGCGCGACCGTCGCCTGGTCGCCGGCGTCCGGCCGGAGGCCCTGGAAGTCACCGAAGCAGGGGCGGAACGTTCGGTCCCGGCCCGCGTGGTCTCGGCGGAGTGGCTGGGCGACGAAATCATCTACGTGGTCGACCACGGCGGCCGGCGCGAATCACGAGTTCGGATGGCACCGACCGTCCGTTTCGCCGCCGACGCACCGGTCGGGCTGCGGCACACCGGCGGCACACCGGCGGTCTACGACGTGAGCACGGAAGAGCTGGTGGCCTGATGGGAACCGTGGCAGCGCACGGGCTGCGCAAGTCCTTCGACAAGGTTCAAGCCCTGGACGGGGTGACGCTGGACGTGCCGGACGGCTCGTTCTTCGTCGTGCTCGGGCCCTCCGGGGCAGGCAAGACGACGACCCTGCGAGCGATCGCGGGCCTGGAGAAGCTGGACGCCGGGGCGGTGCATCTGGACGGCAGGGACGCGACCGGTGACACCCCGGCCGCACGCGACCTGGCCATGGTCTTCCAGAACTACGCCCTCTACCCGCGGCGCACGGCATACGAGAACATCGCCTCGCCGCTGCGGGCGCGCCGGTGTTCCTCGAGCGAAATCGCCGCTGCCGTCGACCGGATGTCGAGCCTGCTGCACATCGAACGTCTGCTGCAGCGTCGCCCCGCGCAGCTGTCGGGCGGTGAGATGCAACGCGTCGCCCTGGCCCGCGCGCTGGTTCGTAGCCCGCGCGCATTCCTCATGGACGAGCCGCTGACCAACCTCGACCTCAAGCTGCGCGTCGAGATGCGCACCGAGCTCACCCGGATCCACCGCAGCCTCGGCGCCACCTTCCTCTATGTGACCAACGACCAGGTCGAGGCCCTGTCCATGGCCGACCAGGTCGCGGTCCTCAAGGAGGGGAAGGTGCAACAGGTCGGAACGCCGACCGAGGTGTACGAACGGCCGGCCAACCGGTGGGTCGCCGGATTCGTCGGGAGCCCGCCGATCAGCCTGCTCGCCTGCCGTGCCGAGGGCGATCGTCTGGTCGGTGCGGAAGGCTGGACGCTGCCCCGGCCCCGCTGGACCACGGCTGAGGACGGTCGTGCGCTGCTGCTGGGCCTGCGCGCGGAAGACCTGTCCGTCGAGCACCGTGGGGACGCTGCGTTGCCCGGCGAGCTCTACGGGCTTGAGCCGCTCGGTGACCGAACGGTCGTCGACGTCCGCGTGGGAACGGAGATCCTCAAGGTCAAGGCACGCCCCACCGTCACCGGCACCCAGGGCGAGCGGCTCCAGGTCACCGTGGACCTGGACCGTGCGCACCTGTTCGACGCGGGCACCGGGCTGTCGCTGTCCCGGGCCGGGCGGTGACCGCGATGAGTGACCCGATGAACGCCCTGGCCCCCGAGCACCGGCGGCTGCGGATCGGCGACGCCTGGCGCGACGCCGCCGGCGGGGCCACCTTTGCCGTCGAGGACCCGGCCACCGGCAAGACCATCGCCGAGGTGGCGGACGCCGGCGTCGGTGACGGGCTGGCCGCGCTGGACGCGGCGACCAAGGCCATGGCGGAGTGGGCAGCGACCCCGCCGCGGAAACGGTCGGAGTTGCTGACCGCGACGTACCGGGCTCTCACCGAGCGATCCGAGGAGGTCGCCCGGCTGATAACGCTCGAGATGGGCAAGCCGCTCGCCGAGGCTCGGGCCGAGGTGGCGTACGGCGCCGAGTTCTTCCGTTGGTTCGCCGAGGAGGCGGTGCGCGTCGAGGGGCGCTACAGCACTGCTCCCGCAGGCGGATACCGCATCCTCACCGTGCCGAAGCCGGTCGGACCGTGCGTCTTCGTGACGCCCTGGAACTTTCCGTTGGCCATGGGCGCCCGCAAGATCGCTCCTGCGCTGGCCGCGGGCTGCACGACGATCACCAAGCCGGCCGCCCAGACGCCACTCACCATGCTGTTCCTGGCCCGCATCATGGAGGAGGCCGGCGTTCCCCCGGGCGTCGTCAACGTGGTGACCACCAAGCGTTCCGGCGAGGTGGTCTCGGCGCTGCTGGCCGACCGGCGGACCCGCAAGCTCTCGTTCACCGGGTCGACCGAGGTCGGGCGCGTACTGCTGCGACAGGCTGCGGACAACGTGCTGCGCACCTCCATGGAACTGGGCGGCAACGCGGCCCTGATCGTGTGTGCCGACGCCGACCTGGACGTCGCGCTCGACGGCGCCATGGTGGCCAAGATGCGCAACATCGGCGAGTCCTGCGTCGCGGCCAACCGGATCTACGTCGAGGAGCCGGTGCGCGAGGAGTTCACGGCGCGCTTCGCCGAGCGGATGGGCGCGCTTTCGATGGGCCATGGTCTCGACGACGGCGTGGACGTCGGGGCGTTGATCGACGATGCCTCGGTCACCAGGATCGAAGAGCTCGTCGCCGACGCTAGGCGTCGCGGCGCCCGGGTCCTGGTGGGCGGCGAGCGTCCGGATGGGCCGGGCCACTTCTACCCGCCCACAGTCCTCGTCGACGTGCCCGACGATGCGCTGATGCTGAAGGCGGAGATCTTCGGCCCGGTGGCGCCGATCATCTCGTTCACGTCCGACGACGAGGTGCTGGCGAAGGCCAACGACACCGAGTACGGCCTGGTCGGCTACGTCTTCACTCGCGACCTCCAGCGGGCGCTCCGGTTCACCGAGGGGCTGGCAACGGGGATGCTCGGCGTCAACCGTGGTCTGATCTCGGACCCGTCAGCTCCGTTCGGCGGCGTGAAGCAGTCCGGGATCGGCAAGGAGGGGTCACACGAAGGCATCCTCGAGTACCTCGACCTCACCTATGCGGCGATCGACCTACCGTGACCGCCGACGTTCCAGGGAGGCACTGACATGCTTGAGACCGTCCGCGGACCACGCCAACTGATCGTGGGCGAAGGGGTCGCGCAGAACATCCCCCGAATAGTGGCCGAGGCCGGCTCGCGAGTCCTCGTCGTGACCGACCAGGTTCTTCTGGGGCAGCCGGGCGTAGCCGGGATCGTGGCCGCCGTACGGGAAAAGGTCGAGGCCGTCGAAGTGTTCTCCGACGCGACCCCGGACGTGCCACTCACCGACGTCGCCCGGGCCGTCTCGGCCGCCGCCGAGGTGGACGCCGACGTGATCCTCGCCATCGGGGGCGGCACGGTGATCGACCTCGCCAAAATCGTCGGCGTCATCCGGCGCCACGGCGGGACGCCCCGCGACTACTACGGCGAGTCGAAGGTGCCGGGGCCGACGATTCCGCTCGTCGCGGTCCCGACGACGTCAGGCACCGGCTCCGAGCTCACACCGGTCTCGGTGCTGACCGACCCGGACCGCGAACTGAAGGTGGGAGTCTCCAGCGTCCACATCGTGCCCGACTTCGCCATCGTCGACCCCGAACTGACCTACACCTGCCCCGCGACCGTCACCGCCCACTCCGGCATCGACGCGTTCTGTCACGCGGTAGAGAGCTACACCGCACGACCCCGGCCCCACGGACCACGCGACCCGGTGGAGCAGGTCTTCCTCGGCCGCAACCCGATCACCGACCACTACGCGCTCCTGGCCGCGGAGCGGATCGCCCGTAGCCTGCGCCGCGCAGTCAGGGACGGCGGCGACACGGACGCCCGCGCGGACATGTCCTACGGGTCCATGCTCGCCGGAATCGCCTTTTCCCACGCCGGCAACGCGGCCCCGCACGCCCTCCAGTACCCCATCGGCGCGGCCACGCACACGCCGCACGGCCTGGGCGTCGGGCTGTTACTGCCCTACGCGCTGGACGCGGCCAGGGGTGCCATCGGCAATCGCTTGGCCATCCTCGCCCGGGTGTGCGGGCTCGACGTGACCGACGCCTCGGAGGCCGAGGCCGCAGACAGTTTCCTCGCCTGGCTCGACCAACTCCTGGCCGACATCGGCATCCCACCCACCTTGGCGGACATCGGCGTGGTCCGCGCCGACCTCCCGCGCTTCGCGGCGATGGCCGGTGGCGTCACCCGCCTGATCCAGAACCATCCAGGCCCCACCGACACCGCCAGCCTGACCGCGATCCTCGAGGCGGCCTGGACCGGGAACCGAACCCGGCACGTCCTGACTCCGAGCGGGAACAGCGACCGCCCCTTCACCTGACGACGGGTTCCCTCCCCCACCATGCCGGCGCCCAGAGTTGCCGCCTGTTGCTGTACGGCGCCGCGCGCGACGGTCGCCTGGTCTGGCGGTCCGCCGACGAGTTCGCGCTGCTCGAGCCCCCGATCGCCCGGGGCACGGAGTGGGCGAGCAGCGATGCTGGGCGCACCTGGCCCGGACGCCTGGACCGCTGGTGGGATCACCTGGCGTTCGGCGTCCCCCCGTTCCTGCTGCTGGCCCTCAGCGTACCGACGTCGTTCGTTCCGCGGGTGGGCACGCTCCTCGCGCTCCTGCTCGTCTGCATCGCGCTGCTGTACCTGACGGACAGCGGGTTCCTTCAGCCGGCGTAGCCGTCACCCACGACGGTCACGTCGCCATCCACTCGCTCATCTCTACCGGACGCTCGCATGGATGGCCATCCGGCGACCCTGACGAGGGTAATCGCCCGGCGGTGAGTGGATTTCCTCGGTGGCACTCGGGAACGCGGTCATGTCCGGCCCGCGGGTCAAGGGACCCGCTGCGCATAGGTCAAGATCGATAGTCCTCTGCGGACATTACCTTGGCGTTTCCCTTGCGAGTCGAATGTGACCCATGGCACAGTCAATGGCACTCAGTGCCGCGCTTCAAAGCATTGGCGGCACAGCGTGCTCTTTTGGAGGTTCGCAAATGAGTCGAATGCTGGCACTCGTGACCGCGGTGGTGAGTGCGACGGTCGTCTTCGGGCAGAGCCCGGCCGCGGCCACGGGGAGCACGGCGCCGACGTGCGCGGAACTGGCGGGAACGGCGATTCCGCCCGGGGCGATCAGCCTGCCGACCCGCGGCGGCCGCGTGGAGTCGGCATCCCTGGTGACCCGGGTGGTGAGCGGCCGGACCGTTGAGTACTGCAGCGTGGGCGCCTCGCTCTTCCCGAGGGATCCGTCCGCTCCGGACATCAGGCTGCAGCTCGGGATGCCCGTCGGCTGGAACCGCAACACGATGATGTTCGGGGGCGGCGGCTACAACGGCACGATCCCCGACATCGCCCAGAACGTGCCGTTCGGCCGTCCCGACTCGCCCACCCCTCTGGCTCGGGGATATGCCACGTACGCCAGCGATTCCGGCCATCAGGCCGGGCCGACCGGGTCCCTGGACGGGTCCTTCGGCCGCAACGACGAGGCCCTGCGGAACTTCGCCGCCGGCGATGCGCTCAGGAAGACCCACGACGCCGCCCTGTACCTCGTCCGCCGTGGCTATGGCGCCGGACCCGACCGGACGTACTTCGCGGGCGGCTCGACCGGCGGACGCGAGGCTCTGGTCGTCGCACAGCGGTGGCCGGACGCGTTCGACGGCGTCATCTCCGCCTACCCGGCCTGGAACAACGCGGCCGAAATCCTGGACCTCGGATACCTGGCTCACGTGATGTCCCGGCCCGGCGCGTTCCCCGGGCCGGCCAAGCAGACCCTGCTCTACAACAGCGTCATGGCGGCCTGCGACGGACGCGACGGTGTCGAGGACAGAATCATCTCGAATCTCGGCGGCTGCCACTTCGACCCCCGGGTGCTCCGCTGCCCGGCCGGCGCCGACACCGGGCCGGCCTGCCTCTCCGACCCGCAGATCGCCTCGGTGACGGCAGCGTCCACGCCGTTCCGCTGGCCGTACCGAATCGCCAGCGGCGAGCGGCACTACCCCGGATTTCCGTTCCTCTCGGGCGCCGACATGAGGACGCCGTATCTCGGATTCGGCACCACCGCGCCCGCGAACCCCATGCCGGCCACCAGCGCGTACGGGTTCCAGTACTGGGATCAGTGGGTGAAGCACTTCCTGACCCGAGACCCCAGCCACAGCTCCCTGGAGGTGGATCCGCGGCGGCCCGGGAAGTGGCTTCCCCGGATCAGCTATCTCTCCACCGTCCAGGACCGCAACAATGTGGACCTGCGCCCCTTCGCGCGGGCCGGCGGACGACTGATCCTGATGCACGGCTCCGCGGACGAACTGGTCTCCCACCGATCCACGAACGACTATTACCGACGCGTGCTGGCCACGGTCGGCGCCCGGCAGACCGACGCGTTCATGCGGTACTACGTGGCGCCGGGCGCGAATCACGCCAACTTCGGTGCACCCGCGTTCGCCGCCACCTGGGACTCGCTCTCCGCCCTGGAACGCTGGGTACAGAACGGGCAGCCGCCGGCCCGGCCGGTGGTGCAGGACCCCAGGGACGGACGAACACGTCCGCTCTGCGAGTACCCGGGCTGGCCGAGATATCGCTCGGGTGATCCCGCGCTCGCCCAGAGCTTCGGGTGTGCCCAGGGGACCGCGTGACGCCGGGCGGCCGGGTGGTGATCCGTACCCGGGCCTTGACCAGGGTTTTCCGGGGTTTCCGTGCGGTCGACGCGGTCGACCTGGAGGTTCGCGAGGGTAGCGTGCACGCGCTGGTCGGTCCCAACGGTGCGGGCAAGACCACGTTGTTCAACCTGTTGACCGGCTTCCTCGCCCCGACGTCCGGGACGATCACGGTGTTCGACGAGGACGTCACCGGTCTGCCGCCCGAACGGGTCGCACGCCGGGGCGTGGCCCGGTCGTTCCAGATCACCAGCCTCTTCGACACCCTGACGTGCCGCGAGCACGTGGAACTCGCTCTTCAGGGGCACAGCCGGCAGGGTTTCCGGTTCTGGCGGTCGGAGAAACTGCTCGGCCGGCATCGAGCCCGCGTGGACGAACTGCTCGCGCAGGTGGGACTGATGTCGCTGGCGGACAAGCAGGCCGGACTTCTCGCGTACGGGCAGAAGCGCGCGCTGGAGCTGGCCCTGGTGCTGGCGCTGGACCCACCGGTGATGCTCCTCGATGAGCCGACGGCCGGGATGGGGATCGAGGACGTGGACCGCACCATCGAGCTGGTCCGTCGCCTCGCTTCCGGTCGCACCGTGGTGTTCGTCGACCACAACATGCACGTCGTCGGCAGCCTGGCCGACCGGGTGACGGTGCTGCAGCAGGGCCGGATCCTGGCCGAGGGCGGCTACGACGAGGTCCGCCAGGACGAACGGGTGATCACCGCGTACCTGGGTGAGGCCGAACATGCTTGAGGTCACCGGACTGACGGCGTGGTACGGCCAGGCGCAGGCGCTGCACGAGGTGGACGTTCGCGTGAACGAGGGCGAGGTCGTGTCGCTGGCCGGCCGCAACGGCGCCGGCAAGACCACCCTGGTGCGGTGCTTGATCGGCCTGCACCGGCAGGCGGGCGGCACCGTGCGTCTGCACGGCCGCGACATCGCCGGCATGCCGGCGCACCGCAGAGCTCGAGCCGGCATGGGCTGGGTCCAGGACGACCGCGGCATCTACGCCAGCCTGACGGTGGAGGAGAACCTGTTGTTGCCGCCCGCGGTGTCCGACCGGGCCTGGACGCTGCAGCAGGTCTACGAGGCCTTTCCCGTACTCGCCGAGCGCCGTAAAGCGCCCGGCACCACGCTGTCCGGCGGGGAGCAGCAAATGCTGGCCATCGCCCGGGTGCTGCGGACCGGCGCCCGTCTGCTGCTCATGGACGAGCCCTCGGAAGGCTTGGCCCCGGTGGTCGTGGCCCGGATCGGGGCGATCATCCGCGAGATCAAGGCCACCGGCGCCGGCGTGCTGCTGATCGAGCAGAACGTCAAGTTCGCCGCCACGGTGGCCGACCGGCACTACCTGCTCAGCCAGGGCCGCATCGTCGAGTCCCTCGACAACGACGAGTTCCGGCGCCGCGAGGGCGACCTACTCAGACACCTCGGCATCTAACCCGACTGGGGAGTACACCATGGAGAGCAAGCGGAAATGGGCCGGCGCCTCAGCCTTGACGGTGACACTGCTGCTGAGCGCCTGTGGCGGTGGAGGCCCGGGGAGTTCGGGCGGTGATTTCACCGGAGACAAGCTGGTGCTGGCGGTCCTCAACGACCAGTCCGGGATCTACAAGGACGCGTCGGGGCCGAACTCGGTCAAGGCGGTCAAGATGGCCGTTGCCGACTACCGGGCGAAGTACGGCGACAAGGCCGTCGTCAAAGAGATCGAGGTGACCTCGACCGACCACCAGAACAAGCCCGACATCGCCAACACCAAGGCTTCCGAGCTGTACGAGCGTGGCGGCGCGGACGTCATCCTGGACGTGCCGACCTCGTCCGCCGCCCTGGCCGTCGCCAACCAGGCGAAGAACCACAAGAAGCTGTTCCTCGACGTCAGCGCGGCGACCACCGCGCTGACCGGCGCCCAGTGCAACAAGTACACGTTCCAGTGGGCGTACAACACCTACCTGCTCGCCAACGGCACGGGCACGACGGTCACCCGGGACGGTGGCAAGAAGTGGACGATCCTGTTCCCCGATTACGAGTTCGGCCAGAACATGACCAAGTCCTTCACCGATGCGGTCACGAAGGCGGGTGGCACGGTTCAGGAGGCCATCCCGACGCCGTTCCCGAACGAGAACTTCGCGACCTTCCTCACCAAGGCCGGCAGCAGCAATCCCGATGTGATCGGCACGATGCACGCCGGCGGTGACCTGATCAACCTGGTCAAACAGTTCAACGAGTCGGGGCTGAAGGACAAGGGCGTCGAGCTGGCCGTCGGGCTGATGCTCATCAACGACATCCACTCGCTGGGCGTGGAGCAGTTCGCCGGCACGCTCTTCACCGACCCCTGGTACTGGAACATGGACGCCGAGGCCCGGGCCTGGGCCGACAAGTTCCTGGCCGAGACCGGGGCCCGCCCGAGCTTCGAACACGCGGGCAACTACTCCGCTGCGCTGCAATACCTGGAGGCGGTCCAGGCGGTCGGCACCGACGACGCCGACGCGGTGGTCGCGAACCTCGAGGGCAAGAAGGTCAACGACGTGTTCCTGCGCAACGGCGAGATCCGGGCCAAGGACCACTCCGTCGTCCACGACGCCAACCTCGCCCGCGTCAAGAAGCCGGCCGACGTGAAGGAGGCCTGGGACTACGAGGAGATCGTGACCAAGATCCCGGCGGCCGAAGGATTCCCGCCGGCCGAGGCGTCCGGCTGCTCGATGAAGCCATGAGCGCGCTCCTTCAGTACGCCGTACAAGGGCTGGCGGCGGGCAGCTTCTACGCGCTGGCGGCGCTGGGGCTGGCGGTCATCTTCGGGGTCCTGGGCGTGGTGAACTTCGCGCACGGCGCGTTCTACATGCTCGGCGCGGTGGCCACGGCGGTCCTGCTCGACACCCTCGATCTCACGCTGTGGTGGTCGTTGCTGGTGGTGCCGGTGCTCATGTTCCTGTTCGGCGTCGTGGTGGAGCGGCTGCTCGTCCAGTGGTTGCTCCAGCTCGATCCGCTCTACAACCTGCTGCTCACCTTCGGCCTCACGCTGGTCCTCGTCGAGCTGGTGAAGCAGCAGTACGGCGTCTCCGGGCTGCCGTACCGACTGCCGAGCGGGCTGCAGGGACGCGTCGATCTGGCCGGCGTGGTGCTGCCGCGCTACCAGCTGTTCGTCCTGCTGTTCTCGGTCGCGGTGTGTGTGCTCGTCTGGCTGATGATGACGCGGACCCGAATCGGCATGATCGTCCGGGCGGCGACCGAGAAACCTGAGCTCGCCCGGGCCCTGGGCATCAACGTGGGACGGTGGGTGACGCCGGTCTTCGGCTTCGGCGTCGCGCTCGCCGGCCTGGCCGGTGTGCTCGCCGCGCCGTTCCGGGCGATCACCGCCGACATGGGCAACAACTTCGCAATCATTCTGTTCGCGGTCGTGGTCATCGGCGGTCTCGGGTCGATCGTCGGCGCGGTGATCGCGGGCTTCCTCGTCGGCCTGGTCGAGGCCTTCGGCCAGGCGTACGCCCCGACGTTCGCGCAGATCCTCATCTTCGTCCTCATGGCCCTGGTCATCCTGATCAGGCCGGCCGGGTTGTTCGGACGCCAGGAGGCGACAGCATGACCAACTCCGTGATCACCGAGGCCCCGCCCGCCGAGGCCGACGTCCCCGTGGCCGCGACCAACCCGAGGCTGCGGTGGATTCTGCTGGCCGCCGGGCTGGTGGCGGCGCTGGCGCTGCCCTGGTTCATCTATCCGCCGGTGGCGATGGACATCGTGGCGCTGGCGCTGTTCGCGATCGCCCTGGACATCCTGCTCGGCTTCACCGGCCTGCTGTCCTTCGGACACGCGGCGTTCTGGGGCAGTTCGGCGTATGTGACCGGCCTGATCGCCACGCATTACGGCGTGCCGTTCCCGGTGGCCGTCATCGGTGGCGCGGTCTTCGCGATGATTCTCGCGCTTCCCATCGGGTACGTGTCGGTGCGCCGCTCGGGGATCTACTTCGCGATGGTCACCCTCGCCTTCGCGCAGATGGTCTACTTCATCGGCTATCAATGGAGCGACCTGACGGGCGGCGAGAACGGGCTGCAAGGCGTACCCCGGTCGTTCTTCGGCATCGAATTGGTGGAGACCGAGTCGTTCTATTTCTATTACGCGGCCCTGCCGATCCTGCTGTTCGGCATGTGGGCGGCGTGGCGGATCGTGCACTCGCCGTTCGGACGAGTCCTGGTGTCGATCCGCGACAACACGCCGCGCGCCCGGGCGCTCGGCTACGACGCCGACAAGTACAAGGCCGTCGCCTTCGTGCTCTCCGCCGGGCTCACCGGCCTGGCCGGTGGTGTGTTCGCCATCAACCACGGATTCGTCGCGCTGACCGAACTGCACTGGACCACCTCGGGTGACGTCGTGCTGATGACGGTTCTCGGTGGTATCGGCACGCTGTGGGGCGGCATCGTGGGCGCGTTCCTGACCGTGATGCTCGCCGATTACCTTGCCTCCTCCGGCTTCCACGGCATCGACCTGATCACCGGCTCGGTCTTCGTCCTCGTGGTGCTGCTGTTCCGCCGCGGAATCTGGGGAACCGTCCGCCATCGGTGGAACATCCGGCGGCTGCGGCGTGCGTCGGCACGCGCTGGGCAGGGTTACAGTTCGCCGGACGGCAATTCGCGCCACACGACGTCAGGAGAGGGCACCGGTCGGTGACTTCGCGGAAAATACTCGACACCAAGTACCGGATCTCGGAAACGGCGATGGCCCTGTTCCTGAAGGAGGGGTACGCGAACGTCACGGTCGAAGCCGTTGCCGCGGCGTCCAGCGTGTCCCGCCGTACCGTTTTCCGGCATTTCGAAAGCAAGGACGAACTGGTATTCCCGGACCACACCGAGCGCCTCGGGCTGGTCGAGCGTTGTCTCGCGGCGGCGCCCGAAGGTACGGATCCGGTGGATGCCGTCATCGCGGCCACCGAGGAGTCGCTGCACGAGTTCCTCAGTCGGCCCGAACTCGTGCTCCGGCGCTACAAACTGACGCGCATCGTTCCCGAGCTGCGCAAACGCGAGGTCGTCGAGCACGAGCGGTACGTGGCGCTGACCCGGTCGTACCTGCGCGATCGCCTCCCGCCCGACGCGCCCCCGTTCCAGCCGATGGCCATAGCCGCCCTCATCGACGCGATCCACCGATCGGCGCTCGGCAACTGGGTACGCGAGGGGGGCGCGACCGACCCCGAAGCCGAACTGGCGGCGGGCATGGAATGGGTACGCCGCATGATGGTTCACCAGTCGGCGTTCTCGACCTCTCCCCTGCTTCTCGCGGTGCTCCCCGACACGCCACAGACCCGCCGCGTGCTGATCTCGTTGAAGGACGCCGCGGAGGAACTGCCCTGACCGGGGTCAACCGCCGCGAGTGCCTAATATTGATGACTCTGGATTTATTGCGCCGAACTCTGGCGTGCCGGCAGACGACCGTTCTACCGTCGCCGTATGGTCTCGCGTCGATCCCTCCTGCAGGCTGTCCCGCTCGCCGTAGCGGCCCTCGGCGTCCCCGTCCACGCGCGCCGGCGAGCCGCGTCAGGGAGCTCCGGGCGTGTGCCGCCCGACCCGGCTTCGGCGTCGGCCGCCGCGACCGCCGTCCGTGGCTTCACCGCCGATCTGTACCGCTCGCTGGCTGCGGCGTCCCCCGACGGCAACGTGGTGTGCGCCCCGTACTCGGTCGCGCTCGCGTTGGCGATGACGCGGGCCGGCGCCGGAAGCACCACGGCGGACGAGATGGACACGGTGCTGCACGCGCCGCAACCGCGTCCTGCCGCGCTCGACAACGGGCTCAACACCGTTGATCAGCTGCTGGCGGCCCGGTACCAGGACGGCGACGGCATCAAGGCGCCCAAGCTGACCACGGCCAACGCCCTGTGGACGCGACTCGACCTCACCCTGCGGCCCGCCTTCCAAGATGTCCTGGCGGGGTACTACGGCGCCGCGGCACATCCGCTCGACTTCCGCGGCGCGACGGAGGAGGCCCGTCAAGAGATCAACACCTGGGCGTCGGACCGGACCAACTCGAGGATTCCCGAGTTGCTGCAATCCGGTTCGGTGAGTCCCGACACGGCACTGATCCTGACGAACACCATCTACCTGAAGGCGCCGTGGAGGTACCCGTTCACCGTGCCCGCGACCGCGACCGCGCCGTTCACCCGCGACGACGGCCGGGTCGTCGACGTGCCGCTGATGCGCGGGCCGTTCGAGCGGATGGGCTACCTCGAAACAGACGGCTGGCGCGCGGTCGACGTACCGTTCGCCGACGGCAGCCTCGCCATGGCGGTCGTCATGCCGACCCGGCCGGGACTGGCCGCGGTCGAGGCGCAGCTCGACGAGGCGTGGCTGCGCAGCCTGCTGCTGGGCTTCCGGATCCAGGACGTCCGTCTACGGTTGCCGAAGTGGACGTTCCGGCTGCCGGTCCAGCTGGGCGCCACGCTGAGCGGGCTGGGCATGCCGACCGCGTTCACCGCGCGGGCCGACCTCACCGGCATGAGCACCGATCCGTCCCTGAAGATCGACGATGTGGTGCACGAGACCTTCATCGGGATCGACGAGAAGGGCGCCGAGGCGGCTGCGGCATCGGCCGTGATCATCCGGCCGCCGTCGATCCCGAGCGGGCCCGACTTCTTCGTGGACCGGCCGTTCCTGTATGTCATCCACGACCGGTCCAGCGGCGTGCCGCTGTTCATCGGCCGCGTCCACGACCCCTCAGTCACCCGGTAGACCCGCCGACGTCATTTCTGGTGAAGTGCGCGACGGGCTCAGGTCACCGTCCGCGTTCTCGGCCTGCCCTCGTTCGGCACGGTGACCTCCGCGAACGCCGTCATGCAGGTGCTCTTCGTCTTCGCCGGTCTGGGCCTGCAGACGGCGGTCCAGCGGGAGTGCTCCGCGCTGGCCAACCCTCGGGGAGCCCGCCAGCTGGTCCCGGCCGCCGTCGTGGTGATCGTGGTGATCTCGACGTTGGCCTGGTGCACGATCGGCCTGTGGGCAAGCGCCCTGCAGTTGGCCGACGACGTGCCCGCCCTGCGGCTGGCGGTGTTGTGGGCCGGCTCGTCGGCCCCGATGGGTCGACCGTGGCGTCCGCTTCGCCCCGTAAAAGTCTGACCATTGTGGCGGACTCTTCATGATGGCCGGCCCGGCCTCGTCTCGATGGGCCGCGACATGTCGGCGATCAGCGGCGGCACGAGGGACACGTCCACCCGAAGGGCTCAACAAGAGTCGAGACGCGTCGAATGGTGTGGTGTGTTCGCGGTCGACTGGACGGTGGAGGGCAACGATGGGCTCGCGTTGGCTGGGAGTTGGCACGTCGGGACGGCAACAGAGCGCTTCGGCGGGTGCGGAAGCGGCTTCTGCCGCCTTGGCCGGTCGCGATGACGCCCAGCTCATCATCGCCTTCGGTGGTCCCGGGCACGACCTGGCCGATTTCCTGCGCGGCGTCAATCGGACAACCGGCGGCGTACCGCTGATCGGCTGCTCGACCGCGGGCGGGTTCAGCGCGGCGGGGCCCTCCGGTGGTGGTGCAGTGGTGACCGCGCTGGGAGGCACCGGCTTCCGAGTGATCACCCGGGCGACCGAGGGCCTTTCCTCCGGGCAGCGTGAAGCCGGTCGGTTGGCGGCTGAGCCGATGGCCGAGCTCGGCGACGCCGGTCAACCACTGCTGATCATGTTCACCGACGGTCAGATCGGCAGGCAGGAGGAAGTCGTTCGCGGAGCGTACGGAGTTCTGGGTGCCGGCATTCCCATAGCCGGTGGCTGCGCCGCCGCGGACGGGCCGGCTCCGGCGACCTACGTACTGCACGGCGATCGCGTTCTGTCCGACGCGGTGGTCAGCGCCGCGATCCGATCCGACGGCGAATTCGGCGTCGGGGTCGCGCACGGCTACCGACCGGTCGGTGATCCGCTGATGGTCACCCGGAGCGGTGACGGGTTCATCTTCGAGTTCGACGACAAGCCGGCTCTGGACCTCTATCTCGACCGGCTCGGCGCCCCGCCTGACGCGTATCACGACGAGGCAGCGTTCGCCGCCTTCGCCATGCACCACCCGCTGGGACTGAGCCGGCGAAGCGGTGAGGAAATGCGGTTCGTAGCCCGTGCCGACTTCGGTATCCGGGCGATCCTGCCGCTGGCCGACGTACCGGACGGGGGCACCGTCCGGCTGATGACCGGAGACGAGGAAGACCTACTCGCGGCGGCTGCGACCGCGCGGCTCGATGCCATGACGGCCCTCACCGCCCCGGCGCTCGGGCTGCTGGCCGTCGACTGCACCGCGCGCCGCGCCGTACTCGCCGACGACAAGCGGCTCGCCCGCGAGGTCCAGCTGCTCGCGGGCAGCCACCTTCCCTTGTCCGGCTTCTACAGCCTCGGTGAGATCGCCCGGGTCCGCGGGATCACTGGCTTCCATCACCAAACGGTCGTCGTCCTTGCGGTGAGTTGAGTGACGACGGGTACCGGCGGGATCGCCTCGACGCATCTGCTCGCCGAGTTCGTCGCCTCCATGGCCCGGCATGAGGACGAGGCGTCCGCGGTGACGGCGGCCACGGAGCGGATCGCGGCCGCGGTGGAGGCCGAGGTCTGCGCAGTCCTGCGACCCGAGGTCGTCGTGTGTGTCGGGCTGCCGCCGGCTGAGCGCCCCGACGAGTTGCTGTGGCGGCTCGCGGCAACGTCGGCGCGCGCCGGTGACCTGCCCGGGCTGGGGTCGTGCCACCTCGCGACCGCTTCGTTCTCGTCCACCGACGGTTACCTACTGGTCGCCCGCAGGGACGATCCACTGAGCATCGACGAGATCATTCTGATCCGTGCCATGGCCCGGGTGCTTTCGCTGAGCCTCCAGATGTTGCGGACGCTGGCCACCGAGCGCACCCTTCGCGAGCGCAGTGAGCGCCAGGCCGCCGAGAACGGGCGGCTGCTGGCCGAGGTCCGTGCTCAACAGCGGCTTACCGAGGCACTTGTCTCGATCGAGGCTGCCATAGCGGCGCGACGGCCGATCAGCGAAGTCCTGGACATGGTCACTCACCGCGCGCGGGATGTTCTGGGCGGTGACGTCGCGGCCCTGCGGCTGGTCGACCGCGATCAAGCGGGTCACCTTCTGCTGGCCTCATCCTCCGGGCTGACCACCGAGGAGCGTGCCGCGGCCGTACGGACCCGAGCCCCGGCAGTCTGGGGATCAGCCGATGAAAAGACCTTGTCGTGGCCGGTACGTGAGGACGGCCTGGAAGTGGGCTACCTGGTGGTGGCTCGGGGAGCGGCCGGTCCGGCCCCCGACGCCGCGGACCGGGACGTGCTCGCGGCGTTCGCTGAACACGCCGGCATGGCATTGACAGCCGCCAAGACGACGCACGCCATGCAGCAGGCGATGAAGGATCCGCTGACCGGCCTGGCCAACAGGGCCCAGTTCGCGGACGAGCTGGGAACGCGACTCGCCGCGGACGGGTCCGAGTCGCTCGGGCTGTTGTTCGTCGACCTCGACCGGTTCAAGCCGGTCAACGACACCCTCGGGCACGCTGCGGGTGACGCCCTGTTGATTGAGGTCGCGTCGCGGATCCGGGACTGCCTCGGCGGCGCCGACATCGTGGCCCGCTTCGGTGGCGACGAGTTCGCCGCTCTGCTCGTGGACACGACCCTCGAACGAGCAACGGCTGTCGCGGACCGGATCGGCCAGCGGATACGGGCACCGTTCGACCTGCTCGGCCGGAAGGTGTACGTGAACGCCAGTGTCGGGATCGCTTTGACCGACCATCGGACCGACGCCGCCGGTCTGCTGCGCAACGCCGATGTCGCAATGTACGAGGCGAAGCGCCGGGGCCCGGGCAACCAGGCGGTGTTCGAACGTCGCATGCACAAGGCGATGTCCACACGTCTGCGGCTGGAAGCCGACCTGGACGGCATCCTGACCCGGCGGGAGCTGGCTGTTCGGTACCAGCCGGTGGTCCGCCTCGATGACCGTGCGGTGGTTGCGGTGACCGCTACCCCGTACTGGAAGCACCCCGACCTCGGAATGATCTCCCCGACCGACCTGCTCACGTCGGCCAAGGCGACCCAGATGGTCGAGCGGATCACCCGCGCGCTGATCGAGGAGGCCTGCCGGCAGATGCAGCAATGGCGGTCAGCGGGCGCCGCACCGGTAGATCTGCACGTGCTGATTCCGGCGGCGTTGTTGCGCGATGACGACCTGCTGGCCGCCATCGGCGGGCCGGCCATGCGGTACGGAATCCGCCCGGACCAGCTCGTCGCCGAAGTCGATGAGTCCACCATCGCCGAGGATCCGCCGCTGGCCGCCGACCGCCTGGAGCAGATGCACCGTGCCGGTATACGGACGGCGGTAACAGCCTTCGGCAATGGCGGTTGCTCGTTGCGGGACCTGCTGCGCATCTCGGCCGACATCGTCGCGATAGATGTCGCCGACGCTCCGGACCACAATTCCGCGAGCCCGCCCCCGCTGAGCCGGCTTCTTGTACGCCTGGCCCACATGCTCGACGCAGCGGCGATGGCGACCGGCGTCGACACCCACGAGCAGCTGGCGGAACTCGACGCCGCCGGTTACCGGTACGGACGCGGGTCGCTGTTCGGTTGCCCCGCCGACGGCACGACGACCGCGGACCGAATCAGGCAAGCAGCGGTCGTTCACTCCTGATCGGCCGTGATCGCCACCCGTCGGCGAGCCACTGCTACTGGTAGGAGTTCACCGCCGGGCTCCACATGCCGGGGTCGACGGGCGCCTTCAGCCCGACTCCGCCTTGCCGGTGATCGACGCCTTCGTGATCACCGCGAACGGCTTCGGCGACGTGGTGGGCGGCTGCGTCGGCCAGGACCACCGAATCGTAGGTGAGGGGCCGGGCCGGCTCCGCGGACGAAGTCGCCGTGACGTCGTACGTTCCGGCCCGAATGGGGCGCCGTCGCTGAGCGGGTGACGCACTCCGCCCAGGTGTCCAGCCGGTAATCGGCCGGCTCGGCGCTGGTCCGGACGTAGCGAGCCGGTGCGAATCACCGCGAACACGGGCACGTCGCCCTGACACGTTCGGTCAGCGACGACGGGTTGCCTGTTGACAACGCGGCGTCGCGGGTACGGTAGTCGACGTCACCGTCCACATGGGTTGGCAAGGCGGAGGTAAGGGTGCCGGTCACAGGCCAACGCGTCGTGCGACGGGCATTGGGGCGGCGATTGACGCGGCTTCGCACGGCGTCCGGCATGAGCCGGCGTGATGTGGTGGAAGCGCGGCTGGGCATCTCGGAGCCGACGCTGCACCGCATCGAGACGGGCAAGGTGCCGGTCACCGGAGCCAACGTACGCGCGCTCTGCTGGCTCTACGGTGCGGACCAGAGCATCACTGACGCGCTTGCCGACCTCGCGCTGGGCACGTCACAGCAGGAGTGGTGGGACGCCAGCCCGGTGATCCCCGAATGGTTCAAGCTGTACGTCGGGCTGGAGGCGTCCGCATCCCGAATGTTCGGTTACGACGGCGAGGTCGTTCCCGGCGAGCTGCAGACCCCGGAGTACGCGCGCGCCATCTTCGGCGCCGAGCAGCCGGTCGACTCGGAGCTCGCCGAGCGCCACATCAAGCTCCGCATGCAGCGGCAGAAGACACTCTTCGCTCGTAACCCACCGATCCACCTCGTGACGGTGCTCGGCGAGGGAGCGTTGACCCGGCCGGTCGGCGGCGAACAAGTGATGAAAGGGCAGATCGAGCATCTACGGCGGCTGTCCCGAGACGATACGGTCGACATCCGGGTGCTGCCGTTCTCGGTCGGGGCGCACGCGGCGATGGCCGGCGCCTTCCGGATCCTGGAGTTCGACGACCCGGACGATCCCGACGTGGTTTACCTCGAATCGCACGTCGGTGCGCTCTACCTGGAGGAGCAGGTCGAGGTTGACGAATACCGGCGGATCTTCGATCTCATCGGCAAAGATTCCGTACCGGTCGCAGAGTTCCGGTGACGAGCGGCGGAAGCCCGTCGTGATCAGTCCGTCAGGAGCCGGTCGAACTCGCCGCGCTTGGCGCCGAACAGGAACGAGTCCCACTCCTCGGTTGTGAACACCACGGTGCCGGCCTCGCGTGCCTTGCTGTTCCTGACCTCGATGAGGCCGTCCTGGCGGCGGGCCTCGACGCAACTGCCGCCATTGCCTGTCGACCTGCTGGAAATCATCCAGCCGGTTTCGCTGCTCATCAGCGCCCCTCCCCCTGGAGTTGCTTGCTGTGCGTAACCGATCTGCCACCGATGCGATGGCCGTCTGACGTGCAGAATCAGTACTAACGAGTACGCACGACTCTTTCACCACGAAAGTGGCAGCACTTAGAGTAGCCGAAAACCGGTCCGGATGCATCCTGTCACCGTGATACCTGTCTTCGTGAAATCTTGCACGAGCCTCGGCCGACTGTCATGATTCCCTTGTGGCGCTTGGCGATCCCTCGCCGCCGACTCGACAGCCTCAGCTAGTCCGCCGCAGCTTTGAGAGGACGGCCGATGCGGATCCTCGATCCTGCAACCGCCGGCACGGGCGGTGCGCTGCCGGCGGACGCTCAGCTGCGCACAGGGTCCGAGACCGCCCGCCTCCAAGCCCGCATCGATCAGCTCGCGGCGCACGTCCAGCAGTTGGAGCAGGAGCGCGCCTCACTCCGCTGGATGGCCGGCCACGACGAGCTCACCGGACTCGCCAACCGCCGCCTCTTCCACGCGCTCGCCCCCGAGCTGCTGCGCGCCGACGCTCGCTCGTCGGCCGTTCTGGTCCTCGACCTCAACGGTTTCAAGCCGATCAACGACACGTACGGGCACGATGCCGGCGATGAGGTCCTCTGTTTGGTCGCCCGGCGCATGGCCGCCTGTCTCGGCGACCATCTCGTGGCCCGGTTCGGCGGTGACGAGTTCGCCGCGCTGCCGCGCGCTCCGCGGGCCGACGTCCCGGATGCGTGGTGGCACGAGGTTGCCAGCTCGGTGAGCGCTGCGATCGCACCCCCGATGGACGTGCAGGGCCACACTCTGTCCGTCACCGCCTCGATCGGCGTCGTACCGGCGGGGCGCTCCGCTGATCTTCCCACCTTGCTGCGCCGCGCGGACCGGGCGATGTTCAGCGCCAAGCGGCACGCGAACACCACCGACAGAGCCGTTATCACCTGGGCCTTGGCCACCGAGAGCGGCGACCGCACCGAGACGTACAAGCCGCCCGCCGCACCCCTGCCGGACCTGACCGCCTCGGAACCCGCAGTGGCGTGCCGGCCGGGCGACCCGGTATGGGTGCACCGCAGTGGCGCCCGTCGCGCGGGAGTGGTCGAGAGCGCTTGCGAATGGGCGGCCCTGGTTCGCTACCGATGCCCGAACGGCGCCGGCACGATGGTCGACACGATCCCTACGAACTGCCTCACTATCCGAGCCGACGCAGATCCGTACCTGGACCGGTAGACCCTCGGCCGACCGGTGACGACCCAGGTTGACGGCCGCCACGCTCCCGGTCAGCCCACCGTCAGCACGAGCTTTCCCCGCAGGCCACCGGCCAATACGCGCCGGTGGGCCTCGGCGGCCTCGGTCAACGGCATCGTGACCGCCACGCGCGTGCGCAGCCGTCCCGCCGCCACCTGCCCCACCAAGTCGGCCAGCAGCTCGCGGTCGAGCCGGATGAGTTGCAGCTCTTGGCGCACGCCACGTGCCGGAACGATGGCCGGCGTGGGCCGGGTCGCGACCACGATTCCCCTGTCCTCGACGGCGGCGGCCGCCGCTTCGCCGACGGGGATCGCGTCGAACACCGCGGCCACGGGCCCCACCGTGGACAGGTCGACGGAACGTGAAACGACTTCGTGAGCTCCCAGACCGTGCACCCATTGCTCATCGTCGTGGCTGGCCTGCGCCAGGACACGGTAGCCGCTCTGAACGGCGAGCTGGGTGGCGAAGCCGCCGACACCGCCGCTGGCGCCGGTGACCAAGATGCTGCTGCCGGCCGGCAGCATGGCCAATGACACCAATGACAGGCCCTGGTGTGCGCTCTGGGCGTTGAGCGGCACCGTGGCTGCGGACACGAAGTCAAGCCCGTCCGGCAACCGCACCAACCAGTCCGTGTCGGCCGCCACGAACTCGGCGTAGCCACCCGGGTTACCCCGCGTCAGGTACCACGGAATCATCCCGACGACACGATCACCCACCCCGAAATCAGCCGTGTCGGGGCCGACGGAGGCCACCTCACCGGCGATGTCCCACCCGGGCGAAAACGGCGGCGGAACCGGCCCGCGAGGAATTTCTCCGGTGGTGGCTGCCACGTCAGCCGGGTGCACACAGACCGCGCGGATCCTGACCACAACCTGACCGGGCCTGGCCTCAGGCTCGGGCAACTCGGTCACCTGTAATACCTCAGGACCGCCAAGCGCGGCCGCGACGACTCCCAGCACGCGTCCACTCTAGACCCTCGTTCACCGATTCCCAGCCCTGCGACATTCGTCGCCGATCCGTGACGGGCCCACCGCGCAGCGTCCGGCACCACGATCTCGCGCCCCGGACGGCCCCTGATCTGTTCGACCACGACACCTGGCACAGCATCGGCATCCGCCACGTGGCTTGGTCAGGTCGCCGCGACCGCTTCGCGTCGTCGGCCGACGGAGAGCAGGTCGAGCAGCAGCGCAGCGAGCGCGACGACGGCGAGCAGGACCAGGCCCAGCGCGTACGAGTGGTAGCTGCCATAGATCGACCCCATGATCAGGGGTGGGACGAAGCCGCCGAGACCGCCCGCTGCGCCGACGACGCCGGTGACCGAACCGACCTGGTTGGCCGGGGCCTTCTGCGCGACCAACGCGAAGGTCGCGCCGCTCCCAGTGCCGAGGGCAGCCGCCATGCCGAGGAACGCGATGGTGCCGATCGGGGTGAGGCCGGGAGTAAAGGACTGAGCGAGGGCGCCGAGGACGACCACGCCGAGACTGCCGGCGAGCACGCGGCTGGCCGGGATGCGGTCGGAGAGCCAGCCGCCGATGGGGCGCATGAGGACCGCGAGCAGGACGAAACCGGCCATCCGGTTGGCCGCGTCGGCCTGGGTCAGCCCGTACGCGTTCTTGAGGTACGCGGGCAGGTAGACCGAGAAGGCGACGTAGCCGCCGAAGGCGACCGCGTACAGGGCGGCAGCCTGCCAGGTGATGCGCAGCCTGACGGTCGCGCCGAGCCGTGCAGTGAACGGCGTCGTCGGCACGACACGGTTCGGCGCGTCACGCAGCACCAACCAGGCGACGACGGCGTAGAGCGCCAGAACCGCGGTGGTGATCAGGAACGGCGTCTGCATGCTGTTGGCGTCGACCAGTTTGACGGTGGTCAGGGCGCTGATCGCGGTGCCGCCCATGCCCATGCCGAAGACGCCGACGGCGAAGCCGCGCCGCTCGGGCGGGAACCAGGCGTTGACGAAGGGCACACCGATAGCGAAGGTGGTGCCGCCGATACCCAGGAAGAAGCCGCCGACGAGGATCGCGGCGAGCGAGTCGTGGCCGAACAGGCCGAGGTAGAGCACCGGGATGATGGTGGACAGGGACACCAGCGGGAACATGATCCGGCCACCGAACCGGTCGGTCAGCGCGCCGATGGGGATGCGGCCCAGCGAGCCTACGACCACCGGCACGGCCACCAGCAGGGACTGCTCGAAGGAGCTCAGGTGCAGGATGGCGGTGAACTTCGTGGCGAGCGGGCTGAGCAGCGCCCAGGCCCAGAAGTTGACCGACGGCGAAACCGCCCGCGGAAGCGGGACCCTGTCAGGGTCGTTGATCTAGGGGCTCAGATCAGGAGGACGTGGTCCCGACCGCGGCGGGACCAAAGTCCCGAATTCGCGGGACCAGAAGGCGATCCAGTGACCGACCTGCCCGTTGCGACGCGAAGCGCCCCTGTCAATGGTGGGCTCGGCGCAAACACTGATCGGATCGATGGCGCATGTCCTCACCAAGCCGGCCACGTCAAACGCCGCGTACGGCCAAGGCCAGGAAAGTCGCGCCCATCGCAGTGAACACGGCGCCCAGCGCGAGCACCAGCACGGTGATCTGCCAGGCCTGGTAGGCGCCGAGCAGGGCACCGCGCAGGCTCTGACCCATGAACGCGGTCTCGCGTAGCCGGGCCAGGCGTTCATCGGTCCGTCCGCCGGCCATCCACTCGTCGGCGATCTCGGCGTAGGTGCGGCCGCCGGTCGCCTTGGTCACGTGGGCGCCGATGAGGTCGGCGTACGCTCTCGCCTGCGTGCCGGTGTGCACGAGCGTTCCAGCGTAGCGGTGCAGCCCGGCGGGCAGGCCGTCGTCGGCGGGGAAGCTGATCCGCTGTTGTGCCAGCTCCCGGATGACGCTTCTGCGGCCGACCACGCCATGAACGATCATGGTGGGACCGGCGACGAGGAGAACTGTTGCGGTGAGACCGAGGAGAATCGCCATCATGCCCGCCAGCCTCATGGACACGGCATCCCGCGCGGCAGGGCAGCAGGTCCATGATCGGTACGGTCACAAGTCCCGTCGTAGCGGCTTCTACACCATCGGGCTCATGTTGCTCTCGGATGTCGCGGCCGCGGCCGCCGTCTACCGCGGTCGAAAAGAGAGCGGCCTGTTCCACCGCCGCCCCACATCACCTGAAGGAGTGCCCCCATGCAGAAGTCGTCGCTGGCCGAACTCACGGTCCGGCACCTTGAGAAGGCGCGCGGTTCGTCGAGCGGCCGCAGCGCCGAGACAGTCGTCGGCGGGCACACCCACATCCTCCGGCAGACCCTTGTCGCCCTTCGCGCCGGCGAGGCACTGGACGAGCACGAGAACCCGGGCGAGGCGACCGTCCACGTCCTGACCGGACGGGTCCGCCTGGCCGCCGGGGATACCTCCTGCGAGGGCGGGACGGGCGACCTGCTGACTGTACCGGACGCACGGCACAGCCTGACCGCGATAGAGGACACCGCCGTGCTGCTCACCGTCGCCAAGCTCGAGTAGGGCACGACGTAGCCATCACAAGCGGGCGAGCTCGGCTGCTCGCTCATCGCCTGCCCACCGGCCATCGCCAGGGCCCGAGGTCCCCTCCCTACGTTCCGGCACGAGGATCACCCACGTGACAGGACCTATGCCCCTGTCAGATCCGCCCCGGCTTTCCGCAGGCTCCACACAGCCCATCGGACAAGCATCGGGAGGCGCCCGATGCTGCCAGGGCGAGGACGGGAGACCCAGGATGGCAAACACTGTGGCGGTGACACGTAGCGTTACCGCGCGCGAGGTGACCGGAAACGAGCAGGTGTGGACGGTCATGTCAGCTGCGGATCAGTGCCGGTGAGCGCTTCGAGCACGGCACCGTCCCCCTGCCGCCCTGAGATCATTCAGGGCGGAATGGGCGTCGGTGTCTCCAGCTGGCGGCTGGCGCGGGCGGTGGCCCGCACCGGGCAGCTCGGAGTGGTCTCCGGTGTCGCCCTCGACGCTCTGCTCGCGCGCCGTCTTCAGACCGGCGACGACGACGGCCATGTCCGGCGTGCCCTGGCCCGGTTCCCGGTGCCCGCCGTGGCCCAGGCGGTGTTGGACCGCTATCTCGTTCCCGGCGGGTCCTCCCGCGACCGCCCGATGCGACCGGTGCCCAAACTCAGCCTGCAGTCCCGCCGCCAGGCACAACAACTGACCGTCGTCGCCAACTTCGTCGAGGTGTTCCTCGCCAAAGAGGGCCATGACGGTCCGGTCGGGGTGAACTACCTGGAGAAGATCCAAACAGCCACCCCGGCTGCGGTGTACGGAGCCATGCTCGCCGGCGTGGACTACGTCCTGATGGGCGCGGGTCTGCCCACCGAAATTCCCCGCGTGTTGGATGCGCTCGCCGTGCACCAGCCGGTCCGGGTGTCGGTGACCGTGCACGGCGCCCTGCCAGGTGAAGATCACCATGTCGCCCTCCACCCGCAAGAGGTGTTGGGTGAGACGACGGGCCCGCTGCGCCGGCCCCGGCTGCTGGCCATCGTCTCGTCCGCCACCCTGGCCGTCTACCTCGCCCGCGACCCGGTGACCCGCCCGGACGGTTTCGTCCTGGAGACGCCGGTCGCCGGTGGGCACAGCGCCCGGCCGCGCGGCAGGCTCGCCCTCGACGACGACGGCGAGCCGGTGTACGGGCCGCGTGACCACATCGACGTGCCGAAGGTCGCCGCGCTGAACCTGCCGTTCTGGCTCGCCGGCGGCCAGAGCAGCCCCGAGCAGCTGCTTGCGGCCCGCGATGCGGGCGCCGTAGGCATCCAGGTCGGCACCGCGTTCGCCTTGTGCCGCGAGTCCGGCCTCGACGACGACCTGAAACGGCAGCTATTGCAGGAAGCGGCCGGGGGAACGCTGGTGGTGCGTAACGACGTCCGGGCGTCCCCGACCGGGTTCCCTTTCAAGCTGGTTTCCCTGCCCGGCACCGCCGCCGACGAGCGGGTCTACGCCGACCGGCCACGACTGTGCGACCTGGGCTACCTGCGCACACCGTTTCGCCGTGACGACGGCAGGGTCGGCCACCGTTGCCCGGCAGAGCCGGTCGACGAGTACGTGCGCAAAGGTGGGACCGTCGCCGACACCGTTGGCAGTCGATGTCTGTGCAACGGCCTGGTCGCCGCGGTCGGCCTCGGGCAGCGCCGCACCGACGGGTACGTCGAGCCACCACTGGTGACGCTCGGGCAGGACCTCGCCTTTCTGCCCCGCCTCACCCGGCAGAGCGACGACTACACCGCGGCCGACGTGATCCGGTACCTACTTACCGCACGGCGGGCGGACGCCGGATCATGAGGTCGGCGGGCCGACGTCAGCGGCACCCGCCGATCCCGCACATCTCATGCGGCCTTGCGGCAGTCCCCGGGCGTGCAGGAATTGCGGCTGTTCACCCCCGATACCGCGCAGAGCCGTTCCGCCGCCGCTCGCCGCCCGCTGTCGGCGGTCCTCCTGTCCTCGCCACGCAATCAGGCCAGCCGGGACGCTCAGCCGAGCCGGCATGTGCACCGGCGGATGCGTCAGCTGACGACCGTCGTCCGGCTATTGAGGCCGGGTGCCTGGGCGGCGCCCCGGCACCCCGCCCGTGGCGGTGCGTTCAGGCGGAGAGGGGCTGGCGGTGCAGCCGGATCTGCCAGACCTCCGGGCCGTCCTGCAGCCATTGCCCGGCCACTTGCCCGGCGTAGCGGTTCTTGATCTCCGCAAGAAGCGGCAAGGGAGCATGCGGGGCGATGAGGACCAGCGCGGCGTCGACGGGCAGCGCGTCGAGGGCGGCGAGGACGCGGGCGTGTCGCTCGCCGTGTGGCAGGTCGCGGACATCGACTCGGGGGTCGATGGTGAGTGCGGCTGCGTCGCCGTCGGCCGCGCCGGGTGCGTCACCGCCGCAGCCGCAGCCACCGCCTCCACAGCCGCTGGAGGAGGACGGGCCGGTTTCGCCGCCGATGATGTCGTGCATGCCGTCGAGCAGCGCGGCCAGCGACACCTCGTCGGCGGTGACCAGCAGCGGCAGAACCAAGTCGTTCTCCTTGGCCAGGTGACTGGCGAAGACGGCTTGCAGGGCGCGGGCCGTTGACGCCACCACGAGGGGGGAACGGCACTCTCCAGGTCGGTGACCAGCGCAGCGATGACACGGTGCTCACCGAGCATGCCCTCGACGAGCAGTTTCCCGGCCGGCAGGTCAGCGGCGGCCGGGTACAGAGCCGCCTCCTCGGCATATGCATGCGGTAGCAACTCGTCGTGCAACCACGTCGTCAGCTCGTCGCGGTGGGTCCACACCTGCCGCAGGATGCCGGCGTCAGCGGCGTCGACGAGCCGGGTGACGTGGCCGGTCAGGGCGGCGGCGAGCTCGCTGTGGTGCCGCACCACGGCCTGCGCGGCTCGCTGATCGGCGGCGAGATCGGACTGTGACATGGAACCCTCCCCAGGTTTTGATGCCGTTCGGCGTTATAACGTTAACCACCATGGAAACACCGCGGATAGGCCCCACCGGGGAGACGATCGACACGCCACGCCACCGGGCGTTGGGATCGAGCAGCCGGGTGACGATCCTACGGCTGGTGAGAGCGGCCGAGAGCGGCGTCACCGCGGCCGAGGTGGCGGCCCGGACCGGGCAGCACCTGTCCACCACCCGCGCGCATCTGGACCGGCTCGCCGAAGCCGGACTCCTGGTGAAGGCGCGCGCCAGCGGCGGGCAGCCCGGCCGGCCCGCGTGGCGGTATCGGGCGGCGTCGGCGGACCCGGCGCCGGCGCCGTACCGGGCTCTGGCTGCCGCATTGCTGGAGCATCTGTCCGGCGGTGGTGGTGATGTGCGCGAGGCCGCAGCGCGGGCGGGCCAGGGGTGGGGCCGGCATCTGGCCGCGGTGAATCCCGATCACGATGATCCGGTCGATGCGGTGCTCACCGTGTCGGACGGGCTCGGTTTCAGCCCTCGCCGGGAACCGCCCGACAGCGGCGACGGCGTGCAGGTGAACCTGTACACCTGTCCGTTCCTGGAACTGGTGGACCAGAACCCTGACGCGATGTGCGGACTGCATCTGGGTGTGGTTCGCGGCATCCTTGACCGCGCCGGCGTGCCCGGGGAGTCCGTGGTGCTGGAGCCTTTCGGCGCTCCGGCCGCGTGCGTCGTGCGCCTACCGGCACCGGTACGGCCGGCTGGGGAACGGTCGTGAGCCGCACCGCTGGGGTGCCGCTCCGGTGGCGCGTGCCCGCGCCGGCCGCGGGGGTGGTCGCGTGGATGGTGGTGTTCGTGGTGGCGACCATCGCCGGCGAACGCCTTGAACTGGCACACGTGACAATGCACGGCCGCAGCGCAGAACGCTGGTTCCTGACCGGCCTGGCCGCCCTCCTGGTGGGCGCCATCGCAACGACGCTGCTCGTCCGCGTAGTCCTCGGCGACGCGGGCCTGGAGCGGGTGTGGCGCTGGGCCGGCACCGTCAACGTCGTCGCGGTACTCGCCTTCGCCGCGTGCGCCGTCGCCCTGTCATGGTGGCGCCGGACACCGACGGCCCCGACTCGTGCCACCGCGACAAGCCGTCCGGCCGCTGTCGGGGCCAGGTCATGAAATCCGCCGTCGGCAACGATGTGCCGGCCGACAGTGGTGCCGGCCGTACCGGGCGGGCCGCCTGGCATCGCCGCGCCGGCATGCTACCGCTGGCGTACCTGGCAGCGCTGGTCGTCGTCGCGCTGTTCCACCCGTTGCTGCCGTCCTGGCGGTGGTTGGCCGTCCATCTGCTGCTGCTCGGCGCCGTCACCAACGCCATCGTGATCTGGAGCGCCCACTTCACCAGCGCCGTGCTGCGCGCACCGGCGCCGGCCGGCCGGCGCGGTGAGGCCCTCCGGCTCGGCCTGCTCAACGTCGGTGTCGTCGGTGTGCTCGCCGGCGGTGCCGCCGACCGGCCGTGGCCGGGTGTCGTCGGAGCCGGGCTGGTTTTCGCGGCGGTCCTCGCGCATCTGGCGTGGCTGGCCGCCCGGCTCAGGGCTGCGCTACCGGCCCGTTTCACGGTCACCGTGCACTACTACGTCGCCGCAGCGACGGCCTTGTTGACGGGTGTCCCGGTCGGCGCGTGGATGCTCGTCGCCGACGAGGACAGCCGGACGCGGCTGCTGCTGTTCCACGCCCACGTCAACCTGCTCGGGTGGGTGACGCTCACCGTGCTCGGCACGCTGCTCACCCTGTGGCCCACGATCCTGCGCACCCGAATGGCCGACGGCGCCGCCACCGCCACTCGCCGCGCGCTGCCGGTCGCGGTCGTCGGGCTCGCGCTGCTCGGCATCGCAGTACTGGCCTGGTGGCCGCCGCTGGCCGCCGGCGGGCTCGCACTGGTCGCCGCCGCCGTCGGGCTCCTCGCTCGCCCCGCCGTGCAGACCGCCCGCCGCAAGACACCGGCCTCGTTTCCCGGCTGGTCCATCGCCGCCGCCGGCGGCTGGCTGCTGATCGCCCTCGGCGTCGACGTATGGACGCTGCTGTCCGCTCCCGACGCAGCCGAGGCCGCCGACCGCTTCGGCGCCGTGCTGGTCCCGCTGCTGGTCGGTTTCGTCGCGCAGACCCTGCTCGGAGCGATGGCCTACCTGCTGCCCGTGGCCTTGGGCGGCGGGCCGGCCGTCGTGCGGGAACGCATCGGCCGGCTGGATCGGAACTGGGCCCAGCGAGTGGCCATGGCCAACGCCGCGCTGGCCGTCTTCGTCCTGCCCACACCGCCGTACGTGCGGATCACCACCTCTCTGCTGATCCTCGCCGCACTGCTGCAGTTCCTGATCCCCGCCGTCAGCATCATGCTCGCCGCCCGGAGAAGACCGTGACCCCATCTGCCCCTGCCCCACAGCCCACTGCACCGGCCCGCCCACTGGGCGGCGTTGCGGCCGGTCTCGCCCTCGTCCTGGTCGCCGTGCTCATCGGGGCGGCGGCCCAACGCGTCACCGCCCCGATGAGCACGCCGGTCGCGTCGTCGTCCGGGATCGCGTGGAACGGGCGCACCACCACCGTGACGGTGACCGCCGAGGGCATGCGCTTCCGGCCCGACACCATCACCGTCCCGGCCGGTGACCGGCTGATCATCATGCTGACCAACCAGGACCGCCGCCGCCACGATTTGGCCTTGGCCACCGGTCCGAAATCCGCCGTCCTGGCAAGCGGCGACACTTCTCGCCTCGATGCCGGCGTCATCGGCGGCGCGGTCGACGGCTGGTGCTCGTTGCCCGGCCACCGCCAAGCCGGTATGCGGCTGACCATCACCACCACCGGCAACACCGGATCGGCCGCGGCTGCCGGCCATGACCACGGCGCCGCCCCCGCCGCGACCACAGCACCCATCGACGCGATGGCCGAGCCCGGCGCCGGTTTCACCGCCCGCGACGCGACCGCACCGGCGCTGCCCGGCGGCCGACTGCACCGCCTCGACCTGCGGGTGCAAGAGGTGCAGCGCGAGGTGAGCCCGGGGGTACGGCAGAAGATGTGGACCTTCAACGGGACCACCCCCGGCCCGGTGCTGCGGGGACGGGTCGGCGACATCTTCGAGATCAGCCTGAGCAACGACGGCAGCATCGACTTCCACGCCGGCGCCCTCGCCCCCGACGAACCCATGCGACCGATCGACCCCGGGCAGCAGCTCACCTACCGATTCACCGCTACCAAAGCCGGCATCTGGATGTACCACTGCTCGACCATGCCGATGCTCCACCACATCGGCAACGGCATGTACGGCGCCGTCATCATCGACCCACCCGACCTGCCCGCCGTCGACCGCGAATACGTGCTCGTCCAGTCCGAGCTGTACCTCGGTCCCGACGGCGAGCCGGGCGACCTCACCAAAATGCAGGCCGAACAGCCCGACGCCGTCGTCTTCAACGGCTACGTCGCCCAATACGCCCACCGGCCGCTGACCGTCCGCCCGGGCGACCGCGTCCGCATCTGGGTCCTCAACGCCGGACCCAACCGCACCAGCGCCTTCCACCTCGTCGGCGCCCACTTCGACACCCTCTACCGGGAAGGCCGATGGCAGCTACGCCCGACGGACCCCGGCGCCGCGCAGGTGCTCGACCTCACCCCGGCAGCAGGCGGCTTCGTCGAGACCGTCCTGACCGAACCCGGCCACTATCCGTTCGTCAGCCACGTGATGGTCGACGCCGAACGCGGTGCCCGGGGCATCATCACAGTGGAAGCGAGCGCGCCGCGATGACCACCAGCACCACCCGGCACAAGGCCCGTCGCCGGACCGCCCGGAAGTACCTCCCACCTCAGCACGGCGCCTGGGCCATGCTCCTCGTCCCCTGGCTCACCGGTGTCCTGACCGCCGGATTCCGCTGGCCGCACCTGCCGCTGCTCGGCGCCTGGCTGAGCGGCTACCTGCTCTCGTACTACGCCCTGCAAGCCCTCAAGACTCGCCGGCTGTCCCGCGTCCGGCCGCAACTGCTGCTGTACGGGCCACTGACCGCCGTCCTCGCCCTCGTGGTCGTCATCGCCCGGCCGCAGGTCCTGTTCTACACCTGCGCCTACGCGCCGCTGCTGGCGTTCAACGCCTACTACGCGCGACAGCGCCACGAACGCGCGCTGCTCAACGACCTGACCTCGGTCCTTCAGAGCTGCCTCGTCGTCTTCGTCGCAGCCACCGTCGCCGGTACCGGCATCAGCGAGGTCGGGCCGGCCTTCACCACGGTCATGCTCTACTTCACCGGTACGGTCCTGTACGTCAAGACCATGATCCGCGAACGCGGAAACCCGTCGTACCACCGCGCATCAATCGCCTACCACGTCCTCGCACTCGGCGTAGCCAGCCTGCTCACCATCCCGATCGCAGCGGTTTTCCTCCTTCTCCTGATTCGCGCGACCATCCTCCCCCGCTACCGGCTGACGCCGAAGCATGTCGGAATCGCTGAGATCATCGCCTCCGTGCTCGTGCTCCTCAGTGCCGTACTCGCCTGATGGATCGTGGCCCGTCGGGAGCGACCCCACCTGGGCCGCTGCCGAACGGCCGGCCAGCGGTGCGACGGGGACCAGCGGGCCGCGAACGCCGACGCGCCGCTGCTGGATGTCGACTGCCGTCTTGACATGCGCGAAGTCGAGCACGACCAACGGCATGCGTTGGTACTGTCCGCGGTAGCGGGGCTGGCGCCCGGCGACGTGGTGGTCCTGGTCGGCGCGCATGCGCCTCGCCCGGTCCTCGCCGAGATCGTGACCGCTTCGGCGCACAGATCGGCTCCCGATGGCTGCAGTCCGGGCCCCAGGTGTGGCAGATCCGCCTGGGAAGGTCTCCGGTGCCGCCTCACAGCCCATCTGGCGCGACCTCGGCGGATGACCGCCCGCGCTGCCGGGACCAAAGGCCCTATCTGGCGGGACGTGAAGACGGGGAACCTGACGCCGGGGCCTCGCATCCTTCCGGCCCGAGCCGATGACCACCGACACCGGCGACACGAACGAAATGTGGAGACGATGATGAGTACAGGCCACCGCCGCTCCGGTACGCCCGGCGCGTCACAAACCACCGGGACGGGCCGGCAGCGGGCGGTGATGCTGGGCCTGGCCGCCCTCGGATTCGCGGTCAACTTCTGGGCCTGGGCGCTGCTCAGCCCGCTGGCCCCGAAGTTCAAGGACATCCTGCAACTCAGCTCGTTCCAGCAGGCCCTGCTCGTCGCTGTCCCGGTCGTCGTCGGATCGGTGGGCCGGATTCCGGTCGGCGCCCTGACCGACCGGTTCGGCGGACGGGTCATGTTCCCGCTGGTCTCGCTCACCACCATCGTCCCGGTGCTCTACCTCGGCCTAGCCGGGCACACCACGCTGGCCGGGCTGCTGGTCGGCGGGTTCTTCCTCGGCATCGGCGGCACAGCGTTCGCCGTCGGTGTGCCGTTCGTCAACGCCTGGTTCCCACCCGAGCGCCGGGGTTTGGCGATCGGCGTGTTCGGCGCCGGCATGGGCGGCACCGCGATCAGCGCCCTGACCACGGTAAAATTTGTCACCGCGCACGGCGTCGCCACCCCGTTCATCGTCACCGCGATCATCCTGGCCGCGTACGCCCTGCTGGCCGCATTGGTGCTGCGCGACGCCCCCGGGCGGGTCGTCCCGGCAGAGCCGCTGTCGCGGCGGCTGGCCGACACTGCGCGGTTGCGGATCACCTGGCAGGCTTCCGCCCTGTACGCGGTCCTGTTCGGCGGCTACGTCGCCTTCTCGGTGTACCTACCGGCCTATCTGAAGACCGCCTACGGGCTCACTCAGGCCGACGCCGCCAACCGGATGGCCGGGTTCGTCCTGCTGGCCGTGGTGATGCGCCCGATCGGCGGCTGGCTGTCCGACCGGCTCGCACCCACCCGGGTGCTGGCCGCCGCGCTCGGCATCGTGGTCGTCGGTGCCGCCGTCCAGGCGTTCACTCCGGGCCTCGCGCCGCTGGGCACGATCGCGTTCCTGTCCATGGCCGCCGCCCTCGGCGCCGGCAGCGGCGCGACCTTCGCGCTGGTCGCCCTGCTGGCGCCGCAGAACAAGGTCGGCTCGGTCACCGGCATCGTCGGCGCCGCCGGCGGCCTCGGCGGATTCGTGCCCCCGCTGATCATGGGTGCCCTTTACGGCCAGTACAGCTCGTACGCGCTCGGCCTGGGCGCGCTCGCGGTCGTCGCGCTCGCCGCACTGGGGTTGACCGTGACCGCTGTCGCGAAGAGCGTCGCCCAACCGGTGACCGCCCCGGCCGCCCGGGGCGCCACGGCTCAGGAAGGCACCGCTCATGTGTGAGTACTGCGGCTGTCAGGCCGTGACCGCCATCGACGATCTGACCCGCGAACATGAGCTGGTCGTCAACCTCATCGGCGAGGTCCGTGCCGCCCGCGCGGTGACCGACACCGCACACATGGCAGAACTGGCCCGCCGGATCACGGCCGTCCTCGAGCCGCACACGCAGGTCGAGGAGCAGGGTCTGTTTCCGGCAATGGCTGCCGATTTCCCCGAACATGTCATGGCCTTGCGCGCCGACCACCGGCACATCGAAGCGGTCCTCGGCGAAGCCGAGCACGGCACGCCCATCGACCCGACCTGGCCCGGCCGGCTCATCGCCACCCTCGAACTGCTCCGCGAGCACATCCTCAAAGAGCAGAACGGCGTCTTCCCCGCCGCGCTCGCCAACCTGAACCCGGACGACTGGGACGCTATCGACACCATCCGCGCCAAGGTCGGCACTTTGCTGCCCGCTCTCGGCCGATGACCGACCGGCCCATGCCTCCAACGAAGTCCTCAGGGTCCGCGAGCCGTTCTGCCCTAAACCTTCACACAATGACCACGTTCATGCCTGCCTAGGGTCTAGTGTGCAGATCATCACGCGGAAGCGCGCTACGAACAGCTCGACCGGCCTCCAGGGAAGACCCGATCATGGGCAGCCGAACCAACATGCAACAGGCCCCGCGACACCGAGCCGGCTCGGTGCCCGAGCCGCTGGTCGACAACCGCCGATTCTTCGCTCGGGTCGGGGTCTCGGCCGACCACCCCGCCCCGTATCAGATCGGCGGACGCCCCGCGGCCCGGCGCTCCCCTCGTGCACCTACCCGCCGGCCAGGGCGAGGCACCCGCACCTCGGCAAAGGCGGCGTGGTCCGCGTGACCTCATATGTCAACGGGCTGTGCCTGCCGTCGGCGATCACGGCCTCGATCCTGCTGCTGACCATGACCGTGGTACACCGAACCGCGCATCGGCGCGACGAGGAGATGTCCATCTCATGACGTCCGACCAGAACCTTCGCGACAGCACCGGAAGGTCGGGGCACCTTGATCAGCCGGGTTTGGACGGCCAATTGGGCGAGGCCCTGGTGCGCACCCGTCGCTACTTCGCCAAGGGCACGGTGTCCGATGATCTGCGGACCCTGACGAAGCAGGGTGGCCGGCAGGCCGACGACTTCTACCGGGACCGGTGGAGCCACGACAAGGTGGTCCGCTCGACTCATGGGGTGAACTGCACCGGGTCCTGCTCGTGGAAGGTCTACGTCAAGGACGGCATCATCACCTGGGAGACCCAGCAGACCGACTACCCGTCGGTCGGCCCGGACTCCCCGGAGTACGAGCCCCGCGGCTGCCCTCGCGGAGCGGCGTTCTCCTGGTACACCTATTCGCCGACTCGGGTCCGCTATCCCTATGTCCGCGGCGTACTGCTCCAGATGTTCCGCGAGGCCAAGAGCCAGCACGACGGTGATCCGGTGCGCGCGTGGGAGCACATCGCGGAGAATCCGCGGCGGGCGAAGGCCTATAAGTCCGCCCGCGGAAAAGGTGGCCTGGTACGCGCCACGTGGGAGGAGGTCTGCGAGATCGTCGCCGCCGCGCACGTGCACACGATCAAGAAGTACGGACCCGACCGGGTGGCCGGCTTCTCTCCCATTCCGGCGATGTCGATGGTCTCCCACGCGTCGGGAGCACGCTTCCTGAACTTGGTCGGCGGCTCGATGTTGAGCTTCTACGACTGGTACGCCGACCTCCCCGTCGCCTCCCCACAGGTCTTCGGTGACCAGACCGACGTTCCCGAGTCGGGCGACTGGTGGAACGCCGGCTACTTGATCATGTGGGGCTCCAACCTGCCGGTCACCCGCACCCCGGACGCGCACTGGATGACCGAGGCCCGCTACCGCGGCCAGAAGGTGATCGCGGTTGCTCCCGACTACGCCGACAACGTGAAGTTCGCCGACGAGTGGCTGCCCGCCAAGCCGGGCACCGACGGCGCGCTGGCCATGGCGATGGGCCACGTCGTGCTGAAGGAGTTCTTCGTCGACCGGCAGGCGCCGTACTTCACCGAGTACGTCAAGACCTACACCGACCTGCCGCACCTGGTGAAGCTCGAGGACGCTGGTGATGGCGCCTTCACCGCGGGCAAGTTCCTGACGGCCGCCGATCTGGCCTCAACCGGCACGGGGCAGGAGAACGCCGCCTTCAAGACCGTGCTCATCGACGCACGCACCGGTGAACCGGTGATCCCGAACGGCTCGCTGGGTCACCGGTTCGGCGAGGCCGGTGTCGGCCGGTGGAACCTCGAGCTCGGTGACGTCGACCCGCAGCTCTCCCTGCTCGACGGGACAGAGGAGACCGCTCTGGTGCGGATGCCCCGCTTCGACACCGCGGACGGGGCGGCCGCCGACCTACCGCGCGGCGTCCCGGTCCGCCGGGTCGACGGCCACCTGGTCACCACGGTCTTCGACCTGCTGCTCGCCCAGTACGGCGTCGGCCGTGACGGCGTGCCGGGGCAGTGGGCCCGCGGCTACGACGACGCGGACGCCCCGTACACCCCCGCCTGGCAGGAGGCGATCACCGGTGTCCCGGCCGCCACCGCCGCTCGGATCGGGCGGGAGTTCGCCGCGAACGCCGAGGAGTCACGCGGCCGATCGATGATCGTCATGGGGGCCGGCACGAACCACTGGTTCCACTCCGACACGATCTACCGGGCGTTCCTGACCCTGACCAACCTCACCGGATGCCAGGGCGTCAACGGCGGCGGCTGGGCGCACTACGTCGGGCAGGAGAAGGTCCGCCCGATCACGGGCTACACGCAGATCGCCAACGCCCTCGACTGGAGCCGACCGCCCCGCAACATGATCCAGACGGCTTTCTGGTACCTGCACACCGACCAGTTCCGGTACGACCAGTTCGGCGCCGACACCCTTGCCGCCACCACCGGCAAAGGCCAGCTGGCCGGCAAGTCCACGGCCGATGTGATCGCCCAGAGCGCGCGGATGGGCTGGATGCCGTCATACCCCACGTTCGACCGCAACCCGCTCGACCTCGCCGACGATGCGGCCGCCGCCGGCAAACCGGTGGGCGCGTACGTCGTGGAGCAGCTCAAGTCCGGCGAGCTCGACTTCGCCGGTGAGGACCCTGACGCACCGCAGAACTATCCGCGCATCCTCTCGATCTGGCGGGCCAACCTGCTCGGCTCGTCCGGAAAGGGCAACGAGTACTTCCTCAAGCATTTGCTCGGCACCGACTCGTCGGTGCGGGCGACCGAGACGCCGGCGGATCGGCGCCCGGTCGACGTGACCTGGCGAGACGAGGCCCCCGAGGGCAAGCTCGACCTGCTCATGACGATCGACTTCCGGCAGACCAGCACCACGATCTTCTCCGACGTCGTTCTCCCGGCGGCCACCTGGTACGAGAAGCACGACCTCAACACCACCGACATGCACCCCTTCGTGCACTCCTTCAACCCGGCGATCGCGCCCCCGTGGCAGACCCGGACCGACTGGGACGCCTGGCAGAGCATCGCGGCGAAGTTCAGCGAGCTCGCCGCCACCCACCTCGGCGTGCGCAAGGACGTCGTCGCGGTTCCCCTCACCCACGACACCGCGGACGCGATGGCCAACCCGCACGGTGTCGTGCGTGACTGGAAGAAGGGCGAGTGCGAGCCGATCCCGGGCGTCACCATGCCCAAGCTCGTCGAGGTCGAACGCGACTACGGTGCGGTCGCCGAGAAGATGAACGCGCTCGGCCCCCTGGTCGACACTCTCGGCGCCACCACCAAGGGCGTCACCTTCGAGCTGGGCGAGCAGGTCGACTACCTGCGGCGCAAGAACGGTGCCGTGCGCGGTGGCGTGGCCGATGGCCGGCCGTCGCTGAAGAAGGACGTCAACGTCTGCGAGGCCATCCTGGCCATGTCCGGGACCACCAACGGGCATCTGGCCACCGAGGGATTCAAAACGCTCGAGAAGCGCACCGGGGTCCGGCTGGCCGACCTCGCCGAGGAGCACGAAGGCAAACAGATCACCTTCGCCGACACCCAGGGGGCCCCGGTGCCGGTGATCACCTCACCGGAGTGGTCGGGCTCCGAGACCGGCGGGCGACGGTATTCGCCGTTCACTATCAACGTGGAGCGCAAGAAGCCCTGGCACACCCTGTCCGGCCGGATGCACTTCTACCTCGATCACGACTGGATGACCGAGCTCGGCGAGGGCCTGCCCGTCTACCGGCCACCACTCAACATGGCGGCACTGTTCTCCGAACCGTCGCTTGGGAACGTCTCCGACGGCACCAGAGCCGGCGAGGTCGAGGGGCTCACGGTACGGTACCTGACCCCGCACAACAAGTGGTCCATCCACTCGGAGTACCAGGACAACCTGTTCATGCTGTCGCTCTCGCGCGGCGGCCAGAACATCTGGATCAGCGACCGCGACGCGGCCAAGGTCGGCATCAAGGACAACGACTGGATCGAAGCGGTCAACCGCAACGGGGTCGTGGTCGCCCGGGCCATCGTGTCGCACCGGATGCCCGAAGGCACGGTGTACATGTACCACGCCCAGGACCGGCTGATCGACGTACCGATCGCCGAGACCTCCGGCAAACGGGGCGGCATCCACAACTCGCTGACCCGGATCCTGGTGAAGCCGTCCCACATCATCGGCGGCTACGCCCAGCTCACGTTCGCGTTCAACTACCTCGGCCCGACCGGCAACCAGCGCGACGAGGTCACAGTCATCCGCAAGCGCTCACAGAACGTGGAGTACTGACATGCGCGTCATGGCCCAGATGGCGATGGTGATGAACCTCGACAAGTGCATCGGCTGCCACACCTGCTCGGTGACGTGCAAACAGGCGTGGACCAACCGCACCGGCACCGAGTACATCTGGTTCAACAACGTGGAGACCCGTCCCGGCCTCGGCTACCCCCGGACCTATGAGGATCAGGAGAAGTGGAAAGGCGGCTGGAAGCTCAACAACCGCGGCAGACTGGTGCTCAAGGGCGGCGGGCGGTTCAAGAAGCTCCTCACCATCTTCTCCAACCCTAAGCTGCCCTCCATCGAGGAGTACTACGAACCATGGACGTATGACTACTCCACACTCACCGACGCCCCCGCTCAGGAGCACACGCCGGTCGCCCGCCCGAAGTCGCTGATCTCGGGCAAGGACATGAAGATCGAGTGGTCGGCCAACTGGGACGATGACCTCGGCGGATCCACCGCGACCGCCCACCGTGACCCGATGCTGCAGAAGATCAGCGACAAGGTGAGGTTCGAGTTCGAGCAGACCTTCATGTTCTACCTGCCGCGGATCTGCGAGCACTGCCTCAACCCGTCGTGCGCGGCGTCGTGTCCCAGCGGGGCGATCTACAAGCGTGCGGAGGACGGTGTCGTCCTGGTCGATCAGGACAGGTGCCGGGGCTGGCGGATGTGCGTGTCCGGCTGCCCGTACAAGAAGATCTACTTCAACCACAAAACCGGCAAGGCCGAGAAATGTACGTTCTGCTTCCCGCGGATCGAGGTCGGCCTGCCCACCGTCTGCTCCGAGACCTGCGTCGGCCGGCTGCGCTACATCGGCCTGATGCTCTACGACGCCGACAAGGTCCTCGAGGCGGCGTCGGCCGAGGACGACCACGGCCTCTACGAGGCGCAACGCGAGGTCTTCCTGGACCCGTCCGACCCCGACGTCATCCGGGAAGCGGAGAAGGCAGGTATCGCCCGCGACTGGATCGAGGCCGCACAGCGCTCCCCGATCTACACCCTGATCAACACCTACAAGGTCGCACTGCCGCTGCACCCGGAATACCGCACGATGCCGATGGTCTGGTACATCCCACCGCTCTCACCCGTGGTGGACGTCGTCCAGGAGACCGGCGAGGACGCCGAGGACAAGGGCAACCTGTTCGCGGCGATCGACGCCCTGCGCATCCCCATCGAATACCTCGCCGAACTCTTCACCGCGGGCGATGTCGGACCGGTCGACGCCGTACTCAAGAAGCTGGCCGCCATGCGCTGCTACATGCGCGACATCAACATGGGCCGCGACCCGGACGGCGCCATCCCCGCCGCGGTCGGGATGAGCGAAGAGCAAATGTACGACATGTACCGGCTGCTGGCGATCGCCAAGTACGACGAGCGCTACGTCATCCCGCCGGCGCACGCCGAGCAGGCCCACTCCTTGGAGGAACTGGCGACCGAGTGTTCGGTCTCCGCGTACGGCGGCGGGCAGCAGGACCTCTTCGGCGAGGGCTCCGGCGCACCGACACCGATCGCCGTCGAGAACTTCCAGATGCTCCAGGACCGTCAGACAGCCGACACGCTCGCTTCGCCCGTCGACAAGGAAACCCGCGTCAACCTGCTGAACTGGGACGGCAAGGGCTCACCGGCCGGGCTCTTCCCGCCGAGAAAGAAAGACTCATGAGTCGTCGACCGAACGCCGGCCTCGCCCGGCACGAGCTGACAATCGTCTGGCAGTCGGTATCACTGCTGCTCGACTACCCCGACTCCGAGATGCTGGCGCGCCTGGACGTGATCCGGGGTGCCTCTCAGCACTTGCCGGTGGCCATCGGGGACTCGATCCGCGGATTCGCCGACCACCTGGAGCGGACCCCCCTGCCTCAGTTGCAGGCCGAGTACGTCGAGACGTTCGACAACCGTCGCCGATGCAACCTGTTCCTGACCTACTTCGCCCACGGCGACACCCGTAAGCGAGGGCTGGCCCTGCTGCGGTTCAAGCAGACCTACCTCAGCGCCGGCTACGAGCTCGCCGACACGGAGCTGCCCGATCACCTCTGCGTGGTGCTCGAGTTCGCGGCAACAGTGGACCAGCAGCTGGGTCGGGGCCTGATCCTCGATCACCGAGCGGGGCTCGAACTGCTGCGCGTCTCGCTCGCCGACCTGTCCTCTCCGTGGGCGGCCCTCATCGACGCGGTCTCTGCGACCCTGCCGGCCCTGCGAGGCGACGAGCGAGACGCCGTACGCCGTCTCGCCGCCGAAGGCCCCCCGGAAGAGGAAGTGGGACTGGCGCCGTTCGCCGCCCCGCAGTTCAGCCCCGGCGCCGCACCGAAACCGATCCCCTTGTCCATGCCGTCCTTCCCAGGAGCACGCCGATGAACGCGTTCCTCTTCGTCGTGGTGCCCTACATCTGCCTGACGACCTTCGTCGTCGGGCACCTGTGGCGCTACCGCTACGACAAGTTCGGGTGGACCACCCGATCGAGCCAGCTCTACGAGAACCGGCTGCTGCGCATCGGGAGCCCGCTGTTCCACTTCGGGATGCTCGGAGTCGTCGGCGGCCACATCATCGGGCTCCTCGTACCACAGTCGTGGACCGACGCCGTCGGGATCAGCGAACACAGCTACCACGTGGTGGCTGTCACGGGCGGTCTGCTCGCCGGCGTCGCCGCGCTGGCCGGCATGGTGATCCTGATCTACCGCCGCCGCACGGTCGGTCCCGTCTTCTCCGCGACCACCCGGATGGACAAAGTGATGTATGCGTTCCTCGCCGTCGTGATCGCGCTCGGCATGTGGAACACGATCGCCGGCTCGATCATGACCATCGGCGGTGAGTACAACTACCGTGAGGGCGTCTCGGTCTGGTACCGCTCCTTCCTGGCCTTCCAGCCGGATGCCAGCTTGATGGCGAGAGCCCCGCTGGGATTCCAGCTGCACGCCCTGTTCGCGTTCGGACTCTTCGCACTGTGGCCGTTCACCCGGCTCGTCCACGTGTTCAGCGCACCCGTCGGTTACCTGACCCGCCCCTACATCGTCTATCGCACCCGCGACGAACAACTGGGCAGCCACCGACCGCGACGCGGCTGGGACCGAATCTCCCAATGAATCCCCGGACACACCCGCCTGGCACCAAGGAACGCGGCGTTGACCTCTACGGCACCTCCGAGACAACAGTCCGCGACGTCATGCTCCGGCATCCGAAGACACTCCCTGTCGACGCCTCGATCATGCAAGCGCGAGCAGCCTTGGACAACGACCATGTGCACCTGGTGCTGTTGACCGAGGGCAGCAGACTCGCCGGAACCTTGGCGCGGACCGACCTCCCGCCACCGGGAACCATCGGTCCCGCACTGGCCTGGTCGACGCTCATGGACCGTACGGTGTCACCGGACACTCCGACGGCTGTCGTGTACGGCCTGCTGATCAGCCGCGGAATCCGACGCATGGCCGTAGTCACCGCAGACGGATCGCTGCTCGGCCTGATGTGCCTCAAACAACGCAGAACAGGATTCTGCTCGGACGCCGACGTCGCAGCCCGCTCACGAGACCATCCAAATCAGGGGGACGTGGTCCCGACCGTGGCGGGACCGAAGTCCCGAGTCCGCGGGATCAGAAGGCGATGAGCGACCCAGCCGGTGAGCATCGCGCCGGCCACCGGGGCGAGCAGATAGACGGCGAGCAGGTGGACTTCGCCCGAGAACAACGCGGGCCCCAACTGCCGTGCCGGGTTGGCGGAGCCTCCGGTGAGTGTGCCCAGAAGCGCACCTTGAAGGCCGAAGAGACCACCGACGAGCCACGCCGCCGGCCATCCCGGTCGGCGAGCTGTCATCCAGCACATCACGCCCACGATCACCATCAGGGTCGCTGCCTCGGCGACAGCGACGGAGGCACCGGTCCAGCCGGGTCCGGGCTGCACGACCGTCCACCGAACGGGCCGACCGGAAAGCGGAGATCCCCAGACGATCCTGGCGAGCACGGCGGCGGCGATCGACCCCGCGGTCTGGGCCAGGAGATAGGGCAGAACGCGCCGGCCCGGGAACGAGCCGGCCGCGTACAGGCCCAAAGTGATCGCCGGATTCATGTGGGCGCCGCTGAACCGTCCCGGAGGGGAGCAAGCGAAACCGACGATGACGAAACCGATGATTACCGACACCACGGCCACCCTCATCGACAGCTCACGTGCGGTGGCGGTCGCCGGCATGGTGCCGACGACCCACCGGACGAGGCTGAAGACGGTGGCCATGAATGCTGTGGTGAGGGCGAACTCGACCGCAGCGGAACGGGTGTCCTCCGCGTCGGGCCGCATCGTCAGGGACGCGATCTCCATGATTCGAGCATCATGCGGAGATCAAGTTGTCAGCAGAGTCGAAAGTCCTGACACCGGTAGGCAGGGGCGAAAGCCTCACCCGCCTGGGCAGATACGCCACCGCGGATTCGGTTGCCTACCACAGTTTCCCCGCCGCCATCAGAGAAGCCGAAGGTCAGCGCAGCAGGCGCCCCAAGGACGCGCCGGTGATCGCCGAGGTCACGGCAGCCATCAACAGACCTCCGGCGGCCCCGATCACCACGACTGAAGTGATCGACTGCCCGGGCTGCCACAGCGGCGTGGCGAAGCCGAGGAAGACGCCGAGGCCGGCAAGCCAGGCGCCGGCCGTGGTCGCGATCCAGCTTGCCGAGCGCGGGAGGACTGTGCGCAGAACGAGCCACTGAGCCGTACCGATGGATGCCAGCAGCGCCGAGCCCAAAATCAGTCCGGCAATGATGACCACCGCGGCCGGTAGATCGGCCCAGTGGCCGGCGAGCGCGGAGGGCAGCATTCCGATCGCGTACGCCAGGACGGCGCCGACGGCAGTTGCCGCCACCCATCTGCGCATCGCGATTCGCGGCAGCACATACCGGAGTACGGTGGCCTGAGCGAGGCCGAGCATCGTTCCTTCCACGGCACCCGCTGCCAGGATCGCCACGAATGCGGCGGCAACCGGCGCTTGGGCCGTGAGCGCGCCGGCGACGGCGGGAACGGCGAAGCCGGCGAACTCGCCCGCTGTCACGGTCGCGAACCACCGCAGAAACAGCGGCCTGCCACGAAGGTTCAACGAGATGCGGGCATCGCAGCGCAGGTCCACCAGAATCGCGTTGTCCGCCACCGCTGTCCGGGGAAATCGGCGGCGGTAGAGGGACGCGGCTCCGCCGTTCGCCGGACTGACTTCGCCGATGGCGGGATGCCATCTGCCATCCAGCCACACGTCCGCCGCGGCGGCGTGGCGGAAATGGCGCCACCAGCGCTTGTTGTCGGCTTGACCGACGAGCACAACAAACCGCGTGGCTTCCTGCGCCGCCCGGACGGGCAGAGTGATGGTCGCGCCGGTCGCTGACACATAGCGGAGCAGGACCACGGTCCGGGGCAGCACGTGCCGGATCGGTGATCGGAGGAGCCGAACCATCGGCCCGGTGGGAGCCGCTCGGCCGATCCCCCATGTGGTCATCGATGGGTGAGACGGCGTGCGCCGGAACGGACTCCTTCGACGCCGGCGGCGACCAGGACGACCAGGATCGTGCTCGACACCGGCAACAGGATGGCGTAGCCCGCCGCGATCAGATTGCGCTTCGACATGATGGCCGTCCTTCTTCGGTGCCTGGCGTTTCCTTTCACATCCAGGAGACCGCTTCCACCACCGCGGCCGGCAGAGCCGAAGGCACACCGTCGGGAGGTCTTTCGGCACTGACGCCTCGCCCGCCGACGTCGTAGGTTCGTCTTGAGGGCTCCGACCGTTCTCCTCACTGGGAGCCGGGATGAACGTCCTCAGAAGGTTGCTGTGCACGATCGGCCTGCACACGGGGCAATGGTCCTTCCCCGGCGTCCGGTGCGAGAGCGTGCGTGTCTGCCGCCGGTGCCACGAGACGGAGAAGACGATCGCCACGACGCGCTGACGCGGCCCCGGCCGGTGCGATCACCCGCGGGCTGGAGGAACGCATGCCGAGCGACGCCGCAAGTCAGGTGCCTTACATCGTGGGTCTCGCCTGTTCCGCCGGCGGGCTCGACGCGCTGACTCGAATACTGTCCGATCTGCCGACGGACTTCCCCGCCGCCGTGGTGGTGCTGCAACACCAGCATCCGTCGTCAAGCGCGATGCTGGCGCCGCTGCTGGCCCGCCGAAGCGCCTTGCCTGTGCTCGAGGCGCGCGACTACGAGCCGATCCGCCCCGGCACCGTCGTGGTCGCCCCAGCCGGGCATCACACTCTCGTCCGACCGGATCTGCGTCTGGCCCTGATCGACTCCGGCGACCATCCGCCGTACCGGCCGTCAGCAGACCTGCTCTTCGTAAGCATGGCCCTCAGCGTCGGCAGACGAGCGGTGGCGGTGGTCCTGTCCGGCTACGGAAACGATGGCGCGACGGTTGTTGCCAGCGACGCGTCGAGCAGTGCCGTTTTTGTCATGCCGGCAGCGACCATCGCCAGGGACGAGACAGTGGACTACGTCATTCCGGTGGAGGGGATTGCCGCTGCTCTCATTGACATCACCAAGGCTGCGGCTCCCACCTGACGGATTCTGAACGAGGCGAAGACGCGTGGACGCCTCTGCGAGCGATGCAGACATCGGACGACGGCCCCGAGCCCCGGAGCCGCCGTCAGAGAACTCAGCGATCAACTCACCGTGTGGTCGAGGGACCAGTCCCGCACCTCGGGCATGTCCTCGAGGTGCTCGACCACATAGGCCTCGTGGCGCTGGAGCTGCGCCTCGCACCACGCCTTGAGGTCAGCGGCGCCGCGGGGCAGGCGGTGGGCGTTGTTGATCGCGTCCATCACGAGGTGGTAACGCGACGCCCGGTTGCGGACCGTCATGTCGAACGGGGTGGTCGTGGTGCCCTGTTCGATGAAGCCGCGCACCCGGAACCGGTCGGCGTCGGGCCGGCCGTGGACGAGCTGGTGGATGGCGCCGGGGTAGCCGTGGAAAGCGAAAACGACGTCGACGGTGTCGGTGAACAGCTCGGTGAACTGGGTCTCGCTCATGCCGTGCGGGTGGTCCTTCTGCCGGGGCAGCGTCATCAGATCGACGACGTTGACGACGCGAACCTTGAAACCGGACAGCCGGTCGCGCAGGATCTGCGCGGCGGCGACGGTTTCCATGGTGACCACGTCGCCGGCGCAGGCCAGCACGATGTCGGGATCGCTGGTGTCGTCGGCGGTGCCGGCCCACTCCCAGATCCCGGCGCCGCGGGCGCAATGCTCGATCGCCTCGTCCATGGTCAGGTACTGCAGCTGGGGCTGCTTGTCGATGACGATCAGGTTGATGTACGAGCGGGACCGGAAGCAGTGGTCGGCCACGGACAGCAGCGTGTTGGCGTCCGGTGGCAGGTAGACCCGGGCCACGTCGCCGCGCTGGGTGAGCACGTTCTGGATCAGGCCGGGCCCCTGGTGCGAGAAGCCGTTGTGGTCGTTGCGCCACGCGGTCGAGGTCAGCAGAACGTTGAAGCTGGGCACCTTCGCCCGCCAGGGCAGGTGGCTCGCCTCCTGCAACCACTTGCCGTGCTGAACGGTCTGCGAGGCACTGACCATGGCGAACGCCTCATAGGTGGCGAACATGCCGTGCCGGCCGGTCAGGTTGTATCCCTCGAGCCAGCCGTGGCAGTTGTGCTCGGACAGCACCTCCATCACCCGGCCGTCGCGGCTGATCGCCACATCGCCCGGGCCGACCCGCTCCATGAACGCCCGGTCGGAGACCTCGAAGATGGCGCCGAGCCGGTTGCTGTTGGTCTCGTCGGGGCAGAACAGCCGGAAGGTCTGCGGGTTTCGGGCGTACATGTCACGCATCATTTCGCCCAGCCGGCGAGTCGACTCGGCGTGCTCGGTCGCCGGCTGCGTCACCTGGACGGCGTAGTCGCGGAAGTCGGGCAGGTCGAGGGCGCGGGTGAGCAGGCCGCCGTTGGCGTGCGGGCTGGCACTCATCCGCAAGTCGCCTTCGGGCGTCTGTTCGCGGATCAGAGTGGTGGGTGCTCCGGTGGCGTCGAACAGTTCCTCGGGACGGTACGACTTGAGCCACTGCTCGAGCATTGCCAGATGCTCAGGGTTGTCCCGGACACCGGACAGCGGGACCTGGTGCGACCGCCACGTTCCCGACACACGCACACCGTCGACCTCCTCCGGTCCGGTCCAGCCCTTCGGCGAACGAAGCACGATCAGCGGCCAGACCGGCCGGGTTCCGTCCCAATCGCCCTCGCGAGCGGAGGTCTGGATGTCGCGGATGCGCCCCCACGCCTGGGCGAGGGCGGCGGCGAATCGGAAATGCATACCGGGCAGGTCCTCGCCGGAGACCTCGATGACGTCGTAGCCGTGGCCACGGAACAACTCCTGTACCTCGTCGGCGTGCTTGCGGCCCAGAACGGTGGGGCCGGAGATCTTGGCGCCGTTGAGGTGCAGGATCGGCAGCACCGCGCCGTCGCGAGCCGGGTTGATGAACGAGACGCCTTTCCAGGAGCCTTCGAGCGGACCGGTCTCGGCCTCGCCGTCGCCGACCACGGCGATCGCGAGCAGGTCGGGGTTGTCCATGACCGCGCCGAACGCGTGCACCAGCACGTAGCCGAGTTCGCCGCCCTCGTGGATGGAGCCGGGGGTGGTGACCGAGACGTGGCTGGGAATGCCGCCGGGGCTGGAGAACTGCCGGAACAGCTTCTGCATGCCCTCCTCGTCCTGGCTGATTCGGGGGTAGATTTCCGAGTACGTGCCTTCCAGGTACCCGGCGGCGACCAGTGCCGGGCCGCCGTGGCCCGGCCCGGCCAGGTAGATCGCCTGCTGGCCGGTGTGCCGGATCAGCCGCGACACGTGGGCGTAGATGAGCGACAGGCCGGGGCTGGTGCCCCAGTGTCCGAGCAGCCGGGGCTTGATGTGCTCCGCGGACAGCGCCTCGCGCAGCAGCGGGTTCGCCTTGAGGTAGATCTGGCCGATGGTGAGGTAGTTGGCGGCTCGCCACCAGGCGTCGAGGCGGGCGAGTTCGGCCTCGTCGGGTTCGGCCAGGGTCTTCAGCAGCTCGGGCACAACCGCGGTCACGGCGATTCCTTTCAGCGGATCTTCATCGTCGGATCGACCGTATGGCGGCGGTCATGGTCGACCCTAGGGCCGGAAGCCGCGGCCGACGGGACTTTCGGCCCCCTCTGGCGCTGGCCCGGTGGCGGACGGGTCCCGCACGATCGGTCAGGCGACGTAGAAGACGCCGGCGCCGGTGGTGTCGGTGTCCTCGAAGGCCACCTCGAGCCGGTCGACCACCTGGACCACACCGGGCACCTGCCGCGTGAGCCGGAGCGCGAGGTTGGCGGTCGAGCGACGGTCGATCTGCCCGGTCAGCGTCACGATACCGCCGGAGACGGCGACACCGATCCGGTCAGCTCCCTCGTGCAGCAGCGCGTCGAAGACGTCCTTGCTGACATTCGAGCTGATGTCGTCGTCCGGCCGCAGATGGACCTTGAGCAGGTCACCGCGGGTGACGATGCCGATCAACCGGCCCAGGTCGTCGACGACCGGCAACCGCTTGACGTTTTCGGCGTCCATGAGCCGCGCCGCGGCCGCGATGGGTGTTTCACTGAGCACCACGACCGGTGGGCTGCTCATCAGGTCGGCCGCAGTGCCCGCGTACGCCTTGGCGCGCTCCCCCCGGCGCCGGCGACCCTCGAAGAACCTGGGCGCTTCCGCACCCGCGTACTCGATCTTGCGAAGGAGGTCCGCTTCGGAGATGACACCGGTGACATGCTGGAAGTCGTCGACTACTGGAACAGCGCTGAAGCGGCGACCGATCAGCAGGTCGACCACCTCACGGTAGGAAGCGGCCGGCCGAACTGACACAACCGCCTTGGTCATCACATCGTCCACTTTCCACGCTGCCATGTCAGCCTCCTCGCTGGTCGCCTCCGAAGCTAGGAGCTCTGAACGCCTACGGTCAGGGCCGAAAGACCCGGCGGCGACATGCCGACGACCCGTCCAGCAAGCTTGCTGGTGCCGGCGAGTTTCTCGTCCTGACCACGCGGCGCGGGCCGAGCCGCCCGGCCACAAGCATGTCGAGCACCGTCGGCGGACGCCGCATGCGCTTTGCCGAAACACTTCTCACGCCGGGACCGGGGCCGGCTTGCGACTCAGGTCGACCACCTCGTCGACCCGAGCGGCGATGTCGGTGCGGTGGGTGATGATCAGGACCGTCCGGTCAGCGGCGGCGACTAGCAGATCGTCGAGGAGCGCGGTCGCGGACCGATCGTCGAGGTGCTCGGTCGGTTCGTCGAGGATGAGCAGCCGGAAGTCGGCCAGCAAGGCCCGGGCCAGCGCGAGGCGGCGGCGCTGGCCGCCGGACAGCTCCCGTCCGTGCTCGCCGATCAGCGTCTCGAGCCCGTCGGGCAGGGTGTCGATCCAGTCCAGCAAGCGTGCCTGCGCGAGGACGCCGCGCAGCTGCTCGTCGGTGGCGTCCGGCTGGGCGACGCGCAGGTTGGCCGCGATGGTGGTGTCGAACAGGTAGGCGTCCTCGGGCAGGTAGCCCACGATCTGCCGGACCCGCTCGGGCGCGAGCCGGCGCAGGTCGATGCCGTCGAGGGTGACCCGCCCGGCGGTGGGGTCGAGGAAGCGGACCAGCAGCGCCGCCACGGTGCTCTTGCCGCTGCCGCTGGGACCGACCAGTGCGACTCGGGCGCCGGGCCGCACCTCGAGGTCGACGCCGTGCAGCACGGTGCGGCCCGGCGTCCAGGCGGCGTCGACCGCCTCGAGGCGCAGCGTGTGCGGGCCGTCCGGGACGTCGACCGGTGCGGGTGGGGCGGTGACCGGCGCCGGTGTGGACAGCACGTCGGCCAGCCTGCGCAGCGAGGCCCGGGCGGCCGCGAACTGTTGCGCCGCAGCGGGCAGGACGGCGGCCGTCTCGAACACTGCGAGCGGGGTCAGCACGACGACGGCCAGCAGCTCGCCGGAGAGGGCGCCGGAGCGGACCGCGACCGCGCCGGCGGCGAGACCGACGAGCAGGCAGATGCCGGTGGCCAGCGCGGTGACGGCGGCGGACACGCCGGCCAGGGCGCTGGAGCGCAGCTCGGCCCGGCGCAGTTTCGCATCGGACTCGGCCAGCCCGGCGAGCCGGCTGCCGGCTGCGCCGTACGCGAGCAGGTCCGGCAGTCCGTGCACCAGGTCGACGGCGCCGGCGGCCAGTTCGGCGCGCAGCGGCGCCCGGTGCCCGTCGGCGAGGCGGGCGGCACGGGACTGCAGCACCGGCACGACGGCGCCGACCAGCAGCAGCCCACCGGCGAGCGCCACTCCCGCTGCCGGCGAGTACGCACCGACCAGCAGCACCGAGCCGAGGCCGACGAGGGCGGCGACCGCATACGGCAGCAGCACCCTGGTCAGCATGTCGAGCACGGCGTCCACGTCGGCGGCCAGCCGTTGGGCGAGGTCGGCGTGGCGGTAGCCGGCGAGCCCGGCCGGGGCCAGCTCGGCCAGCCGGGCGAAGACGCGGGCCCGCAGCCGCCCGAGGACGCGCAGGGCGGCGTCGTGCCCGGCGAGCCGTTCGGCGTAGCGCAGAACGCCGCGGCTGAGCCCGAAGGCGCGCACCGCGACGATGGCGACCATCAGGTGCAGCACCGGCGGGTGCAGGGCGGCGCGGGAGATCAGCCACGCGGAGACGGCCATCAGGCCGACCGCCGCGCCGGCCGCGCCGGTTCCGGCCAGGACGGCCAGCACCAGTCCCCCGGCGGCGGGCGACGCCGCGGTCCGCAGCAACCGGATCCAGCTCATCAGGCACCCACTGGCTGCGGGACCAGGTCGACGACGCGGTCGGCCAGCGCGATCAGTTCCGGACGGTGCGCGGCGATGACGACCGTACGGCCGCGGGCGAGACGTCGGATGGCGGCCATCACCTCGTCGGCGGTACCGGCATCCAGGTTGGCGGTCGGTTCGTCGAGCAGCACGATCGGGGCGTCGCGCAGGAACGCGCGCGCCAGGGCGATCCGCTGTCGCTGTCCGGCCGAGAGCCCGGCGCCGTCGTCGCCCAGCGCGGCGTCGTAGCCGTCCGGCAACGCGGCGATGAAGTCGTCCGCGCCGGCGAGTCGTGCCGCGGCGGACACATCGCGGCCGGGCGCGTCGGGTGACGTGCCGGTGAAGCACTGCGCGAACGCCGTAGGCGGTTCGGGCACGCGCATCGGCGACCGGCCGAGGGCGATGTTGTCGCGGATGCTGCCGGCGAACAGATAGGGCCGCTGCGGCACCCACGCGATCGTGGACCGCCAAGCGGCCGGATCGACGCCGGCCAGGTCCACGCCGCCGACGGTGACCCGGCCCCGGTCCGGGGCGACGAAGCCGAGCAGGACGTCGAGCGCGGTGGACTTGCCACACCCGCTCGGTCCGGTCAGTGCCACGACCTCACCGGGTTCGACGGTTGCGGACAGACGCAGCGCGTCCCGGTCGCGGTACCGGACCACCACGTCGTCGAACACGATCGTCCCGGTCGGCGCGGGTGCTGTCCCGCGTGCGGGCGCCGGGGTCTCGAGGATCGCGAAGGCCTCCTCGGCGGCGGCCAGCCCCTCGGCGCTGGCGTGGTAGTGCGCGCCCACCTGCCGCAGCGGCAGGTACGCCTCCGGCGCCAGGATCAGGACGAGCAGCGCGGTGGTCAGGTCGAGATGGCCGGAGACCAGGCGCAGGCCGATGCCGACCGCGACCAGCGCCACCGACAGCGTGGCCAGCAACTCGAGGACGAGCGAGGACAGGAACGCGACGCGCAGCGTTCGCATGGTGAGCCGCCGCTGCTCGGTGCTGATCCGCCGGATCGTGGCCACTTGGGCGCCGGCACGGCCGAAGATCTTGAGTGTGGTCAGGCCGGCGACCACGTCGAGGAAGTGGTGCGAGAGCCGGCTGAGCAGGCGGAACTGGCGGCGGTTGGCGGCCTCGGTGTGCAGGCCGACCAGAGCCATGAAGATCGGGATGAGGGGCAGGGTCAGCGCGATGGTCAGGGTGGCGGTCAGGTCAGCCGGCAGCAGCCGGGCCAGCACGACCGCCGGCACCAGCGCCGCGAGCACCAGCTGGGGCAGGTAGCGGGCGAAGTAGGCATCGAGGGCGTCGAGTCCCCGGGTGATCAGCGCCGTGACCGCCCCGGTGTCGCCTCCGCGGGCCGGTCCGACGGCCGCCAGGTGCGCTAGCAGGCGGCCGCGCAGCTCACTCTTGACCGCCGCGGAGGACCGGACCGCGACGGTCTCCTGTGCCCACGCGACCCCGGCCCGGCCGGCGACCACGGCGGCGAGCGCGAGCAGAGTCGGCGTCAGCATCCGCACGTCGGCGCCGTCGAGGAACACGGCGGTGATGCCGTGCGCCAGCAGGGTCGCCTGGGCGACGATCAGCGCGGCGAGCACGACCCCGAGGGCGATGGTTGCGGCCAGGTAGACGCGGGTGCTGCGCGCGTACCGCAGCAGCCGCGGGTCGAGGGGCTTCACGCGGGGATCCGCTCGACCGTGAGCCGCTTGCGGAACACCCAGTAGGTCCAGCCCTGGTAGGCCAGCACGATCGGGGTGAAGGCCACCGCCACCCAGGTCATCACCTTCAACGTGTACGGCGTGGACGACGCGTTGTCGACGGTGAGGCTGTTGGCCGCGGCGATGCTGGACGGCATTACGCCCGGGAACAGCGTCACGAACAGTCCCGCGACCGCGAGCACGAGCGTCGCGCCGGTGGCCAGGAAGGCCCAGCCTTCGCGGCGGAATCGGGTGGCGATCGCTGCTCCGGCCAGGGCGAGCGCCGCGGCCGCGAAGATCAGCCAGCCGATGACGTCGCGGTGGGTCCCCGCGGTCCAGGCCAGGAACCCGCCGGCGATCAGGATCGCCGCCGGCGCCAGCCGCTCGGCGAGCCGGCCGGCCCGCTCGCGCATCTCGCCGTCGGTCTTCAGGGCCAGGAACACCGCGCCGTGCAGCACGAACAGCGTCAGGGTGGTCAGGCCACCGAGCAACGCGTACGGGTTGAGCAGGTCGAAGAAGCCGCCGACGTACTCGTGATTCGCGTCGAGCTTCACGCCGCGCACGATGTTGCCGAAGGCCACACCCCAGAGGATCGCCGGCACCAGGCTGCCGCCGATGATGCAGAGGTCCCAGCGGCGCCGCCAGGTGTCGTCGTCGCGCTTGCCGCGGTACTCGAACGCGACGCCGCGCAGGATCAGCGCGACCAGGATGAGCAACAGCGGCAGGTAGAAGCCGGAGAACAGGGTGGCGTACCACTCCGGGAAGGCGGCGAAGGTGGCCCCGCCGGCAACCAGGAGCCACACCTCGTTGCCGTCCCAGACCGGGCCGATCGTGTTGATGAGCAGCCGGCGCTCGCGGTTGTCGCGAGCGAGGACCGGCAGCAGGATGCCGACGCCGAAGTCGAAGCCCTCGAGCAGGAAGTAGCCGGCCCAGAGGGTCGCGATGAGCGCGAACCAGACAGTCGTGAGTTCCATGTCAGAGTCTCCGTGGGCGTCAGTAGGCGAAGGCGAGGGGACGGTCTTCGGAGTCGTCGTCGCTCGCCGGTGGCAGCTCCGGAGCGCCGGCCCGGGCGTACCGGACGAAAAGCCCGACCTCGACGACGGCGAGCACTCCGTAGAGCAGGGTGAGCACGATCAACGAAGTGGCAACCGACCCGGCGCCGACCGAGGGCGAGACGCTGTCCGCGGTCTTGAAGACGCCGAAGACCGTCCACGGCTGGCGACCCATCTCGGTGAAGATCCAGCCGAACGAGTTGGCCGCCAGCGGCATGCCGATCGAGGTGATCGCGGCGAGCCACAGCCACCGGTTGGTGGGTGCCCGGCCCCGGCGGATGGCCCAGAGCGCGGCCACGGCCACGAGCATGGCGAGCCCACCGAAGCCGATCATCAGGCGGAACGACCAGTAGGTTACCGGCACATAGGGCGTGTAGTCGCCGGGACCGTACTTCTCGGCGTACTCGGCCTGCAGGTTGTTGATGCCCTCGACCTCGCCGCCCGGGCTGCCGGTCGCCATGAACGACAGCAGCGACGGGATACGCACGCTTGCCATCTCCTCGCGCCCGTCGAGCGACCCGATCGTGAAAATCGAGAAGCTCGCCGGCTTGGACGTGTCGTACAGCGCTTCGGCGGCGGCCATCTTCATCGGCTGCTGCTCGGTCATGATGCGCGCCTGCAGGTCACCGGTGATCAGCACGCCGACCCCGGCGATCAGCACCACCCAGGCGCCGAGCTTGAGGCCCGGGCGGAACACGTCCTCCTGGTTGCGGCGCTTGAGGTGCCAGGCGCTCACCGCGAGCAGCACCGCCCCGGCGGTCAGGAAGCACGCCGTGATGGTGTGCGGGAAGGTGACCAGCGTCGTGGAGTTGGTCAGCACCGCCCAGATGCTGGTGAGCTCGGCCCGGCCCGATACGGGGTTCACGGTGTAACCGACCGGGTGCTGCATCCACGAGTTGGCGGCGAGGATGAAGTACGCCGACAGCAGCGTGCCGATCGAGGCCAGCCAGATCGTGGCGAGGTGCAGGCGCTTCGGCAGGCGGTCCCAGCCGAAGATCCACAGGCCCAGGAAGGTCGACTCGAGGAAGAAGGCGAGCAGCCCCTCGATCGCCAGCGGGGCGCCGAAGACGTCGCCGACGAAGCGCGAGTAGTCGCTCCAGTTCATGCCGAACTGGAACTCCTGCACGATGCCGGTGACCACGCCCATCGCGAAGTTGATCAGGAAGAGCTTGCCCCAGAACTTGGTGGCGCGCAGGTATTGCTCCTTGCCGGTCCGCACCCAGGCGGTCTGCAGACCGGCGACGAGGGCCGACATGCCGATGGTGATCGGCACGAACAGGAAGTGGTAAACGGTGGTGATGCCGAACTGCCATCGGGCGAGGTCGAGCGCGTCCACGGGCGGATCCTTTCCACGGATGCCCCGAGTCTCGTGATCGCGCCGCCCGGTGATCAGGGCCGAAAGTCCCGTCCGGTCCTGACCGCGGTCCCGACATGGAACCGGCCGGCTCTCGTCAGAGAACCGGCCGGCACCACCCTGTCACGTCAGCCGTGCCGATCGTCACCGAGCAGTCGCGTGGCGAGCACCGCGGCCTGCGTACGCCGCTCCAGGCCGAGCTTGGCCAGCAGACTGGAGACGTAGTTCTTCACTGTCTTCTCGGCCAGGAACATGCGGCCGGCGATCTCCCGATTCGTGAGCCCCTCAGCGATGAACTCGAGAATCCTGCGTTCCTGGTCCGTCAACGACGCCAGTTCCCGGGGCTGCTCGACTCCGTGCCGGATCCGCTCGAGCACCCGCTGGGTCACCGCCGGATCGAGCAACGACTGGCCGGACGCGACCCGGCGCACCGCATCGAGCAGATCGTTGCCGCGGATCTGCTTCAGCACGTAACCCGAGGCGCCTGCCATGATCGCGGCGAACAGCGCTTCGTCGTCCTCGTACGAGGTCAGGATCAGCCCTTTGATCGTCGAGTCCACCGCCCGCACGTCTCGGCAGACGTCGATGCCGTTGCCGTCCGGCAGCCGCGCGTCGAGAATCGCCACATCGGGCCGGAGCGCGGGAATACGCGCGGTGGCCTCCTGGGCCAGCCCCGACTCGCCGATCACCTCGATGTCGCCGTCGGCCTGTAGCAGGTCGACCAGACCACGCCGAACCACCTCGTGGTCGTCGAGCAGAAAAACTCGGATCATTCCGCCTTTCTACCCTGTCCGGTCGAAGAACCCCAAGGGACCGAAGGACCCGGGCCGAAAACTGGCCGATCGGCGGCCGCGACCTGGCGAGCAACCGGCTCAGGACTTTTGGCCCTGACCGCTGCGCCTATGGCCTGCGACGGTGAAGGACCTGAGGACCTCGGAGGTGTTACCGATGACCGAATCCGCGCACGACGTGACCCGTGCTGAGGCGCGCGAGGCTCTGGAACTGGCCGCCCGGGTCTCTCTTCGAGCGCCGTCGGTGTTCAACAGCCAACCGTGGACGTGGCGCGTCACCGGCGACATCCTCGAGCTGGCGTCCGACCCGCATCGCCGTCTCGGCGTCACCGACGCTGAAGGTCGCCTCTTGTTGCTCAGTTGCGGGGGCGCCCTGCACCACGCCCGGATCGCTCTGGCCGCCGGTGGATGGCGTACCGAAGTGCAGCGCCTCCCCGACGCGCGGCGTCCGGACCTGCTCGCCACGATCCGCGTCGCCGGTCGCATCGAACCCGATCCGGCAGCGCGCGACCTCGCCTCCGCCATCAGCCGGCGGCGCACCGACCGCCGGGCGTTCGGCGAACGCCCAGTGGCCGAGCAGACGCTGACCCGCCTGCGCCGGCTCGTCGAGGCCGAGGGCGCCTACCTGCACGTGGTGCCGGACGACCGGGTGCCCGAGCTGGCCATCTCGGTCGACCTGGCAGCCGACGCCAACTACTTCGACCCGGCTCACCGCACCGAGCTCACCAACTGGACCCACCGGCCCGCCTGGACCAGTGACGGAGTGCCGCCGGCCACCGCGGTCGAGCCCGGTCTGCGTCGCGTTCCCGTGCGCAACTTCCTGCCCGACGGCTCACCCGGCCTGCTGTCCGGCGCCGACCATGACGAGGGCGCCACCTACGTCATCGTGTTCGGCACCACCGACCGGCCGGTCGATCTGTTGCGGGGCGGGGAAGCCATGTCCGCCCTCCTTCTGCGAGCAACCGTCGAAGGCTTGGCCACGGCGCCCATCAGCGAGGCGGTCGAGGTGGCCTGGCCCCGGATCCTGCTGACCCGCCTGCTGTCCGACCTGGGCGAACCGTATCTGATCGTTCGGCTGGGCTACGTCGAGTCGGAAGAACCCGTTCCGCCGTCGCCACGGCGAACACCGAACGAAGTCATTCGTATCGAGGAGTGAGGGCCGCATCGGCCGGTTGACGCCCTTCAAGCATCAGCCGGGCCGAGGTCCGGTGGAACCGCCAGAGGGTTACGGTCGTCGTCGCGGGCGGCAAGCCCTTCGACCGAGCGGCGGTACTGGGTCGGCGTGATCTCGCCTCGGACCAACTGCGCGACGAGCACTCCCTCCAGACTGTCCGGCTTGCCGAGCGGCGCAGCGACGGGCTTGGCGTCCACCGTGCCGTGCGGCCGGCGCCGCACCTTCGCGATCAGGTCGGGCACGAACAATCCGGCGAGTATGCACATCACGCTGATGACAGCCAGGATCGCGATCGGAACCAACATCCTCATCACCTCCCCGATCCATGGTCTTCGGCCGGCGCGTTGATCGGCAGGGACTTTTGACCTGCCGGTTCGGGCGCTTGGACTCAGGCGCCCGGCGTACCGAACCGGCAAGGTCGGACACACAGAAACCCTTCGAGGAGGACATCATGACCACCACTGGCCGGGGTTCGGCCGCTCACCTCGAGAAGGTCGAGGCGCCCGGCTCCATGCTCACCCACACCGCCGCACGCGCGC